>NZ_JAPSHI010000009.1:0-143453 GCF_031180005.1 Paenarthrobacter sp. | reverse complement strand
AACCCCGGTGACAACACTCTCAAGATCATCGGATCGACAGAGCGACGCAATCATGCCGGGATCAGCAGGCCAGCACACCCATATCCTGCACCAGGAAACAGGCTACGAAAAAGGTAACGAGCGTCGGGGGTTACATGTCGGCGAGCGCACCACCGGGGTTCTCGATTGCGTCGGCGACGTACCGGAGGAAGCCGGCAGCGGTTTCGCCGTCGCACACTCGGTGGTCGAAGGCGAGGGTCAGTTCGGTGACCTTGCGGACGGCCAGCTCACCGTTGACCACCCAGGGCTTGTCGATGATGCGGCCCACGCCGAGCATCGCAACCTCGGGGTAGTTGATGATCGCGGCCGAGCCGTCCACACCGAATACGCCATAGTTGTTCAGCGTGAAGGTGCCGGAGCCGAGTTCGGTGGGGGTCGCCTTTCCGTCACGGGCGACGGCGGTGAGTCGGCGGATCTCTGCGTCCAGTTCGCGGGCACTCAGTTCATGAGCATTCTGGACGGAAGGGACAACGAGTCCGCGGTCGGTCTGGGCAGCGAAGCCGAGGTTGATGCCGTCGAAGCCAACGATTTCCTGCGAGCCATCGGAAGCAGTCTCAAAGCGCGTGTTCAGGGCCGGGTACCTTTTTAACCCAGCCGTGACAAACCGGGCGATGAAGGCCAGCAGACCGGGGGTATCGTGCGGGGCGCGCTTCTTGAGCTCGGCCCGCATTTCCAGCAGTGCCGTTGCATCGACGTCCACCCAAACGGTGGCTTCCGGAATCTCCGAGCGGCTGCGGGTCATGTTCGCGGCCACAGCCTTGCGGACCCCACGGACAGGCGTCCGCGCCGAGACAGCCAAACCAGTCCGGCCGTCAACGGCACCCGCATCAGCAGAAGCGGGAGCGGGAGCGGGAGAAGCAACACGAGAAGCAGCAGGAGCAGAAACAGCAGCAGGTGCCTCCGGCGCAGAAATAGCCGCCTCCACATCCTTACGCATGATCAACCCGCTGGCACCCGAGCCCTCAATCGCATCAAGGGAGACACCGTGGTCGCGCGCCATCTTGCGGACCAGCGGCGAGATGACAGCACTGAGCTTGCCGGGGATACGCGTCCCAGCCACAGCCGGTTCCATCACCGGCTCAGCAACGGCAACCGGAGCAGAAACAGGATCAGCAGAACCACTCGTCTTCCGCGGCCGGGTCCGGCCACCGGTGACTCCCCCTGGCGTACCGTAGCCGATCAGCACGTTGCCCGAGCCGGCCTTCTCCTCGGTCCGGTACGTCTCGGCGGCAGCTTCAACAGCCGGCGAAGCGTCAAGCCCCGAGGACACCGGAGAAGGATCCACAGAACCAGCCGGAACAGGAACAGGAACGGCAGCGGGCGAACCAGAACCCGAGGCAGAGCCAGCGGAAGAACCAGCGCGAGCGATCGAGATCAGCGGCTTGCCGACGTCGAGCGTTTGACCGGCCTCACCGTGCAACTCGGCAACGGTGCCGGCGTACGGCGAGGGCACCTCAACCATGGACTTGGCGGTCTCAACCTCGGCGATGGGCTGGTCAACCACGATCTCGTCACCCACGGCAACGAGCCAGTTCACCAGTTCGGCCTCGGTGAGGCCCTCCCCCAAGTCGGGCAGTTTGAAGACCTGCATATCTGAGCTCATGGTCAGTCCTCCCATTGAAGGTCGTCGACGGCGTCGAGGATACGGTCGACGCTTGGCAGGTAGTAGTGCTCCAGCTTGGGAGACGGGAACGGGACGTCGAAGCCGGTCACGCGGAGGATCGGCGCGGCGAGGTAGTGGAATGCGCGTTCCTGGACGCGGGCCACGATCTCGGAGGACACGGACGCGAATCCGTGGGCTTCGGCGATCACGACGGCGCGTCCCGTCTTGCGTACGGACGCGCAGACGGTTTCGTCGTCGAAGGGGACGAGGGTGCGGACGTCGATGACTTCCAGGGAGCGGCCCTCTTCGGCGGCGGCAGCGGCAGCGGCGAGCGCGGTGGGGACGGACGGACCGTAGGCGATGAGCGTCGCGTCCGTGCCGGGACGGGCAACAGCTGCGCGGCCCTCGGTGGAGGTGCCGGCGTCGTGCTCTGCTCGCAGGGCACCCAAGTCCACCTGGTCCTTGGACCAGTAGAGCTTCTTGGGTTCCATGAACATCACGGGGTCATCGGAGTCGATGGCTTCGCGGAGCATCCGGTAGCCGTCGGCCACGGTGGCCGGGGTGTAGACCTTCAGGCCGGCGGTGTGGGCGTAGTAGGACTCGGAGGAGTCGCAGTGGTGCTCCACTCCCCCGATGCCGCCGGCGTAGGGCACACGGATGACCATGGGCATTTTGAGCTTGCCCTTGGTGCGGTTGTGCATTTTGGCTACGTGGCTGACGATCTGTTCGAAGGCCGGGTAGGCGAAGGCGTCGAACTGCATTTCGATGACGGGTCGCATGCCGTTGATGGCCATACCCACGGCCATGCCGACGATGCCGGATTCGGCGAGCGGGGTGTCGAAGCAGCGTTGTTCGCCGAATTCGGCCATGAGGCCGTCGGTGATGCGGAAGACGCCGCCCAGCATGCCCACGTCCTCGCCGAATACCAGGACGGAGGAGTCGGCGCGCATGGCGTCGGCCATGGCGGTGTTGAGCGCCTTGGCCATGGTGAGGCTCTGCGGGCCGGTGGCTTCGGCAGTGGCCGCGGCGGAGGCGGCGGCGCTGGCGGTGGCTGCACTGACGTTGCCGTTAACGGTAGTGGTGACGGTCATTTTGCGCTCTCCGATCCGGTGTTAGCGCTTTCGGCGCGGGCGAGTTCGCTGGCGAGTAGTTCGGACTGTTCTTTCAGCTGCGGGGTCTGCTTGTGGAAGACGTACTTAAAGAGGTCCAGCGGCTGCACCGGAACGTCCTCCCCCAGGCCTTCGCGAAGCTGAGTGGCGACGGCCTCGGCATGCGAAGCAATGCGCTCCGAAGCGGAATCGTCCAGCAGTCCTTTGTCCGTGAGGTACGACTTCATGCGTGCCAGCGGGTCCTTGGCCTGCCATTCGGCAACTTCGCTGTCCGGACGGTAGCGGGTGGCGTCGTCGGCGTTGGTGTGCGCCTGCATGCGGTACGTGTGGGCTTCGATGAGCAGCGGCCCGGATCCTTCGCGGGCCAGCTTTACGGCGCGGTCCATCACGGCGAGCAGCGCGACGAGGTCGTTGCCGTCAACGCGTTCGCCGGCCATGCCGTAGCCAACAGCCTTGTGGGCCAGCGACGGCGCCACGGACTGGTGGCTGAGCGGTACGGAGATGGCGTACTTGTTGTTCTGCACGAAGAAGATGACGGGCAGGTGGAAGACGGCGGCGAAGTTCAGTGCCTCGTGGAAGTCGCCTTCGCTGGTGGCACCGTCGCCGCACATGGCCATCACTACAGTGTTCTCACCGCGCAGCTTGGCAGCGTGGGCAACGCCCACGGCGTGCAGCAGCTGGGTGGTCAGCGGAGTGCACTGGATGCCGACGTTGTGCTCTTTGGGGTCGTACCCGCCGTGCCAGTCGCCGCGGAAGATGGTCATCACCTCAACGGGGTCCACCCCGCGGGTCATGACGGCGACGGCGTCACGGTAGGTGGGGAACAGCCAGTCACCTTCGCTGAGACACATGGCAGCTGCAACCTGGCAGGCTTCCTGGCCGTGGCTCGAGGGGTAGACGGCCATGCGGCCCTGCCGGACGAGCGCAGAGTTCTGGTCGTTGACGCGACGCCCGACGACGAGCTGCTCGTAAGCGGCCATCAGTTCAGCGTCGCTGGGGGTGGGGTACTCGTGGCCGGGTTCGGTGCCTTGCTCGTCATGGGAGCGGAGGGTGCCGTCCGGGTTCACCATTTGGATCTGGTGCCGGGCGGGGAGCATGTAGTCCTCAACGCTGATGCCGAATTTTGTCCGAACGTCAGCAGCTGGGTCCTCTACAGCCGTTTCCGGCGCAGAGTGGTCTGCGTGGATCGTCATTGGTCCGTCCTTCTCTAGCCACTATGTGCTTCCAGTATGTTCCCCGGCTCTGTTTCGTATCCAGCTTTCCGCCGAATCATGGAAGCCCTTGCCTAAACTGGGTATTCTGAAAGACGAATTGCAATTGTGAGCTGGGTAACGTGCCCGTGCTGTAGACGAATTGGAGAGCCAGTGAGCGAGGCCGAGGCGGAGCAGACCGCCGTACCGCTGGACAGTGTGGACCGGGACATCATTCGCGAGCTGACCACTGATGGGCGCATGTCCATCACGCAGGTGGCCGAGAACGTCCACATCAGCCGCGCCCACGCGTACTCGCGGATCGCCCGGCTCACGGGCGAGGGTGTGCTGACCAAGTTCACGGCGCTGGTGGATCCCATCAAAGCGGGCCTTCGGTCCTCGGCTTACGTGACGTTGAAGGTTCAGCAGCACTCGTGGCGCGAGTTGAAGGAACAGCTGCGGGCCATCCCGGAGATCCACCACATCGCTTTGGTGGGCGGCGACTTCGACGTCATCCTCCTGGTCCGCGCCACCGACAACATCCACCTCCGCCGTGTGATCTTCGATCAACTGCAATCCATGGACGGCATCCTGGACACCCAAACCTTCCTGGTGTTCGAGGACGTAGATACCCGGTGACGTTCAAACGAAAGCTCGCCTGGACGTTGGTGGCTTGCGTCCTGGCGGGTGTCCTGTGGCTGATCGCCGCCTTCCAGCTTTTTCACAACCCGCCCCACGCCACTCCCCCGCGAACCGACGCCATTGTGGTCCTCGGCGGCATGAGCAACGAACGACTCCCGGTGGGCCTCGCCTTGCGGGACCAATTGGGAATCCAGGACTTAGTGGTTGTCACCACCGGTCTACCCGCCAACGCCGGTTCGGATGAGTTTTGTGAAGAGCACGACGGCGTCACTCACCTTGACTGCTTCCGTCCGGATCCGCTCAACACCAGGGGCGAGGCCGCACGACTCCGCGATCTTGCGGCGGAGCGAGGCTGGACGTCCGTGACCGTGGTGACGTCCGACTATCACGTTCAACGAGCCGGCACGCTGATGAAGCAGTGCATTGCAGCCGACGTGCACATGGTCGGTACAGAGCCGCAGCTCTCCCCCGCTGCCTGGGTGTGGCGGTTCGTGGTGGAAACGGGCGGGGTGTTGGATGTGTGGGTGCGGCCGGAGTGCTAGGCGTTCTGGGGAATAGTGTCGGGCTAACGGCGGACCGCTCGATTGAGGCCATTTGGGAGTTGCTGCGTGTGGGCGTGGATGACGTTGTAACGCAGCGTGTTGGCTGGGCCAGCCGCGATGTGACGCTACGGATAGACGTTCCCCCGACTACAGCAAAGAAGTTATTTTCCAAGTGACGAAGCCCAGTACGATCCTCGTAGACAAATAGTGGTCGCTCAGTACGGTTCTCGAAGGTTGAATTGTAGAGTTTCATCACGGTCAGAGATCTCAAGGCATGAACGCCATGTGAGTCATCCGCTGTTCGGACAGCCTTCACTGCCGCCCAACATACGAACCCGTCATTTTGTGTCATGTGCTGAACGAAGATGAAACATTCGTGACACCGACGACCGCTACAATGATCAGGACTCGTACGCTGGATGTGGCCGGGAAGCGCCTGCTGACTAAAGCACGACCGCAAAAACAAGGGGACCCAGACTTTGGAAATTCGTGACTACTTGAGCGTTCTTAGGCGCAACTGGATTCTGATAACGGCGCTGACGCTCTTGGGGCTACTTTGTGCAGGCATAGCAACTGTGCTCATCAAGCCCACTTACACGTCTGAGACGCAGCTTTTTGTTGCCATTCAGAACTCGGGGTCTGTGCAGGAACTGCAGCAAGGAAACACGTTCAGCCAGGCGCGCGTGCAGTCATACGTTAAAACCGCAACAACACCTGTGGTTCTTCAACCAGCTATTGACAGTCTTGGCTTGGATGAAACCCCGGTCCAGTTGGCATCAAGAATCAAAGCGACCACAGACCTCAACACTGTTCTCATCAACATCTCGGTGACGGACCAATCACCCGTTCAGTCGGCAGCAATTGCTCAGGCTGTAGGTGACAGTCTCATCCGGACAGTCGAGAATCTGGAAAAACCCTCCACTGACGGTGTTTCACCGATCCGGCTGTCCATCGTCACACCCGCTGTGGCGCCAGCCCAGCCCTCCGCGCCTAATGTCCGCGTGAACTTGGCCGTTGGCCTACTTCTCGGTCTTGCTGTGGGCCTCGGAACCGCCCTTCTGAGGTCGACCTTGGATAGCAGAATCCGCGGTGAAGCTGACCTGCGTCGAGTCACTAACGCCCCTGTTCTTGGTGGAATTTCCTTCGATCCTCAGGCGGCTAAGACACCGCTTTTGACGCAATCCGCGACGCAATCTCACCGCTCAGAGTCCTTTAGGCAGCTCCGCACGAATCTCCAGTTCGCCAACGTCGGTGGCAAAACGAAAACAATCCTCGTCACGTCCTCGGTGCCCGGAGAGGGCAAGAGCACTACCGCTACCAACTTGGCCATTTCTTTGGCGCAGGCCGGCAAGACAATTTGCATTATTGACGCTGACCTCCGGCGACCGATGATCAACACATATCTCGGCCTGGACAGAAACGCAGGCCTAACAACTGCCTTGGTCGCTGAGGCCGATGTAGCGGATCTCTTGCAGCCTTGGGGCGACGAAAATCTCTACGTGCTCACGTCCGGCCAGATCCCTCCCAACCCGAGCGAACTTCTCGGCTCGGAGGAAATGCAGCAGCTCCTTCTGCGACTCGGGCAGTCATTTGACACAATAATTATCGATGCGCCGCCACTTCTACCTGTCACGGACGCTGCAGTGCTTTCACAGTTTGTTGATGGTGTTGTCATGGTCGTCGGGGCACAAAAACTGACCCATCATGTCCTTCAAAAGTCCCTTCAATCATTGGAGATGGTAGGGGCTAGGTTGCTGGGAGTCGTCCTCAACCGTTTGCCCACTAAGGGCCCAGACGCATACGCGTACAGTTACACGACCTATGACGCGACGGAGATCCGAGAATCCAACCGGACTGCTCGCAACAATCGGCGCAAAGCTTCAGCAGGTGCGCCTGAGGCACAAAGTTCAGCAGGGCGCAGACTCCTCGGCGGCGGCGGCGAACCGGAAGACGCCGACATCTATGCGCGCACAAGCCACCGTCCTGAATAGCGCAGGCCATCCGCGGCCGGTTATTTCAGGCAGGGCAACAGGCTTGTCCGGGAGCCGCGTGATGCCCCGCAGAATTACCTTCGATGACATGCCGGCCGGTGGCCAGTGACCAGACGAAAAATAGCAGGACAGTTCTTATGGGTGTCCGCGGGCCGGGTACTTGGAGCGCTTTTACAGACCGTTACATTCGTACTCGTTGCCCGTAACGCTGGTCCTGTTGAATTTGGACTTCTTGGAGCTGCCTTCGGCATTGCCACCGTAATCCAAACAGGCTTTGATTTTGGACTTTCCACATTGATCGTCCGAGAACGAGCTTCCGAAAAGCACAATCCCATCGTCACGGATGCCCTGAAACTGGCCGACGTAAATGCCCTCTATCTGTCGGCTGCTGCTGCGGTGCTCCTCCTTGGCGCTGGGCTCTTTTTGAACCCAGTGTTTTTCATGATGCTGCCCCTCGCTGTCTGGGTTGGCGCTGAGCGCCAGGCGGACACATGGCTGGGGGTCCCGTTGGCGGACGGCGACGCGAAGGTCAATACAGTCAATCTTGTGCTTCGTAGAACGGCTGCTCTTGGCCTTTACGCAGCAATGGTTGCCCTCAACGTCCCAGCCATCCTTGCGTTTTCTGTGTCGCTCGCAATGGCTTCCCTAGCGTCGTCCGTTGCCGTCAGGCGTTACGTGGCGGGCTTAATTATGGTTCGTAGGATCGAGCATGGCCGCCAACATATTCTTTCGATTGCTCGCCCATACTGGATCAACTCCTTAGGAACTCAGGCCAGAAATTTGGATTCAGCGATAGTCTCTGCAGTGGCCGGCCCTTTTCAAGCGGGGCTCTATGGCGTGGCCAGTAGGACGACCGGGCCGATGCGGATTCTATCCACGTCCTTGGCTACAGTCATCCTGCCTGCTGCGGCTAAGGCAAGTCCACGAGGGATTCGTCGTTTGGTCGCGCTTACCCTTGGAGTGTGCCTGTGTTTAGGCATTCTCTACTCGGCGATCATAGTTTTTACCCCGTGGCTTGTCGTTACGTTCCTGGGTGACGCTTATAGTGGTGCAGTAGTACCCATACAACTAGCAATCGGTGGACTCGTATTTGCGGCCGCCGCATCCCTCTTCGGATCAATCCTTCAAGGTGTCGGTAAACAAAAGTTTGTCGCAAAAACTGCAGTCGGCACGACCGTTGTGTGCCTTTTGGGCGCATCAGTGGGTTCAGTTCAGTTTGGTGCTATCGGGGCAGCTACAGGCCTTGCCGCATCGTTCACATTTCAGGCCCTAATCCTTGCGATCGGCATACTCGCCTGGTTCAGAAAGCGCGCCTAACTTCCTGAGGAAAAGATGACAAAGACACTACACATCAGCATTGCAGCACAGTCGGATAATCTGGGTGACGTCGAAATCCGACGTCAACTTATCGAGCAGTTCTTGCAGCGCGGATACGATCTGGTTGTGTTCGCTGGAAGCATGCCCCAGACGTACATAGATGCATTCCATTTGCCGCCTGGCGCTAAGGTCATCTCGAATCCCATGGCGTTCCAGATAGTGGTAATGCGCAATGCTCTTCTAGGACGGGCTAGCTTGGCCTATGCACCTGGACCACACATCCTCACGGACTCTCCAAAGTCACTGGCCAAGGCTGCTGCGGTTCTCGGTCTTTGCGCGTTTGTACGGATTCGCGGTGGCTCGCTCAGCGTGATTGGACGTTCGCTTCGAGGTTCCGGACGTGTTTCAGTTGCGCTTGAGCGGGCATTGAGTGCCATGGCTACCAGTTACGCGATGCGTGATACCGCTTCCGCGCCTGTACTCGGACGTTCCGCTGACGTCATGCCGGATATGGCCTTCCTTCGCAATGCATCCCTAGATAACGACACTGTTGCTGCAGAACGGGATATCGTTGCTCTGTCATTCCGAAGCGATCGTGACGTCAACCTTGACGGCTTAGCTTCCTTAGTCAGCGAGAGCCATGCGCGCGGGCTGAAGCCCGTCTTAATTACCCAGGTACGCCGCGACGACAAACGCCATGCGGACCTAAGCAAGCTTCTGGGCATAGAGGCCGTTCTCTGGGAAAACAGGACGCACATCGAGCAAGAAGAAGTGATCGAGCATTACTACTCTCGTTCCCATGCGGTAGTTAGCAACCGCCTGCACTCCCTGCTGTTCGGAGTGGCCCACCAAGCCTTCCCAGTTGCACTCCACGAAGAGAAACAGAACAAGATACCCACGACTTTGAAGCCTTGGGTTGACTTCGACAGCTTGGTCTTAGAGGACCCGGACTTCGCGTTCCTAGGCCGAACCGAAGATGACCGCAAAGACTTGGGCAACTCGGCGAAAGCCGCTGGCACTGCCCTCGGAAATTACATTTCATCCAAAGTTCCGGACTACTCGTGAGCGAGGGCGAACGGCGAACCCATAGTCGCCGTTCGCTTGCTCACGAACCTTGTCGCATCATGCGCGGGAAATTGCCGCGCTGTGCTGCTTCTCATCAAGTCCGCTCGCAAAACGGTCACCAACTTTCCTGGCCGGGTTGCCCACGACTATGGAATAGGGTGCCACGTCCTTAGTGACAACTGAGCCCGCTCCAACCACGGCCCCCTCCCCGACGGTCACGCCCCCAAGGATGATAGCCGACGCACCAACCCAAACGTCGTTCCCAATATCAACACGGTCCCTAGGTTCCTGGGCACGGTCTCCCACCCATGTCGCGTGGATCATGGGCACTCCGACTTCATCAATTGCATGATCATTGCGTCCGATGATTTGCACATGCATGCCGATCATGACAAAGTCGCCAAACTTGCCGTCAACTTGGATTACTGATCTCGGGCCGATCGCAACATCAGAGCCGATCTCCAGACGGTGCGGAGGCGACACAATGGCACCCCGACCGACTCTGAAGTTGTCGCCGTGGGTCACATTTCCACGCGTGGCAAGTAACGTCAGCAGACGGCGCGCGGCTCGAGTCAGGGGACGTGGAATAGCAGACCTAGTCGATCGTGTCATATTGGGGCATAGTCCGTTCAGTCAGGAAGGGATTGGGGTAAGCCTTGGAGTGCTGTACGGAGTCCGTCAGCCATCGCCTCAGCGGAATATCGTTTCTTCGTGAATTCGCTAATGGACGCATTGGGAAGTTGCTCACGTTTGTGCCACGCTTCACGGATCGATTCCGCCAGGGCCTCGGCAGAATCTGATTCAAACCAAGTCACGCCACCAGAGTCGGCCAACTCGATTTCAGGGGAATGGTTTTCGTCCCTTGCCACAATCATGGGCACACCAAAGCCAAGGCTTTGGGTCAAACCCAGGCCAGCAAAGCCAGTCGATGTCGTTGCTATCGCAGTACTGTAATGAGACTTCAGAGCTTCCGGTTCATCTATCCAGCCAGCAAAGTTGACTTTTTCTTCTACTCCTAGCTGATTGACCAGATCCTTTAACTTCGCCTGCTCACTGCCACCCCCTACGAGGGTGAGGCGGAGCTCAGGAAGGGAGGCGGCAGCTATAGCGAAACCACGCACCAAGAGATCAACTTTCTTGGCCGGCTCAAAGCGTCCGACATAAAGTACAGAGTTACGCTGAAGACCTGGCGTCGCGGGTGGCACCATCAAGTCGAGCGGGTACAGAGAGTTAGGGGCAACCCAGACGGGCTCCGTTGGCAGGTCGGCCAATGCCTTTGCCCTATCCCTGTAGGTATACGAAATTGTTCCGTCAGCGAGCCGCCTCATTGCTAGTCGCAGCGGTGCAGTCTTGGCATCCGAGCCCGCCTGAGGATGGATGTGCCCCCAAACCAAGGTGCGCTTACCACGCAGTACCTTTCGCACCACAAGGAGCCACCATGATGAGAGACTCCTAGGGTTAAGATCCAGCACCAGATTCGGAGTCCCCACTACATTTTGGACGCCCCCCTGAATGAAGAACTTCTTGCGCAACAATCGAGCCATAGGGACTCTGCGATACAGCTCCGGTGAGATTCCAGTTTTTACTGTTTCGTCCAAGTGACTCTCGGAGACGAGTATTTTCAAGTCGTCACCCAACGAACCTATAAGGCTGTCTATGCAAGCCTGACGATACTTCGGAAGCACGGCCAGAAAGAGGGCATATTGACTGGGAGATGTTTCAGACTTCAAGGTCGGTCACTTTTCGTTGCGAAGCGGTGGTCCAGAACCTGAGGACGGTTCGGGCTTCCGTAGATGGCATTGGGAGGTACGACGGTCTTCGCCGGCACAACTGTATTGGGGGTTACCACGGACGAGGCACCCAGAGTCGAGCCACCCAGAACCATACAACGGGAAGTTACCCACGCGCCGGATTCGATTGTGACCGGACTGGTCATCAGGGCCATGTCGGTACGAAGGGCGTGACTCCCGGTCGTTATGAAGGCTTCTTGTGAAATAACACAATTATCTCCAACGGTTATAAGGTCCTGATTGTGAAACCAAACACCTTCACCTATCCAGCAGTTATCGCCGATACTCAGGTTCCAGGGGAACGACACGCGAGTGCGCGGACGGAAAGTGACGTTTGAGCCGATCTTAGCCCCGAACTTCCGCAGTACGGCGGTACGCAGTCTGGAGCTGATCTGCCAGGAATTTGTGACCAGGAGCCGTTCGGCGATAGCCCAAAGATAGATTTGTGACTTAGGACGACTCCAAGCCGCCCGCTCCCCCGGAGCGCTTGCCAAGTCGATTACAGGTACGTCCGCAGCCGCGCCCGTAGCCGTTTTCTCTGATGCGTCCATTGCGCCTCTCAACAAATATGTAGAGTTGTTTACACAACTGTGACAGAGTCAGCATATTCTTTGACTGTGAACAATCCCAAGCTCCGAGTCACAATCATAGGACTCAACTATTCCCCTGAGCCCACAGGCAACGCGCCCTACACGACGAGCTTGGCAGAGGGGCTCGCCGCATCAGGTCACCAAGTTACCGTGCTCACCGGCTACCCACATTATCCGATGTGGCAACGCAGCCCCGAATACACTGGTTGGGTGCGCTCGGAGCTCGTAAATGGAGTACGCGTTAAGAGGCTCCGGCACTACGTCCCCAGGAAACCAACCCTCGTCAATCGCATGCATATGGAGCTGAGCTTTGGGCTACGTGTGATGTTCGCCAGGTGGAACAAGCCAGACGCAGTACTGGTGGTGAGCCCAGCGCTATTTTCGAGCGGGATGGCCATCGCCCGGACCAGACTGAGACCAAACCGCCCCGCAGTAGGACTCTGGGTACAGGACATTTACAGCAGAGGCATCGTGGAGACCAGGTCCGGTGGGAGTCTTGTAGCCAAACTCATGGGCGCCTTCGAGTCGGCAATCCTTCAGGGAGCGGATGGAGTTGCCGCGATCCACGACCGATTTAAAAACTTCATCGTAGATTCACTTTCGGTTGCGCCGGAACGAGTGAAAGTAATCAGGAACTGGACACACCTGCCTGCTGCTCCTGTCAGTGGGCAGCAAGAAATGCGCGCAAGATTGGCTTGGGAGCCGGACGACGTCGTGGTGTTGCACGCCGGCAACATGGGAATGAAGCAAGGTCTGGAAAACGTCATTGATGCAGCTCGTATCGCGGAAGAATCTGACAGCCGACTGAAGTTCGTGCTCATGGGTGACGGCAACCAGCGGCGGAAGCTTGAGGAAATGGCCTCCGGTCTACGGCGGATCGACTTCTTGGATCCTCTACCTGGGGATGAATTCCAAGTCGCGCTCTCCGCGGCTGACTTTTTGCTTGTCAACGAACTGCCCGGTGTCAAAGACATGGCCGTACCAAGCAAACTCACCTCCTATTTCAACGCTGGAGTACCAGTAGTTGCCGCAACAGACGATGGGAGTGTAACTGCCGCAGAAATAGCCGCCTCAGGTGGTGGCCTGCGCGTCGATGCAGCCTCTCCCGCAAAATTAGTAGAGGAACTCGAACGGCTATCCCAAGAAACACAAGAAAAACAGGACATGGCCGCCAACGGCCTGAGGTTTCGGCAAGTCACATTGTCCGAGGACACCGCAATCGCCCACTATGATGAGTTCCTGTCGAGCATCGTCTCGACACGGAGCCGCTAGGCCCACCCGACTCTTCAACGCACAAATTCTCTAATGGGGGGATCCATGGTAAAGCGCGCGCTAATTACTGGTATCACTGGTCAGGACGGGTCGTACCTGGCCGAGCTTCTTCTCAAGAAGGGCTACGAAGTCCACGGTCTTATTCGACGGGCTTCGACATTCAACACAGCGCGGGTCGATCATCTATATGTTGATCCTCATGACCCGACCGCAAAACTCTTCTTGCACTACGGTGACTTAAGCGACGGTGCCCGTCTGGTGACGTTGATTGCAGAAATTAGGCCTGACGAGGTCTACAACCTTGCTGCTCAATCCCATGTGAGGGTGTCATTCGACGAACCCGAGCACACGGGTGACACCACCGGCATCGGTTCCATCCGGCTACTTGAAGCAGTGCGGATGTCCGGAATTAACACAAGGTTTTATCAAGCTTCCTCATCGGAAATGTTCGGGGCGACGCCTCCCCCCCAGAACGAAGAAACGCCCTTCTACCCGCGTTCTCCCTACGGTGCTGCAAAGGTCTATAGCTACTGGGTTACGAAGAATTACCGCGAAGCCTATGGCATGTTTGCAGTCAACGGAATCTTGTTCAACCACGAATCGCCGCGTCGCGGCGAAACGTTCGTGACGAGAAAGATCACCCGCGCCGTCGCAGCCATTAAGGCTGGAAAGCAGGACCTTCTCTACATGGGCAACCTCGATGCCGTCCGCGACTGGGGCTATGCCGCAGAATACGTCGAGGGTATGTGGCGAATGCTTCAGGTAGACGAGCCTGACGACTTTGTTTTGGCGACTGGCGGCAACTACACCGTTCGTGATTTTCTGCAGATCGCCTTTGAGCACGCAGGTTTGGACTGGGAAGAACACGTTCGTTTCGATGAGCGCTACCTGCGTCCCACCGAAGTCGATGCCCTTGTAGGTGACGCATCGAAGGCTCACGAAAAGCTTGGTTGGAAAGCCACCGTCGAAACGCCCGAACTGGCGCGAATCATGGTAGATGCTGATATCGAAGCACTTAAGCACGCTGGCAACCACTGGATCGACACGGTGGACCTTGAGAGTTGGAAGAGCTGATGACCGATTCAGTTGAGTTCCGGCCTGGTCCGCTTGACCGGGATGCAAGTTTCTACGTGGCGGGTCACCGAGGACTCGTAGGTTCTGCAATCTGGCGCAGGCTGGAGGCAGAGGGTTTCGAACGTTTGCTCGGACGAACTTCTTCCGAACTCGATCTAAAAAATCGGGACGATGTGTTTGCCTTCTTTGCAGAACACAAGCCTCGCTACGTAGCCTTGGCCGCAGCCAAAGTGGGCGGCATCCTCGCCAACAGCACATACCCTGTGGATTTTCTCAGCGACAACTTGAGGATCCAGGTAAACGTGCTTGATGCTGCGCGCGAACATGGTACAGAACGTTTACTCTTCTTGGGATCTTCATGCATCTATCCGAAGTTTGCTGATCAACCGATCCGTGAAGATTCGTTGCTTACCGGACATCTGGAACCTACAAATGACGCCTACGCGATCGCGAAGATCGCAGGCATCATGCATGTGCAAGCGATCCGCCGTCAGTACGGCTTGCCATGGATTTCTGCAATGCCTACTAATCTCTACGGACCTGGCGATAACTTTTCCCCGACGGGATCGCACGTCCTTCCAGCCCTTATTCGTCGGTACGACGAGGCTGTGGCAGAAGGCGTCTCCAGCGTCACGAATTGGGGGTCGGGCTCACCTCGCCGAGAATTCCTTCATGTGGATGACATGGCCTCGGCGTGCCTTCACCTGTTGGAGAACTACGACGGTCCGGAGCAAGTCAACGTTGGGACCGGTTCTGACGTGACCATCAAAGACCTTGCCGGAATTGTCGCGAATGCGGTCGGATACGAAGGCGACATCGAGTGGGACACGTCAAAGCCCGACGGCACACCTCAGAAACTCCTTGATGTATCCAATCTCGCCCAGGCGGGATGGAAAGCATCCATTGGTCTTGAAGAAGGTATCCGTTCGACTGTCGCTTGGTACCGCTCAAAGCACGGACAAGTCCGTAGCTAGTTGTCGCTGGGTTCATGGTTCTTGATACCGGAAGTGGGGGGACTCTTTTGAGTCGCGACAAGGCGTGGCAAATACAGGCATCCCGAAGACTCCGGGTTGCAGACGCGTTCGTCATTATCTGGGCAGTAGTTGGCGCTTACGTGATTCGTTTCGGATTCGAACCTGACTTTGTCATTTCAGGTCAGGAACCCAATTACGTGTGGGTTTCTATTGCCCTTGCGGTCGTGTGGTGGTTCATGCTGGGCGCTTGGAACAGCCGACAGAGCCGAATTCTCGGAGCCGGGCCGGACGAATACAAGCGTGTGGCAGCGGCCTCACTGTGGCTTTTTGGCCTTGTTGCCATCATTTCCTACTCACTGAGAATCGAAACAGCTCGAGGATACGTGGGCATAGCTTTGCCGGTCGGGTTGGCTGGGCTACTTCTCGCCCGGTGGTTGCTCCGCCAACACCTCAGCGTCGCAAGACAAAAAGGTCACAGTATGTCCCGGCTTCTTCTGCTGGGTGGTCCAAGTGCCGTAGCACACCTAGCGTCGTCACTCCACGGAGCAAAGCACTCGGGATATCTTCCCGTGGCAGCCTACACTCCCGGCGTCGTCGAGACTCCGAGCATCGAACCCGAATCTGGGCTTCCAATTCTCGGCCATCAGGCAGACACAGCGTCCGTTCTCGCCGCCATCGATGAATGTAATGCAGATGCGGTCGCCGTCTCCGCCGGCGTGCAGCTCCATCCCCAAACCATCCGCCATCTGGGCTGGGAACTGGCAGCTCGAAACGTCGGGCTGATCATGGCACCAGCACTTACAGACATCGCAGGGCCGCGAATTCACACGCAGCAGGTTGCTGGGCTCCCCCTAATCCACGTGACGACGCCTACCCTCGAGGGCGGGCAACGCGTGGCTAAACGTCTTTTTGACATAGTGGTTTCGGGGATTCTCATTATTTTGGCTGCGCTGCCGATGCTCGTGATCGCAGCACTTGTGAAGCTCGACAGCAAAGGTCCTGTTTTATTCAAACAAGACCGCGTAGGCATGGAAGGAAAGCACTTCCAAATGCTCAAATTCCGCTCCATGGTCGTAGATGCGGAAGCGCGTTTGGCTGAGCTCCAGCAGCGCAATGAAGGCAACGGACTGCTCTTCAAGATCAAGGATGACCCCCGAATTACGCGCATTGGGGGAGTCCTACGCAAGTACAGCTTGGACGAACTTCCTCAGTTGTTCAACATCTTGGCCGGCTCCATGAGCCTTGTTGGTCCCCGACCGCCGTTGCCCCGGGAAGTCGAGGCTTACGAGCACGATGTCCGAAGGCGCCTCCTGGTTAAGCCCGGATTGACGGGACTTTGGCAAGTCAGCGGCCGTTCAAACCTGTCTTGGCAGGATTCGGTTCGGTTGGATCTCTACTACGTCGAGAATTGGTCGCTGGCTGGCGACCTCGTAATCATTCTCCGCACAGTCCGTGCTGTATTCCACAGCACAGGCGCTTACTAGCACATAACCGCGCAGAGAACTGCGGAAGGAACCAATCGAATGCGTATTTCAGTTATTGGCTGTGGCTACCTCGGCGCTGTCCACGCTGCCTGTATGGCCAAGCTAGGTCATGAAGTCGTCGGAATCGACGTGGATGCCCGCAAGATTGCTGATCTGTCAGCTGCGAGAGCCCCATTCTACGAGCCTGGCCTTGAAGCACTGCTCGAGGACGTTCAGGAGACCGGACGCCTTTCGTTCACCACCGATATGGCGGCTGCAGCGGGCAGCGATGTCCACTTCATTTGTGTCGGAACGCCCCAGAAGAAGGGGGAAAACGGTGCCGACATGACATACGTGGACGCTGCAACTGTTGGGCTTCTTCCCCACCTGGCTGCCGGTGACCTCGTTGTCGGAAAATCAACCGTGCCTGTTGGGACAGCCGCGCGGCTCGCATCCTTGATCTCAGAACATCAACCAGATGCGCACCTAGTCTGGAACCCCGAATTCTTGCGTGAGGGTCACGCCGTCGACGACACTCTTCACCCTGATCGGTTCGTATACGGAGTGAGCGATGGCTCAGAGGAACATGCCGCCGTAGCCGTCTTGGATGAGGTGTATGCGTCGCCGCTTGCGAGCGGCACTCCGCGTCTGGTGACCGACCTGCCCACCGCCGAACTGGTCAAGACGGCAGCAAATTCCTTCCTTGCAACCAAGATTTCATTCATAAATGCCATGGCTGAGCTGTGTGAGGCTGCCGGCGCAGACGTTACGCGGCTTGCGGACGCCATCGGTATGGATGACCGAATCGGCCGGAAGTTCCTCCACGCAGGGATCGGATTTGGGGGCGGCTGCCTTCCAAAGGATATTCGAGCCTTCATGGCTAGAGCTGGCGAACTCGGCGCCGACCAAGCTCTGACATTCCTCCGCGAGGTCGATGCGATCAACATGCGACGCAGGACAAGGGTGGTCGAGCTTACTCGCGAGCTATGTGGCGACGGACTGCTAGGTAAGCGAGTAACCGTACTTGGGGCGGCATTCAAGCCTGAAAGCGATGATGTCCGGGACTCACCTGCTCTCAGCATTGCAGCACAGTTGCAATTGCAAGGGGCAGTGGTGACTGTTACCGACCCGAAGGCGTTGGCTAACGCAGCACGTCGCTTTCCTGAACTTCAATATGTACAAGACGTCGAAGCGGCACTCCAGAATGCTGACATCGTATTGCTCCTGACGGAATGGCAGGAGTACCGGGAGCTCGATCCACATGTGTTGGCCGGCACAGTTGCGACGCCACGAATTCTCGACGGTCGGAACGTCCTGGATCCTGCAAAGTGGCGAGCTGCGGGATGGCTCTATCGTGGGCTGGGACGGCCGTAGCAAGTGAGCGGAAACCAACAAGCCACAAACGCAGATGACGAGGGCACAGCTCGCAGGCCTAAGCGTTCCCGGAGAAAACTGCGGCGCCGGATCATTGTGCTAAGTATCTGGACCGCTGCCCTGGCTATCGCATTGTTGGGCGTATCCTCGTGGGTTGGCTTGAAAGCGGCCAATGTGAAGTCGGAGTTGCAGGCCGCGACGGCGCTACTGCCCAGCCTCAAGAAGGACATAGCTGCAAACGATGCCGCAGCTGCGGCTGCAACCGTTGATTCATTGGTACAGCACACGAAGGCCGCTCGCGATGCTGCCAACGACCCGTTATGGAAAGCAACTGCTCTCTTGCCTTGGGTAGGACCTAACCTCCAAGCCGCCGCCGAAGTGGCAATTTCAGCGGACGATGTGGCGCGCCTTGGAGCTGCTCCCCTTGTGAAGGCATTTCAATCGCTCGATTGGAAGTCTCTAGCTCCCTCGGCAGATGGCATGAACCTCACCCCACTAAAAACAGCAGAACCGCAAGTTCAGGCTGCAGCTCATGCGGTTCGAGAGTCTTCCCGCCGTCTAAACAACATTGAGACAGCAAACCTTCTCCCCCAAGTCTCCGAACCACTTATTGACGCTAGGGATAAGCTTTCATCGCTCCAAAGCGAACTCGACTCGGCAGCAGACGCCGCACGGTTGGCCCCTGACATGCTTGGTGCAGAGAGGCCGAGGCGCTATCTCCTCCTTATGCAAAACAATGCCGAGTCCCGGGCCACTGGAGGGATTCCAGGCGCACTGGCCGTCATCCATGTGGACAAAGGCAAACTTAAGCTCGAATCGCAGACAAGTGCCGCGGCCTTGGGAGCCTTTATTCCCCCGGTACCGATCGATGCTGAACAGCAAGCCATCTACACCCCTCGCGTTGGCAGATTCATGCAGGACGTCAATCTCACGCCAGACTTCGCCACAACGGCTAAGACAGCTCGCGCAATGTGGGAAAAAACTTCAGGTGAACAATTGGATGGAGTATTGTCACTCGATCCTGTCGCCCTGAGCTTTATTCTCGAAGCAACTGGGCCAGTGCCAATCACGGACCCTATCGTGCAGCAGATCGGATCCGAGTTGCCCGCACAGCTAACTAGTAAGAACGTTGTGCAGACCCTTTTGTCGGATGCTTACGCAAAGATCGACGAACCGAAGCTTCAAGACGTCTACTTCGCCGCCGCAGCTAAAGAAATTTTCGGTGCCCTATCCTCTGGAACTACAGATGCTAAGCGACTGATGGACGCTCTTTCCAAGGGAGTTGAGGAACGCCGGATTCTTCTGTGGTCGAATTCCACAGCAGAACAGGACACGCTTGGACGATACCCACTCGGCGGCATGATTTCTGGTTCCGCCATCGCTCCAGCTCAGTTCGGTATCTATTTCAATGACGGCACAGGCGCCAAAATGGACTACTGGATGCAGCGAACTGTGCAGGTGGTCAAAGACTGCACACGAGATGGTTACCGCGAGGTGGCCGTGAGGGTGACGAGTACAAATACGGCACCATCCGATGCAGCGACTTCACTCCCCACGTACGTGACAGGTGATGGTGCGTTCGGTGTTCCGGCCGGTGCGGTCCAAACAAACGTTGTAGCCTATGGTCCAGTTCAGGCAAATATTGACACAGTTGTAAGAGACGGTGTCAAGATACCCTTCGCCGCTCAGCGGCATAGCCAACGCGGTGTTGGTACAACCACCATCAGGCTGGCGCCGGGTGAGAGCACTACTTTGGAGTTCAATTTTGGCCACATCGTTCAGCACTCGACGCCTCAAATAGCTGTCACGCCCACAACTCAGGCTGTCAAGGATGTCATCTTGGCTCCACAGCCCTCATCCTGTGAATAGAGAAAGACGCGCACGTTAATCCTTTGTAACGGGTATGGATTTTCTTTGCAGCCTGCAAGCATTGAATGGTAAGTTCTACGTGGGCAGCATAATGAGATTTCACTTACGGTCTCGTAGGGTCTCGGAAATCTCCAACACCACGTCGTACCACTTAAAGGTCTCAGGGGGGACACACATGAGGAAATCTCTTGCAGCGCTTACGCTCGCAGGCTCCATCGCACTTCTCGGCGCAGTTCCGGCCGTAGCAAACAACGCCAACTACCCGGCACCCAACACATCCGTCGCCGTTTCCGATGCCTCCGTGGCACCGGGCGAAGCATTTGTCTTCAGCGGCACGGGCTTTACCCCGGGCGAAGGCATCACCATCACCGTAACGCCGACGGGAACACCTGCGGCAAGCGGCAGCGTCTCCGCTGGTAGCCTCTCCGTTTCGGCACGCATTCCGCTGGCCCCGTCCAACCTTTCAACGGTGGCTGATGGGAACGGTGCATTCTCTGCTTCAATCGTCATCAACGAGCCGGGCGCCTACGCAATCACTGCAACGGGCAACTCCTCCGGAGTAACCGTTGGACCGGTAACAGTAGTTGTCGGTGGCGCAGCCCTCTCCAACACGGGCGGCACCACCGGAACGGGCACAAACCTGGCAAACACTGGCGGTGTGCCGCTGGCCAACACTGGCGCTGACTCCAGCCTTATCCTGTGGTCCCTCGTTGGCGCAGGCGCGCTGGCAGCCGGCACGGCATCCGTCGTGGTAGCTCGCCGTCGGGCAAAGGGCACCGAGGCTTCAGCATAATTTAGACCAAGCCACTTGAGGGTGGGTTGTCAACGCACTTTGTTGGCAATCCACCCTTTTGTTTTGATCCGTTTCCCCCATGGACCCAGCTGTGGTATTCATAGGGACTATGGGGCGACATTGGAGAAGACGCGGATGGCGTGTTGATCTACAACTTCCACGCATCCACTTACCCAACTTGCCGCAGGATTTCCCCCAATACTTACTACTAGGTTTACTTGCTGCAGCTGCGTTCAGCATCAGTGCTTTCGCTCTCCTACGAACTTCCTGAAGGTAGGCTTGAAAAACCCGCTCCCTTGGCGAATTCTCTTGGCCTCATACATAGTTGGTCTAGCAGTCGTTGGTTTTTGGCCCACGCCCGTGGATCAACCCATTTACGGAGAACTTGCCGCAGTCCTCAGGTATCTCCACGAAGTTGGTGTTCCACGGTGGTTCGACTACCACGTAGTAGAAGCGTCCGCCAACGTAGCCATGTTCATCCCGTTCGGATTTCTTACCCGAATGGCTCTGCCGGCCAAGGCCTGGTGGCAAGTAGCGGGCATCGGTTTATTGGCTTCTACATGCATGGAGCTAGGGCAGCTGCTGTTTCTTACTGCACGCTTTTCAAGTCTCTTGGATGTTGTCACAAACACCCTTGGTGCCGTTATTGGCATAGCAAGCGCCCGGTTACTTCTCCGAAGTACGGCTCAGCAGGCTGCTGATGCCTCGCGCTGACTTCTTTCGACAGTAGACCTAAATCAGTTGAATAAACCCTTCATCCACGACTTCAACTCCTCGCCAAATTCCGCCTGTTCGGTAGCCAGACTGATTACCGCCTTGAGGTAACTAAGCTTGTCTCCGGTGTCGTACCGCCTACCGCGGAAAATGACACCGTAGACGCCAGAGCCCTCGCCATCGATTGAAATCAAACTCTGAAGCGCGTCGGTCAATTGGATCTCACCGCCCCGGCCAGGTTCTGTGGTTTCCAAGACGTCGAAGACTGCCGGGTGCAAAACATAGCGTCCGATAACAGCTAACCTTGACGGGGCTTCTTCCACTTTCGGCTTCTCAACCAAGGCATTGACCCGCACAAAACGTTCGCCGTCGATCGCCGAGACGTCGGCGCAGCCATAGGCACTGATTTGTGACGGATCAACTTCTATAAGCGCAACCACCGAACCACCGGTTTCGGCTTGGACATCCATCATGGTTGTGAGCAGTTCGTCGCGCTCGTCTATCAGATCATCCCCCAGCAAGACGGCGAATGGCTCATTCCCCACGTGCTGGCGACCGCACAACACTGCGTGCCCCAGTCCCTTGGGCTCGCCCTGCCGGACATAGTGAATAGGACCGAGCTCTGAGGAGTATCGAACCGCGCCCAGGCGCGCCTCGTCCCCCTTGGCTTCCAGCGTCTGTTCGAGATCGGGAGCGCGATCAAAGTGGTCTTCTAAAGCCCTCTTACTGCGTCCAGTGATCATAAGTACGTCCGTGAGACCAGCGTTGACGGCCTCCTCAACTACATACTGGATGGCCGGCGCATCCACCACCGGCAGCATCTCCTTTGGCATGGCCTTCGTAGCAGGCAAAAAACGGGTTCCTAGCCCAGCAGCAGGAATAACAGCTTTTCTCACAGTGCTCCCCCAATGAGTCATGAACAAACCATATAGCTCGCGGATGAAATGCGAAATTAGCTGCCCAGTATTGCCAATGACTTAACAAGCTGCCTTAGCATTAGGCGTGAGCTGCCCGCACCAGGCCCTTGCCCAAGCTTGATGCGGGCAGCTTACACAGCCTTGCACGCATGGCTGCCACGTCCGCAAATTCGTCGGAGGCCAAGAACAGTGCCAATACAGGATAATGAGAGCAGTGCGTCCTGCACTCTTGATTGGGGGAACATGCCGAATTTCTTAATTAATGAAGGACTCGAGAGCGAAGAGGTAATCAGCGCAGCGCGGGCGACGGAGGGGAACATTCAATGGTGGTTCTACGACGATTGCAATCGTGCACAAGAGACTCGCTTGCAGCGTCATGTGCAAACAATCCGGGAAGTCATCCATCCCTGACGTAGTTGGCAAGAAAACCTCTCGTGTCCTCAGCAACCCGTTCCGGACACTCCCAGAGCACCAAATGGCCCGTCGATCCGTAGATCTTCAATTGCGAACGGGGAATGCGTCCAGCGAGGGTCTCTTGATGGTGGCGCGGTACTAAATGATCATGCGCACCCCACAGAATCAGTGTGGGAACTGAAAGAGAGCCCAGCTCGGTTGGTGGTGCAGCCTCGTAGAGGCCTCGCAGGGATGCCTTCCAGACAGCCGCCGGCATGCCGAGCCCATCCTGCACGCGGTCTTCAATATAGGATATTGGCACTTCATGCAAAAGCCGATACCAGGACAACGTTTTGCGAACCCAATCCTCTGAAATCGGATCATTCAGCAGGTCCACTTCGTCAGCAAACGGAGGTCTCACGTGCAGGCTGAGGGGAACTCCGACAAGAATGAGCGATGCCACGAATTCCGGGTGCGTGACCGCAAGTTGCTGCGCCACGTATCCCCCGCTGGATGACCCCAAAACATGTGCCCGCTCAATGCCCAAGGCGTCTAAGAGCGCAACAACATCTTCAACGACGGCGTTGAGCGAGTAGCCAGCCTCAGGTTTGTCCGCCTGACCATGACCGCGAAGATCAGGTGCCACCAGCACCTGAGACGACAACGACGCAATTAACCGCTCGAAACTGCGCCAAGATTCTCCCCAGGCATGCAAAAGCAACAGAGGCGGGTCGCCGCGGTCTTCGGATATTTCATTTAGGTCTCCGTGAACCAAACACGGTAGCTGAATTCCCGTACGCAGCGCGAGAGTCCTAACTTCGGACTTCATCACCCAAGCGTACGCCCGTATGAGGCCGCAGACCCGATAGTAGGAGTCTAGAACGCGACAATTCACATGAAACATTCAGACATTCAGACAAGTAGCCATATGCTGATGCGGGCGGCACGCCTCATTCAAATGTTGCCCAAACAGAGGCGTGCCGCTGCAACCACCACAACCATCACCCATGGGGCACTCCTGGCAAACCAGAACCCACCGGACCAGAACTAGCAATATTGCTCTTTGAAGGGAAACGACACCGCGTGCCGTATATAGACATCAACCCTCATAAAACGAGACCCAAGTGGCAGGCCTATGTCGGTCTTGGGTTACTTCTCGTCGCGACTATCGCAGTCGTGAGCCTCGCTCTCACAACCCGCTAGAACGCGCCTTACCACTCCCGTACCCTGGCCGGGTGCTTCACCGGCATACAGTACGGCTAGGTGGGCGCTCGGGAGACCCGTGCTGTGGGCCGCTATGTTCTCACACAGTCGTTCGGGGCCTTACTGCCGCTGCAAACTCCCTGCCCCATAACGAGCCGGCGGGCATCTAGTTTTTAGGACCTAGTATTTACCCTGCCTTGTCCTCGGAGTACGAATTCCCCGATTCGTGGCTACACGCTTTGAACGCCATCTAATGGCTGCGGATGGAACGATGACCAGGGTCCCGCTGCTGGCGCCTAAATTCGCCCTTGCTTTCGCCCGAGGCAGTCCCCGGCAAGGGTTCGGATCACAGCGCGATGCTTTTCGTGTGGTTGGTTGTGCAACGGCCAGTCCTGCAGTCATAGAAGGCGAAGGTCAACGCAGCTAAGCCACAACCAATAACCACGCCAGCCGTGTCTGTCAGCAGGGCCAGGCAACGAACTAGCACCGGCGCATGGTGCCTTTCGGACGATCTCTCACTCGCCTTATCGTGCCCGTGATCGAGGCGGGAAGGGCTGGCGCCGAATACTCACGAAAGAGTCGTTCCATGCCCTCGGTCGTCTTGTATTTCCAGCGTCAATGAAGCGCGCTCTCCGATTCGAGGCAAGCGAGCGTTACGGCATCCCGACTTGTAAGGCACTCCGGTACTTCAGTACGCCAACATCCTGGGTCGAAGCTCGATCCTGAATCTGATCTCGACCAGTTACCTATAGTCCTAACTAAAGGCAAGACCCCCTGGCCTTCGGACGGGCAGTGGGGGCTTTGTTACGCTGCGGACACTTTTGTTCGCCTTCCCTGCACGTAGAATGACCTACATGACTCTGGGGGACGTAGCGCTTGAGCGCACGCTTATTTATGATGCCGACTGCGGGTTTTGCACCCGATCTGCGAGATGGTTAGCCGCTGGCGGCCAGGTGAGAATCAAACCTTGGCAGAGTTTCAAGGACCTAGGCGCAATTGGCCTCACTGAAGAGATGGTGGAGACTGCTGCTTATTGGGCCGACGGCGGGTCTGTCCGTGCAGGAGCAGAATCGGCTATAGCTCATGCTCTGAAAGCCAAGGGCGGCATCTGGATCGCGGCCGGTAGTTTTATACTGTTGCCGGGAATTAGACTTGTCGCCTCCAAGGTGTACAAGGTGATAGCCCGAAACCGGCACGCCATGCCTGGAGGGACAGACGCATGTCGGCTGCCAAGCTAAGCAAACGAAGCATCATCACCTTGTCATTCATCGTGGCCCTTGTCGTTCAAGCTGGGCTGTCGTTCATTCCCGACCAGGAGCCGTATCCCGCGATAAGGATGCCCTCCTTTGGATCTGCGCCTAACAAGGCGGGCATGTTCCCCACGGTTATTGCCACGGCCGATATAACTTACTCCGATGGAACAATGCTTAGTCCGCATGTCACTGAGCTGTTCCAGGACTTTAGATTCTCGTCTGCACGCTATTCGTTCGATTACATGTTCAAGCCGGGCGGTGGTGGTAATCCGGATGAAGAGACGATCTCGTGGCTCAGCAATGAGGCGCGAGAACTCGGAGGTGGCAGGACACCGGAGCAGATCTCTCTCTGCTGGAAAAAGGCCGACCTGGACATCCGGTCCGCAACATACGAGAACATTAGTCCCTGCGAAACAAGGGTCATTGAGCTGTGAAGAATCTTCCGGTCCTAATTTCGGATTACATCGATAGGCTTACCGAGGCATATCGGGCGGATCCGCGCATGTTGTCGATTCTTCGGATCCTCTTCGCGCTTCATGTGCTTGTCTTCCCTATCGACTACCAGTGGATAGCGAGGGTTCCTGGGGGATTTTTCCACCCCGTGCCGGGGCCCTTCATGCTTTTCAGCGAGACTCCGTCATTGGAGTTCCTGATCTGCCTTGAGATCGTACGGGCTGTCTTGGCCATCGTGCTTTTGGTGGGATTCCAAACCCGGATAGTTTCCATCGCCTTGGCTGGCATTCTCATTCTTGGTGCCGGCTTGACCTACTCGTTCGGGAAAGTCGATCACTTCATTCTTTATGAGACCCTGCCGATAGCTATGGCGTTCGCTGGCTGGGGTGCGCGGTACTCGTTTGACTCGCGTCGGCAGCAGGGGGGTGCGAACGGTTTCCCCATGTTCCTGTGGGCGACAACAGTTGGTTTTGCTCTCTGGACAGCAGCCCTACCTAAGGTCCTCACTGGATGGCTTGACCCTAGTCGACAGGCGACTAGGGGATACGTTGCACGCGACCTCGCGGACCCTGTAAAGCTTGGACCCCTGACTGAATTCGTCGGCAGCATCGACTATCCCCTCCTGTGGAAAGCACTGGATTACGCAACGATCTTTGCGGAGGGCTGGGTCATTCTCGCGGTGCTGGTCCCGGCGTTGTTCCGATTCAGCATTCTTGTCATCCTTGGGTTCCACGCAGGGGTCTTTCTGGCGCTCGGTATCGATTTTGCTGACTACCTTTTGGTCTACGCCGCATTCTTTGCGTTCCCACCGAGGACGTGGTTTCGGTTAATGCCCCGGCGGCGTGCGAAGCGGAGGGCTGGCAAACCTGCGACAGTCGGACAACGAACGTGACATCATGGCCAGCTTCGGCCAGTCAATGGGAAAGTGCCACGGAGTCCGTACAGCGAATCTACGAACCAAGAGGATGACCAAGTTTGAACACTGATCGGCCGGTAAATTTGTATGGGCCTCTGACCCTTCTGGCAGGCGGAGTCATGTTCTTCCTGCCGTTCTCGGAAGCTCTTCCGCGAACGGCATACGTCCTTTGGACTCTCCTCTCACTCGCCTTGCTAGTGTTGCCTCTTCTGGGCCGTTCGCGTCCACAAACAGCGCCCCTCGTATGGATATTCGCGTCGTTACTGGCCATCGTTGGAATCCTCAGCAGTTCAACTAATGCCGAAGACGTGCAATGGCACCTGATCACTGGTGTTCAGCTACTGGCTTTCCTGCTCCTTGGCCCGTTCGGCTTACGTAAGCTAGTCGCCAACCATCCCCGAAGCATCACAGTTGGTGTGGCTGCTTTCATGGCTGGCCAGTCCGTTTCGGCGATGGCATCTTTCGCTCAAATCTTGGGCATTCCAGTGTTCGGATATAAGGCCTTGTTGGGTCGCGCGCCTGGGCTTGCTGGGCACCCAAACCTCCTCGGCATCTTTGCTGCCATCGCCCTTGTTGTGTCGGTCTATGGCCTATGTAGAGAGGGAAAGAAAGCTTGGCTGCTCCTGTCACTTCTTGTAAATGTCGGCGGGCTACTTGTCTCTGGTAGCGTCAGTGCGCTGATCGCCACGGGCATTGGCATTCTCGTGGTTATGATCTCCGCCCGGGCGCCTCTAAAGGTGCCTCTGCTTATCGCCGGCGGTGCAGCACTTAGCCTGTGGGCGCTTGTTCAGTTGACGGCGGAAACAGAATTGTTCCGCGGGCCGGTACAACGAATTCTACAGGTAACCGGTCAGACCAACCAGTTGAGCACCTTGGACATCCGGGAGAATACATACGCCTTCGCCTGGGACGGGATTCAGAAGGATCCGTTGTTCGGTGCAGGTTTGGACGACGGATCTGGAGCAACATATGACTACATCACACTGACACATAACGTTCTGCTCCGTTCTTGGTTTCAAGGCGGCCTCGGACTGTTCAGCGCGTTTGCCCTCATCTATATAGCCGCGGTCTGTCTCATCGTGCGATCGCTGGTCAAAGGTAGGGACGCATCCAGTGCCGGAGTACTGGCTGTGCTGGTCAGTTTCTCGATGACCTCGGCCGCACTTCAGCAGGGTTACTTTTGGATCCTCATTCTAGGTGCTTGGGCGCTGATTGAACCGACGAGGCAACGGCCGCCTGGTGACCCACTCATTGTTGACAGTATCGGACTAACAAATGAAGAAGGCCGCCCCGGCGCCTTACACGCCTCATACAGCCGCTAGTCTCGCCGCAGAAGTCCCATGTAGACGACAAGGGTGCCCAGCCGGCTTGAGTTGGTCGCTTGGCCCGTCACTAGGATGCCGACGACTCCCTGTTCGCCCAAAGATTGCTACGAGAACGCACGAGTCATGCCCCGGTTCGAAGGTCTCGATGAATCGTGGGAAAAAATGAGCGCGCATACGCAGTCCATTACGTAGGCGTTCCGTCGAGTTCAGTTGTGGGGCATCCATCTGTTTTAAAGCGCTGGAGAGATCATGGACCTCTGGCGGAAGCGGACAAGGGAACGCGGTGCCCTTGTCAGGTGCCGCGAACATCAGCTAGCCCACGATCAACGCTTCCTCATCGTCCGTGTGATCAGGGAGCGCACCCTTGAGCTCGCTGCGACAATGCGCCGTGAGCTCGGGATTAGTCTGGTGAATCCATGGAAGAAGCAGAGCTGCTTCAGGTACCCCTACCCCCGCCCCCACTCCCCTGACCCCATCAGCGATCTCCCCTGCGTGTGTGGTGGAGGTAGTGCCCGCCGGGGAGGGGCACCACGGTGGGTCCGTGTAGCCGGAGGTGTCGTTGGCGTAGGAGGTGCGGACTTAAACGGGACCCCTAACGCCTCTAACGTTGTTGCCTGCCAACCGTGCTTGTCCAGCTCGATCGCCAGCAGATCCGCCTTGCGCGAGCCGATGAATGACAGGCCGCGCCGGCCGCTGGCGGGCGATGTACGCGACAAGGGCGTTGTTCCGGGGCTGCCATACCGCGGTTATGGTCCTCTTCTAGTTATGGTTGTCAGGTGATTGATGACCCGAAGCGCCCCAGATTCTTGACGATCGAGCAGGTAGCCGAGGAGCTATCTGTTGGGCTTCCTACTGTCCGTCAGTTGTTGAAGTCTGGTGAGTTGCGTGGATTCCAGATCGGTGGGCGGGGTATCTGGCGTATCGGTGCCAAGGATCTTGAGGACTACATTGAGCAGGCTTACTTGCTTGCTGCTGAACGGCTAGCTGCCGGCGAGATCGCCGAGGATCTCTAGTGTCGTCATAGGAACCCAAACGGCCCTTGCTGCCACTGTGGAGCCTGAGTTCACCCTTTACGAACCCGGACACCCGCCAACCGCCAAAGTCGGCGGCAGCAGCGCCGTCGTACGCTTTATCCCTAATCGCGAGCGTGTTCCGGCGACGCGTCCGCCCTACTGCCGCCCCGCCTCCCACTCCCTAACCCCCTCAGCGATCTCCCCCGCGTGCGTGTGGTGGAGGTAGTGCTCGCCAGGGAGGGGCACCACGGCGCCGTTCGTGACGCTCGCGGCCTGGCGGTGGTGCAGCTCGAGCCATTCCGGGGTCTGTTTGTTCTCGGCGACCACGAACACAAGCAGCGGCAAGTCCCTCGGGAAGCCCGTGCCCAGCGCGCGCTCGAAGTTGGTCTTGATGTGGCCCATCTCGTTGAGGTAGGTGGGTGAGAGGGAGTTCTTGTTGGTGAGCATCTGCATCTGCTCACGGGCGTGATCGGTGTATTCTGCGAGCTCACTGGCGGCGGAGGCAGCGGTCATCAGCCGAAGCAAGCCGAGATTCTCCGCCGGCCGGGCCTTTGACTCCAAGCCGCTCTGCTGCACCGACGCGCGCACTGCGTTGACGGCTTCCTTGGAGCGCACAATCTCACCGAAACTGTTCAGCCGCGCTAACGCCTGTCAGGAGGCCTGTTCAGCGCGGCCGCTGTCATTGGCCATAAGCCCTTCAAGCATGTGGGTGCGGGCGCGCTCGATGCCCGAGGAAACTACATGACGGATTTCATCTTCTGTCCCGGCACGGATGATGTCAACGATTCGTCCATGATTTGTAGCTGTGTAGGGACGACCCTGAGTGCCCCGGAAATTAAGAAAGCGCTCAATCTCCTCATGAAGAGAATTCACGGTTTGCGCGAGCAGCGGAATGCGGGACAACTCTGCGATCCGGACATGGAGGAGTCGGTTCCTTTCGTTCAGAGTCGCCGCATCCGCATCGGGGCTGACGCTAGCTTCACTGAGCGCTTCGAGTGCATCCAATTCCTCAGAATTCGCACGCCTTGATGCAAGTACTGCCGCCTCTGGCTCCAGAAGTTGCCGCATCCGGTACGTATCTTGGAGTTCGCCAAAGTCGATCGGCTTCACAAGCGTGCCCCGCTTTGGAATAACGACAACGAGGCCCTCACGGCGCAGCAGATTTGTGGCTTCGCGGATCGGGGTTCTACTCATGCCGTACTCAGCGGCCAGATATGTGTCCAGGATGGCACTCCCTGGCCTGAAGCGGCAGCGCAGAATATCCCGCTTGAGCATTCCGTATGCCCGATCCGCCATCGAAACCGGCTTGTCCATCACCCCTGGCCTTCCCAAACGCCCTCATCAACCCTCGCCACTGGAAGGTGAGTCTTTGCAGCTGCTGTTGACAACAGTATGTGATCAGCCTAACATCCCTGTTATATATAACACGAATAACACTTGAATTCTTGAGCGGGTATGTCTTGTAGTTCAGTCCTCAAGCGACGACGCTGAAGGTGTCGAACTCGATAAGGACCCATCCGCTCAGGTAGTCCACTCCAACTCCCCATTTCCATGATCCATCTGAACGAGACAAGGCTTTGAGCAATGACACAAGCTCCTGTCGATACGACAATCGACGTACCCACCAACCGTCTCTATCGGACGCTCAGTGCCATAGAACGCGCTGGCAACAAGCTCCCGCACCCGTTTTGGCTCTTCGTCATTCTGATCGCGATTCTCGGTGCCGTAAGCGCGGTACTCGCCGGCCTGAACGTCACTGTCACGTTGCCAGGCAAAAACGAGACGGTCGCCGTCAAGAACCTCCTCTCCATGGAGGGTGCCAAGTTCGCTGCTGAATCAGCCCTAAGCAACTACGCCACCTTCCCGCCCCTGGCAACCGTCGTCGTCGTTCTGCTTGGCGTTGCCGTTCTGGAGCGCAGCGGTCTTCTGACAGCTCTTCTCCGGGCAACCATCGGGCGCCTTCCAGCTTCAGTGCTGACATTCTCTATTGCTTTCAGCTCGATGATCGCCCACGTGATGAGTGACTCCGCCTACCTCGTCATGATCCCCCTCGGTGCGCTGGCGTTCCGGGCGGTGGGCCGTAGTCCTGTTCTGGGCCTGATGGTCGCCTACGCTGCGACGGCCGTTGGGTTCAATGCAAGCCCTCTGGTGACACCAGCTGATGCCATTCGATCCTCGTTGTCGACTGCGGCGGCGCGTCTTGTCGATAAGGACTACATCATCACTCCGGTGGCAACGTATTTCTTCACAGCGGCCTCTTCGGTAGTTCTGGCCATAGCCATCGCTTTCATCGTGGACAAACTGCTGGCGCGCCGTCCTGAGTTTGGTTCAGCCAGCCTCGAAGCTGATTTCGCCACGGCCGACAAACTCTTCAACACCACGGGCAGCACAAGCAGAGCGGTTAAACTCGCCCCGATCGAAGCGAAGGCGCTCACGGTTTCCGCTGTGGCCTTCCTGGTGTGTGTGGCGCTCATCGCGGCAGTGCTGTTGCCTGGCTCCCCGTTCCTTGGTGCAGGCGGCGACATCGTGACATCCGTGGTCGTGAAGAACATTGCCATTTTCCTGTGCATCATCTTCGCCATCCTTGGCATCGTCTACGGGCGGATCACAGGATCAATTCCCAAGCTCAGCGAAGTCCCTGTGGCCATGGCCGAGGGAATCCGCAATCTTGCGCCCGTGCTCGTGCTCTTCTTCGTCGTGGCACAATTCCTGGCCTACTTCGCATGGACAAACATCGGTTCGGTGATCAGCGTCAACGGCGCCCAGGCGCTGAAGTCCCTCGAGGCCCCGCATCTGGTCATCCTGCTCGTGATAGTGCTGGCCATCAGTGTCCTGAACATGCTCATCACCAGCGGCTCGGCAATGTGGTCAATCCTGGCGCCCGTGATCATCCCGATGGTGATGTACGTCGGGCTCAAGCCTGAAGCCTCGATGGTGGCGTTCATGATCGGCGACTCCGTCACGAACTGCGTCACGCCACTGAACGGATACTTCGTGCTGGCCCTCGGATTTGTCCAGCAGTTCCGGAAAGGCGCCGGCATCGGCACGATGCTGTCCTTCACGATTCCGCTGGCCGTCGGAGTACTCGTGGTGTGGACCGCGTTCTTTGTCCTCTGGTACGCCCTCGGAATCCCCCTCGGACCCGGCGTCCCGGTCCGCTAAACCAGCGCCCCTATTTACCTGCGCGGAACGACTTACTCCGCGTACCTCACAAACGAAGGAAACATACCCAAATGGGAAGTATCGCAATTATTGGAGCAGGAAACGTCGGCCAGGCAATCACCGGCCATATGGTTCTCCAAGGGCATGACGTCAGGCTCTTCTCACGCTGGGAGAAGGATTTTCAGGAAATCATCGCCAACAACGGAATAGACCTCTCTGGCGATGTTGAAGGTCACGCGAACAAGCCAACACTGACAACCGACCTCGGGGACGCCGTCGTTGGCGCCGATGTTGTCATCGTCGCCGCTCCGGCCTTCGCCCACGCATACCTATCCGAGCGTCTCGCGACCCTGCTGGAACCAGAACAATTGGTGGTATTCCAACCCAGCGTGCTGGGAAGCTCGGTCGAGCTCGCCCGACACTTCGCCCTGGCGCAGCGAACGCCGTGCCTCATCGCCGAAACTCCGACAAGCCTGTACACCTGCCGCCTCCGCGGCCCCGCGCAGGTCTACATCGGAGCCATCAAACAAGCCGTTCAACTAGCAACCATCCCGCACACATCATCCCAAGACGCACTCGACCGCCTTACCCAGTACTTCGGCGACCGCTACACAGCAGGCAGTGACACTCTCTCCGTGGGCCTCGGAAACTGCAACGCGATCTACCACGTCCCACCTGCAGTCCTGAACATCAAAACTGTCGAAGACGGAGACACGCATCCCCACCACACACTCGTAACGCCCCGCGTCGCGGAAGTCATCAACGCACTCGATCAGGAACGGCTCGCCCTGGCGAAGGCACTCGGAGTGAAAACGCCAAGCTTCTGGGAATTCCTCGAAAGCGCCTATGGCGTCACCGACGGAAGCCATGTGGAGCGAATTACTCAAGGTTACGGACGTCAAGCCTTCCCCGAACCCGACTCGCTGACCCACCGGTACTTCACTGAGGACATCCCCTTCGGTTTGGTGATCTGGAGCTCGCTGGCAAAACAAATCGGGCTCCCCCTCCCGCTCACGGACTCCTTTATCAAACTCAGCGGAATCATTTGTGGAACTGACTTTGAAGCCGAAGGCCGTACAGCGGACGTCCTCGGGCTTGAAGGCCTGGACGCCACAGAAATCAAAGCAGCATTCCTGGACGGATTGACTCCGCTAGTCACTGCGTAAAGCAAGCACTGAGAGCGGGGGCCGCAAGTCCGGCGTCGATGTCTTCATTCATGAGTAGTTCCTAACGGGGCGACGGCGGCGTGACCCTCTTTCCGCCGTCGCCCCTTAGTGTTTGCTCCGGTAACTTTCACAAGTTCCGTTACAGGGTTGCCATGGTCTCCTGCGTTGCGGTCTGGCGGTGCCAGTCGAGTATCTGCCCGCCTGTCATGAAGACTGACCGTTCATCGGCGCGGATGTGGGTGAGGGCCTGGTCCAAGTACTTCAGCCGATGAGGTGCCGCCATGATGTAGGGGTGCACAACCAGGGCCATGACCCTTGCGGAGTCTTCAGCATCGTCGGCCAGTTGGTCGAATTGATCCTTGGCTCTTTGGAGGTACTCCCGGGCGGGGTGGTGTTGGATGAGCATCATCGCCACGTCATTGCATTCCTGTGTGTAGGGGATGCTGGTGATCGGCGTGCTTCTTGTCCGGAGTTCCACCGGCTGATCGTCCAGAACCCAGTCGCAGACGTACTCGTATCCTTCTTCGACGAGGATGTCCGGGGTTTCCCAAGTCTCAGTCAGCCCGGGTCCGAGCCAGCCACGGGGAGCATGGCCCGTTGCTTTGCGAATGGCTTCGGTGGTGAGGCGGATGTCCTCCCGTTCATCAGGCACTTTTTGCATGTTCTTTTGCCCGAAACCGTGGCCAATGAATTCCCAGTTCCGCTCGATCGCTGCGTCCGAAATAGCGGAGTAAGTTGCTACTGCCTTGCCGTTGATCGCAAGCGCCACGGGAATGCCGTGTTTATCCAAAGTCTTCAGCAGGCGCCAGAATCCCGCCCTGTTCCCGTATTCGTGCCAGCACCAGTTGGGGACGTCGGGCGTGGGAATTCCGCCGGCAGGGGGTGTGAGCACAGTGCGAGGCATGGCTTCGTCGTCGTTCCACTCCTCGATGTTGACGATGACCCATACAGCTACCTTTTTGCCGTCAGGGAGTAGTCGCCGTGGGCGGTCGATGATGGCGCTGTAGTCGATTCGTTCACTCGGTTTCATGATTCCTCCTGGTCGGTGATGGTGACGGTAAGGGTCGGGAGCCCTGTTATTTCGACGGCGATGCGGTCGCCGGGTCCCACCGCTGAGACGCCGGCGGGTGTGCCCGTGAAGATCAGGTCGCCCGGTTCGAGCGTGTACATCTCACTGAGTCGCGCGAGTATTTCGGGCACCGACCAGATCATCAGTTGGAGGCTTGTACGTTGCCGTTCTTCACCATTGACCTGGAGTACAAGGGTTCCGTTCTCGGGATTCTGGAGGGAATCCTTGGGAAGAATGGGACCGCAAGGTGCGGATTTGTCGAATGACTTTCCGGGTTCCCACGGGCGGGACTGCGAAACGGATGCCTTCTGCAGATCGCGGCGAGTCAGATCAATTCCCGCCGCATAGCCATAGATGGCATCCATCGACGCTGCAGAGTCGCTGTTGCGCAACCGCGCCCCGACAGCAATGACGAGTTCGCCTTCAAACTGGAAATCTTCTGTTGCCCGTGGGTAGGGAATTTTAGAGCCGTCCAGTTCGATTGCATCCGTGGGCTTCTGGAAGAAGAAAGGATCGTCGCGTTCGTCGCCTTCCCGCATTTCGCGGATGTGATCCACGTAGTTCCTTCCGACGCAGTAGATCCGGCGCACAGGGAAGCCGGAGTCCGTACCGATGACAGGGACCAATACAGGGGCTTCTGTCCAAAGTGCTTGCATGTCTTTACTCCTGAATGATGGGTTGTGGGGTGACGGTTCGATCGATGGCGGCAAGTCTGCTGAACTCCCCGTTCCGCAAGGAGAGTGCAAGAACCGCGGAGGCAATGGAGAGACCTGAGACTTGGATCAGACCAGCTGCGCTCCATCCGACTGCCCCGACAATGAGGCTGAAGACAAGGCCAGCGAAGCCTGCTGCAGTGTAAATGCAGGTTGTGAAGAGACCGGAAGCCCGTGAAGAGTGCGTCTCGTCCATGCTCTTGACGAGCGAAGCGACCAGGCCAACGTACAGTCCTGAACTGGCCACCAGACCGAAAAGAAATGACCATGTGGCGTGCCATGCGAGCGTCGCAGGACCTGTGAACAGGGCAATGCCGCACACCGCTTGGGCGATGCTCAGCGCCGTTATGGCAATTTTTGGGGTCAGCCGGTCAACCAACCAGCCGCCCAGCGGCGAGGCAAACGCTGCGAGCCCTGACAGGCCCATCGCGAAACCGGCGTCGGCCTGGCTGAGTCCGAGGTGCTCGATCACGAAGCTGGCGTACATTCCTATGTAACCAAAGTCGATGAGGCCAAACATTACTGTGATGACTGCGAGGATGAGCGGGTTTCGGCTCAGGAAGCTTGTTGCACCGCCAACGTAGTGGACAACCTTGTGAGCCGATTTTTGCTCCGTGAAGGAAGAACGCACGAACACGATGACAAGGACTGCCGCTACAAGACCAATGACTCCGAAGGCGATCATCGGGGCGCGCCACGAATCGTAGGCTTGGTGGAGCGCTACCCCGAGGTTGGGCCCTATCAGGGCGCCGGTGGCGAAAGCGACATTAACTGAACCGATGGCGATGCCACGGTGCCGCGGGAAAGCATGTGTAGCCACGGTCAGGATTGCTACGAGTTGCAGGGCCTCGCCAACTCCGCTGAGGACCCGCCATGCCAGCATGTCCCAGAAACCGAAACTGACAACGGTGAGTATGGTTGCCAGCGAAAAGAGAACAGTCCCCGCCACGAGGACATATTTACGGTTCACTCTTCTCAGAGCGATACCGGCCGGGATGCCCGTGAGTCCCATCCCCAGGGCGAACAACGTTGATTGCAGCCCCGCTTCCGGAAGTCCGAAGTTGTACTCGGATCTGACTTCGCTCAGGAGGACGGGGAAGACCATGCGGTCCATTGCGTTGACCGAATATGCGATCAGAATGAGTACGAACATGAGCAGTGCCGCTTTGGAACCTGCGAGTCCCTTGGCTGGTTGACCTACATCCGGTGGCCGTTGCGTGGGTAAAGGTTGGGAGGGGTTCTGGCTGATCATCGTTGATTACCTTCCTATGTGAGTGTGGTTTAGTCGTCCCAAGTTCCGGCGGCACGAGCCCGCCGGACCAGATCGTCGCGTCGCTCGTCTGCGCTCTGAATCGCGTGACGGGCTGATGGTTGCACGAGCTTGCCATCACGAAGCAGGATTCGGCCGTCCCCGACGACTGTCTGGATCGCACTGGACGTGCCGTGGTAGATAAGGCTCTCCACCGGGTCTCCGCTCGGGAGCATCGATGTGTGGTTCATATCGATCATGAGCAGGTCAGCCCGCTTCCCGGGGCGGAGCGATCCGGTGATGTCTTCAATTCCCAGATCACGCGCTGCACGAACTGTGGCCATCTCCAAGGCGATCCGTGGAGTCAAGGTGGTACGTCCAGTGCGTGCGTGCTCCACCGAGATCAGCGCCCGAAGAGTGGCTAGGATGTCCGCATTTGCCGGCATCGCGAGCGTATCGATCGAGAGAGACGTCAGCGCGCCGGACTCCAAAAACTCTGTGACTAGCGGGAAACCCATGGTGCGCATCTCGGATAAAGGACTGACCGAAATACTTGTGCCGGTTCGTGCAACCGCCGCGATATCTTCCGGTGAAGCGTGGACAGCATGGACGATCTGCACATCCGGCCCGAGCAAGCCCTCCCGATCGAGCCTCGTCAGACCGCACGACTGACATCCTGGTTCCCGCATGCACCGGTCGCAGTGCATGGTGATGGGCATTTCGCGTTCGCGTGCCGACCGCCACTCAAAGTCGGAAAGTTCAGTCGAAGTGCGGTAGGGGCCTCGCAATGCAACGCCGAAGTGGATCCGGTCGTCCAGCCGCTCCCCCGTCCACCGCGTCCTGGCCGCGTCCAGCCCGGCAAAATCCATGGGCTCGTCGGCGGCAGAAGAGTCCCGAGGTCCGTAGGAGAACCGCCCACGTAGCCCCGAATCGAGTTGGGCCTGGATGTTGGCATCCACGTCCTCGGCACCACGGACGTTGTGGTCCCAGTTGTGCACAGTGGTAATGCCGTTCTGGACAGCCTCAGCGAGGGCAAACCGTGCCGACCAGTAGAAATCGTCGGTACGGAGATGCGGTGCGAGCCCGCGTTTGACCGAAAAGTAGTCCCGCCCTGGAGCGTCGCCTACGGTGCCGCGGAGCAAGGAATTCCATAAGTGCCAGTGCGTATCGACGAAGCCGGGCAGCACGAGGCTACCGGAAGCGTCAATGACCTCCACTAAGTCCGGGACGGGAAGGCGGGGTCCTATCGCTTCGATGGAGCCATCGCGGATCAGGATGTCCGCCACGCCCTCAGGGACATGTGAATCGAGAGACAGAACGTAAGCATTCTGAAGGAGCAAATTAGAGCGTTGAGGAAGCATGATCCACCCAAAGGACGACGAATATGACAAGGCCAAAAATGACAACACACCGCCGCAGGAGTTCGGACGGAAGGCGCCGGCCAAGCACAGCGCCCAGCCACCCGCCGAACAATCCCGCTACGGCAATCACGAGCGCCGCAGGCCATGCGACGGTCGCGAAGATTGCAAAGAACACAAGCGATACCGCGCTTGCCACGGCCGACAGCACGCTCTTGAGCGCGTTGAGTCTCGGAAGTCGATCATCGAGGGCCACTCCGAGGACCCCGAGCATCATGATTCCAAGGCCCGCGTTGAAATAGCCGCCATAGGCGGCAACGCCCAACTGCCCAAGTCCCGGCCAACGGAGCCGTTCATCTATTGGCGCACCTGATGCACGGTCCTGCGCCATCCCGCTGCCGGCAGCGGAAAGCTTGGCTATCCACGGTTGGGCAGCCAATAACAAGGTGGACCCGAGCACCAGCCAAGGAACCACAGCCACGAAGGTAGATTCCGGCCCGAGCAGTAGAAGGGCAGATCCCAGAAGCGCCCCAGCGACGGTGACCGACCCCAGCACCAGGACCCGGCGCAACTGACCGGACAGTTCCCGGCGGTAGCCCCAGGCACCACCCACATAACCCGGAAGTGCAGAAACCGTATTGATGACGTTGGCCGAGACCGGCGGGTAGCCGAGAGCGAGCAGGGCAGGGAAAGTCACCAGGGAACCTCCGCCTGCAACGGCGTTGATTGCCCCGGCAGCGGCTCCAGCCAGTGCCAACAGCAATACCGATGTAGCTTCCATATCTTTCACCTCCAGAACTGAATGTACGCAGTGTATGCAATGAATGCAATAGCGAGTTTGCATGCGATGTATGCTGATTTCATGACTGGGGACAGTGGAGCTACAGGATCAACACGTTCGGCCTACGACGTCATTTGGTCACGATTCCTTGATGGCACCTACACCGCGGGGAATCGTCTGCCGGAAGCTGCTTTGGCGGATGAACTGGGAATCAGTCGCACTCCCATTCGCGAGGCCCTCAGCCGGATGCTGGCGGAAGGACTGGTTACTCCCGCGGCCCGCGGCGTAGTGGTTTCCGGACTGGATCACGAGGCCATGCGTCGATTGTTTGACTTGAGACGGAACCTCGAAGGATTCGCTGCCGAACTTACGGCTACACGAGCTCGGGACGGTCTCATCGCCCCCGCCTGGTTCACCAGCCTTCGAGACGCAGCCCGCCAGTTTGCGGAAGCGGTGGAGAGCGGTGACGCCCGCACCTCCAGCAGGCTCAACATGCGATTCCACGACCTGATCGTGGATGCAAGCGGCAACGAATTCCTGGCGGAAGCACACAGAAGGGCCATTGCGCGACTTGCAGTGTCAACAGCCCTGAACCTGGAGCATGATGACTGGGCCAAGGAAGCAGCCAGACAGCACGAAGACATCGCCAGCGCGATCGCAGCAGGTGACGTCGCGACGGCCAGGAGCCTCTCCGAGGCTCACATCCGCGACGCGCAACGCATCTTCGATGAACCCAGATGATGCGCCGGACTTCCGAGCCACGCGCTGCAGAGTCACTGCGATGAGGAGCGCGCCGCGACACGAATCTCAGCGGTGTCCGCTTTCCAGTAAGCCCACCCGCGCCGGAGCCCGTCGGGGTTAGGCAAGGGGCCGGACAACTGTATTTAGGTACCTTGTCCGGCCCCGGCCCGCGGTTCGTACAACCACCAAATATTGGGGGTTTATTGGCGGTCGGTTCGTGAGCCGCTGTGTTCAGTAAAGCCCCCTGGGCACTGTCTGAGCACGAGTAGTCGGTACTCGTCTTTCAGCCCTATCCGAGAGCCCCCTACTTGCTGCGAGGGCTCTTTTCCTTGATTTTTCGGGTGGTGAATGTCGAACCCTCTGACGACGCACCAGCGCGGATAGACTTCGCTCATGCAGGCTCTGGTTCTGATGGGCTTTGTCCTGGCGACGGCCGTATTGTGGGTGGGAGTGATCATGATGATGCTCACTTGGCTGCACCGGACAGAACACCGTCATGACCGAAAAGCCCTTGACCCCGCACAGGAGAAGGAGCGGGAGAAAAGTGAGGCGCCCCTAAATGGGCGCTCCAAGTAGTCAGCCCATTTCAGCCGCTGCCCTCAGGTCTGCCGCGAACCGGGTGAAGCTGGCGGCAGCAACGCCGTCGTGAGCGTTACCTGATCGCTCAAGGAGAGGCAGTCAGAAGGTCGGCGATAGCATTGGCGAACGCCTGCGGCGCCTCTTGAGGCACGTTATGGCCGATTCCCGGTAACCTGCGGATTTCGAAAGGACCGGCGAAATGCTGCCGATCCCGCTCAGAGTCGTCTGGCCCGAACCCGTCGGCCAGAGCGTCGAGCGAAATGGTTGGTACCGGAATGGGCGGTGATTTCGCGAGAAATGCTTCGAGCTCATCAAATCGATCGTCACCAACCGCGGCACGATGGCGGTGGCGATAGGAATGTACCGCGACATCAACGAAGTCGGGGTTCTGCAGGCTGGGACTACTGGAGGTGAATGCATCGTTTGCCTCGGCCCATTCCGGTGACCACAACTGCCAGAGCAGCCGGCACAACTCGTCGCGGTTTGCCTCGAGCCCGGCGCGTCCGCGATCGGTGTTGAAGTACCACTGGTACCAGTTCCGATACTCGTCCAACGGAGCGGCCGGCTCGACCGACGCGGCGATGTCCTGGATTGCGTAGCCCCCGACAGTCACGAGGCCGGCTATGCCTTGGGGGCGCACGGCTGCGGCAATGCAGGCCGCCCGGCCGCCCCAGTCATACCCGGCGACGACGGGACGCTGCAATTCGAGGGCATCGATGAGATCGAGCAGATCTTGTCCGACAGCCGCTTGTTGGCCGGAGCGAAGCGTCGTGGCCTTACGGAACCGGGTGGGACCGTAGCCGCGTAGGTACGGAGTTATGGTGCGGATCCCGCGGCCCGCCAGCAAGCGGACCACGGCCTCGTAGCTGAGCACGTCGTAGGGGAAGCCGTGGAGGAGTACCGCGACTGGTCCGCCCGCCGGACCGTTGTGGTAGTAGGCAATCTCGAGGTCTTCGGTCATCGTGGTGCGCAGTTCGCCCATGGTCATAGTCCAGTGAACCATTCAGGGCCCTGGGAATGGCGGCACAACCTTGATGCCACAAGTCCGCTTGAGGACCAAGGGTTGGCAGCTCATGGCGCGGACAACCTTAAGTGGAGATGCGCGCCTGAGGGCGACCCATTCGGAGAATGGAACCGCCCTCAGGTTTCGCGATGCTGCCTTGGTGGGGGGCAGATGAGATTCTTTCTGGTTGGCGCGTCAGCTGCCGACTACCTGAAGCGCTTCCGTTTCGTTGAGCTCCACCTCAAGTGGCTGGGCCTGGCGGAATCGTCTCAGGACGTTCCCCGTCATTTTGGCGACGTTGTTGTCGTAGTTGTTATGGGAGAGAGACGCCGTGTAGGCGATGGAACCGACCGAGAAGAAACCTCCGCCTCCTTCCAGGGGGCAATAGACGATGTCTGACCTAACCCCTGGTTGTTCGGTCGCGCCGATGCCGGGAATGGATTCATACACTTCCTCTGCGGCCAGGAGGTACGCGTCTGAAAGCGGTCCTGAAGTTGCAAGGACCAGTGTTCCGGGGGGCGAGCCGAGGCCGGGCTGGTAGCAGTCCACTTCGGCGCCGGCGGCGCCGCCTCCCATAATCCCGAACTCGCCGATGCGCTCGTCTTCACCGATTCCCTCGAAAATGAATGCTGCCGCCGGGTTGTGGCTGTCTTCAAGCCGTTCGTAGTAGGTGCAGCGGTCAAAGCCCTGCGCAGCGAACCCCACCCCGGCGAGTTTCTGCGGCGGTAGGCCTTTGTTCCTCCAGATGCCGGCGAGTTCCCCGGACGTGGCATGGCGTTTGTCCCCGTACGGGGACTGGTGGGGGCGCGTGCCACCGTCGGAGCGTCGGAGTTCCATCAGATGTGGCTGGTCGGGGTCGAAGGAGACGGTGGCGTAGAACCCGTTGCCTCCCAGGTACATCAGCCTTCCGCCGTTGGAAGTGAATTCCTCCAGGGCGGTGAGTTCGCTGCGTGTGACGTACTCGGGGTGGCTGCCAGTGATGACTACCCGGTAGTCACTAAGGAGGCTGTAGCCTTCTCGGTCGAGGTCTTCATCGGTGATGGCGTCGTAGTCGCAGTTCTCGGTTTCGAGCCAGTGAACGATGCACAAGTCTGCTGGCAGCCCCCATACGCCTTCGGCCTGGAACCAGGCCCGGTGTTTGGGCTGGAGCGTCAGGATGGGTTTGCGGACGCTTCCGAAGACAACTCCTGTGCCGTCGTTGTGGATCTCATAGCAGGAGCGGCCGAATTCGGGGTGGTCCTGGAGGGTGAGGTCTTCGCGGTCCAGGATGGGCGTCCGGCTCACAATGATCTCGGCTCCGTCGGCTTCGAAGGCAATGCGGTCGTTGGCGTAGGCCAGGTATGTCGCTGTGGAGAACAGCACGGCGACGTCGTTCTTCTTTTCGCCTGCCCGGACGAAAAAGGGGAGGTATTGTTCTGCACCCTCGGCGGTGAGTTTGGCTGCATATACGCCGCTGGGCAGGTTGTGGGGCACGTCGAGTGTGAATGCTGCGGGCCAGTCGGCGTCGGTGATGTCGTCGTCGTGGAAGTGGATGGCATCGTATTCATCGGGAACAATCCGGAAGTCGTCCACCAGTCCCGTGAAGGAGTGTCCTGCGACGGCTCGGGTTGGTGCGTTGTGGCATGTTCCGTGGAGCTGGTTTGGTGATTCATCGACGACGTCCCACAGGAGCAGCCCATCGTCACGGCTGCTGCGTCCAAAGTGCCAGTCAGCAATGGTCTCGGTTCGGGTAAGCGTGCGTCGATGAATGGAAACGTCGCCGATCTTACCGTTGAAGCCGTTGGCTGCAAGCCAGCGGTCGCCGTCTCGACGCGCTCCGGCGCCGATTCGGAATGGGACTTCGGGTGCGCTGGCTGTGGGGGTGGCGTCTGCGACCTTGTCTTCGGCTTCCAGGGACAGTGCGTGGTCCGTGTACCGGTTCATGATGTTAGACAACGGTGCCTGGGTCAGATGGATCTGGCCAGCTGCGGTGTCCACCTCGACCCGCAGGCTGTACCAGTGATGTCCTTCCAGCGGGTTTTCAAGAGCCACTGACCTCACGGTGCCCTGTTCGCTCCAGAGGAAGGTGGGTCGGCCAGCGTCCAGGACAAGTGCGTACCCACCAGAAGAATCTTCATGCCAGTTGCCCAGGATGACCTGCCGGTCGCTGCCTCCTCCGAATGAGTTCTGAGTAACGTTGTAGGCACCGTAATTACCGGAGCGGGAGCTCAGAGGCAACGTGGGATACACCTTGGTTTTGATGACCAGTCCGTTCAGGTCTGTCATCAGCGAGGACGGGTCTGGCACCTCGACATAGGATCCGGGCTGGCACGCATATTGCGTGCCTTGTTTTGGACCATCGAATTTTGACGCAACCGGCGTTTCCAGGAAGCCCGGTCCGGATTCCCCTGTGAAGCCGTGCCGTAGCCGGACGAGCGAGGCTTGGTATATGGAGGGTCCCTCGCAGCTGACGTGGAAGGAAATACTCTCACCCGGGCGGGCGGCAAAACGGTCGGTGTATCCGAAGATTTTCGGTTCGACGCGGATCTCGGTTGTGGCTTCGGCAGTCATGGTTTCAGCTCTCCAAAAAGTTCTTGCGACGCAACGCAAACACTCCGCGCAGCGCGTTTTCATAGGTGTGGAAGGTTGAGGGCAGGAGAACAAGGTTTCCGGGTGCTCCCACCGTGATCCTGCCGATCCCCCACGGACCATTGGGCCCGAGGTTCAGGATGATCTCTTTGCCGGTGACCGAGGCGTTGCCCAAAGCCCGCACGACACGGGCGGTCTTGTCGTCGTGAGGTCCCAGCGGGGATCGGTCGTACGCCGCTGTTACTTCATCGGTGAAGTCGCGGCGAAGCCGGGAGGAGAACCGCTGTTCAAAAATGCTCATGAGTTCGGATGAGCGGTCCGCGCTGGTACGCATCATTTCGCTCCCCTCCGGCAACAATTTGCTTGGCCACTTGGTGGACTGGTCCGCGGATTCAAGAGGTTCTCGCTTTCATTCTGAGATGGGATTGCTGTGGAGCGGGCTGGTTTGAGGAGCTCCCCCGTTACCAGCGCTGAAGCGTTGTGTGTTCTAGGTAACTTCAACGTTAGGACCGGGGTGTCGGAAAAAATATCGGTAGTTTTGCGTAGTCCACCGACTGCCAAGCAATGCGTGGGAGCCCTGCCGGTGAACGGGCGGTGTCGTGTGCCGGTCTAGACGACGTCCTCGGTTTCGAGGGTGCGGCCGGTGCGTTTGAGAATGAGCGCGACGATAGTTCCTATGACCAACCAGGAGATGCCAATGACCTTGGCAAGAAGGTTGGTGCTGTAGAGGGCGTATCCAAGCACAGCAATGCCGAGGATAGGTGAAATCCAGTGAATGAAGTACTTCCTGCTGGACCGGCGAAAACCAAAGTGAATGATTACGCTGATGTGCAGGAGAATATAGGCCGTGAGGGCGCCGAAGGTGACCATGGTAACGATGAGTTCGATCTGTCCCACAGCCAGCACTCCAATAACGGCAGTAAGGATCGTCACCACGATCATGGCCACGGCCGGAACTTGGTGTTTTTGGCTCACGACGGCCAGACGTCGGGGCAACTGTCCATCCCGGGCCATAGCGAAGAGCATTTTTGACGTTGTAGCGTGGGAAACCAGCACGTTGGCAAAGAGCGCTATCAGGGCCGTAATCAAAGTGAAGACGATCTTGAACCAAGGCGCCACCACGATTTCGCTGATGTGGTAGAAAGCATTGTTCACAGCGTCACCGTCGGCGAATGGTTCATTACTCGGGACAAACAGAGCAGCGAAGTACACCTGTGCAACAAACATCGCGATGACAAGCCAAAGCACGATCATCGTCGCCTTCGAGACCGCTTTTCCGCCGCCCTTGGCTTCTTCGTTGAGCGTGGAGATCGCATCAAATCCGATGTAGCTAAGAGCGGCTACCGGAATGGCCGTGAACACGAGCTCCCACGAGAAGAACTCGGGCTGATAGAAGGGTGCAAAGCTGAACTGCGCCCGCCCCTGAGTGATGGCCACCAGTGCACCGCCGACGAACACGACGAGCGCGGCTCCTTGAATGATCAAAAAGATCATGTTCATTCGTGCAGTGACCACAATTCCGCGGAGATTGATGAAGGCCACCACGGAGATAAAGCCTATGACCCAGACCCAGCCTGGGACATCGGGCATGAGTGCTCCCATGGCGGAAGCTGCGAGGATGCAGAGCAGCGCCGGCAGGAGAAGGTAATCAAGGAGGATGGCCCATCCAGAGAGGAAGCCAACGAATTTGCTGGTGCCCAAGCGGACGTAGGAGTATACGGACCCTGCGACGGGGTATTCCTTGGCCATCTCCTTATAGCTGACAGCGCTGAAGAACATGGCGATACCTGCAACCAGGTAAACCAAGGCGGCCATGCCGTGCGAGAAGTTGAAGATGGTGCCAAAAACGGCCACGGGGGCCAGCGGCACCATGAAGATGAGCCCATAGACAACGACGTCAGTTAGGGTCATGGTGCGATTGAGCTCTTGCTTGTAGCCAAGAGCACCTAGTTTTTGCTGTTCGACGTCGTTGATTCCGGCATCGCTGGCCGGGGTAGCGTGACTGTCAGTTTTCATGGGCTATCTATGCCTCTCGGAAGAAATCCTAGCCGTGAGTTCGGCTCAGTGGATTCTGTAGATGAATTGTTGGGACGAGCGATCGATGTGCGCTCTGTGGTGTGATGCGGCCTCGTGGGCGGAGATTAGTGGGACATGGCTGTGATTGCTGCAGAGGGTCGTCCGGTTCCGTTGCGGGCGAGACGACAAAGGGAACGAATTCCTCCACGTATGGGGCATTTGACGCAGTCAGCATGGAACGAGCCGACGACATCCGGGACCTGGTCGAGGCGGAGTCCGTCCGAGGAGAGGCATACAGAGAAATCCCATGCCGCCACAAGGTCGGGGACGTCGAGTCGCCGGGCGTGCATACCCCGGAGAGCAGTTGCCGGCGTGGATCTAGCACACACATAGGGTGATTCGATGGTTCCCTTGAACGACTCTTCCGCGGCCGTCCACCCTGAGACGTATTTAGCACTGGTGCCGAGCATTATCGGAACGGCCGGCAATTGCTCGAGTCTGCGATGACCGGTTAGTGTCCGGCTTCCGCGAGGCTCCTCATGGGCTGATGAGGTGGAGGGCCTCAGAAAAACAGCGCCAAGACCGGACGCGAGGTCGTGGGCGACGGCTACCTCGTACCAGCGGCCAGGGTACAGTGCCTCAGGAAGGCTGTGTTCCAAGGAAGAGTGACCGTCCCCGACCAGAAGTGTCAGCCTTTGATTCTGAAGGAAGAGCCCAATGCCGTCCTCGAGCGGCTTGACGTTGAAGCGATCCGCTTGCCCGTAGATCTCAAGAGAGGTCACTTGCTGTCCGGGTTTCAAGAAGAAGTTCGGCTCATTGCTTGTCACTTTGTGCTCTTTCACGACTCAGGCGACGCTCATCACTCCGTACAATCAAGCCTAGGAACACAGCGGTCGCAGCAACATCGGTATTTGTACGTACGCGCTGACAAAACCAAGCGGCCTCGGCGCCCTGCGGTGGGGGTCGGGTCCTCTGCGAAGGAGACGGCAGTATAATTGGCGCGTACCCGGAGGACAGGATCCTCCCGTATTGGAGGCCTTCATGGTCAGCGGAAAGTCCCACATTCTGCTTAAGGCAGCTTTTGCTGCCGGCGCAGCCCAATATCAGCGCGACGGCGCTGACGAGATCCTGCACGTTCTGGCCGACGGAACCAAGCATGACGCCGCGGCCCTCATCTTCTGGAACCGCGCGCTGTCAAAACACGACGTACTGGCCAATGATGGCTACCTGCCAGAAACGCTCACCGCGCTGGGTGACCCCTACGCGTCAACCAAAGCCCATCGAAAGCTGCTAAAGCTGCACCAACCGCTACGGATCGACGACCTGAAGTACGACTACCGTGGGACACAGCTCTACCAGAACGCGCTGGCACCCGCAGGCTTCGCGGATGGCATGAGTGCCTGCCTTATCTCCGACGACGGCCAGTACGCAGGTATGCTCCACCTTTCCGCCTCTCACTTCCACAACTTCGACGATGACGCCCGCGACCTTATCGGCGCCCTATCCCCGATCGTCGCAGAGCTGTGCCGAAGGCAATCATCCGGCTATCCAATTCTGAGACTCCGAGAAGACTGCAGAGCAGCGCTGTTTGACCGACAAGATGGACCCAAGCCCGTAATTTCCCGAGAGATGAGCAGCGTCGTATTCGACCCCCACTTCAAGGATTTCATCTCGCACTTCCTAGCCGGGCCAGCAGCCACCATGTCCGGGCTTTGGACCTCCGAGAAGGGAGCCGTAGCCCTGGAGATCACTCGCACCGCCGGAGTGACATCCGGCAAGGGTGACGTCGCCTTGATCATTGAGACCCCCATGGAGCTTCCCTTCGGACTGACCTCACGTGAAGCCGAGGTTACCGATCGAATTGCGTGGGGCCGCTCAAACCAACAGATCGCATCTGAACTCGGCATTTCCATCCGCACCGTCACAACCCATGTGGAGAACATCCTCGTGAAAATGGCGCAGGAATCCCGGTCCGGGGTTGCTGCACTAGCCATTAGCGCCGGCCTCCGAAGACTCGACTCAACGATTACTCCACAGTGACCATCACCGACGGCCAGCCCGAGGCTCCGTCCGGCACCGGATCGGCGCGCTTGTCCGTCTGGGTTTCGCCGGTTCCGTCGGTGGCCCGGGCTTTGACGTAGTGGATGCCGGGCGTGGCGTCCCATTCGTAGGACCACTGGCGCCAGGTGACGGTGGAGGCTTCGGTGGAAAGCGTTGCTTCCACCCAATCGCCGTCGTCAATCTGCACTTCCACCTTGGTGATCCCCCGCGTCTGCGCCCATGCGGTGCCGCCCACGGCGACCTTCCCCGCCGGAAGTTTCGCGAACGACGCGGGTACGTCCACACGTGCCATCGTCTTGATGGGGCCACGCTCAGACCAGCCTCGCTCGGTCCAGTAAGCCTTGCTGTCCGCGAAGCGGGTGACCTCCAAGTCCACCACCCACTTGGTGGCGGAGACGAAGCCGTACAGCCCCGGAACCACCATCCGCACGGGGTATCCGTGCTCCACAGGAAGCGGCTCATCGTTCATGCCTATGGCCAGCATGGCATCGCGGTCGTCCTGCAGGACCTCCAGAGGAGTGGAGGCGCTGAAGCCGTCAATCGACCTTGAGAGCACCATGTCCGCGCCCTCTTTGGGTTTGGCTCGGGCCAGGACATCGCGGATGGGAAGACCCAGCCACTTGGCGTTTCCCACCAGCTGTCCGCTCACCGGGTTCGATACACAGGTGAGGGTGACGTGCGATTCGATCAGATCGGCGTCGAGCAGGTCCTGGAAGGTGAGGGTGACTTCCTGGTCAACCATTCCGTGCACCCGCAGCACCCAATCCTCGATGTTAATTTCCGGGACGCTCAGGGCTGTATCGATGCGGTAAAAGTCTTTGTTCGGTGTCAGCCAGGAGGAAACTCCCGGAACCGGGGACTGGACGCCCGCCGGTACAGGGGCCGCGGCCTTAGCCGGCGCCGGTAGACGGAGGGCATCGCGCGCCTGGGCAATATTGTTGCGCGCGGCACCCAGCAACCGCCCACCGATCGCCGCGATTCCGGCGGCCACCGCAGTAATCCCGGCAGCAGCAAAGAAGCGACGGCGGCTGGTGCCGAGGCCACCAACCTGATCTTCGACGTCGGCCGCTATGTCAGCGGGAGCTTCCGGCCAAGCCTTCAACCCCCACAACGGCACCATGAGGCGGCGCAGGACTATGAGGCCGGCGATGGTTCCCATCACGGAAGGGATGGCGTCGGCGGGTCCCACTCCGGCCCGCGTCAAGACGGAGGCCACAATCACAGCCCCCATGAACAGGACGCCGAGGACACCCAGAGCCCACTTCCGGTAGGCCACTACGCCCAACACCCAGGCGAGCACTGCGATGGTCAAGCCCATCCCCACAAACAGCGCGGCTTTGTCATTGGTACCGAACGTGGCGATCGCAAAGTCCTTCATCCACGACGGCGTGAAGTCGATGAACGTGGATCCCAGCGCAAACACCGGGGTTGCCCTGGCAGTGAAGAATGCGCCGATCAGCTCTGCAACGGCGAGCACGACGGCGGCCGACACCACGCCTGCCAGTGCGGCCATCATGGTGGGGCCTTTAGCCCGCGTTCCGAGGTTTGTCATGTGAATGGTTCGGAGCGACGGGGAGCAGGGATTGGTGATTCAGAAGAATGCTACGACCAGAGGCCTTGCACTCCGGCTGCCGCAGCCGACAACTGGTTCCCGTCGATCACGATGGAGCACTCCTCGATGCCGAGCCCTTTCCACTGCGCCAGCAGCCGGATGTCTCCGTCCGTGGGCAACGGCCACAGCCATAATCGTCCTGACGACGAGAGCTCATCGTCGCCGCCACCGCCTCCGCCGCCGCGGAATGACAGGGCCGGAGCTTCGGGCTGATTGTTGGGATCGAAGAAGCCGCCCATCCCAAAAACAGTTGTTCTGGCCTTGGTGCCATCAGGAAGTTCAACGCCGAACAGCAGCTGCAAGTCCGCGCTGCTCGGACCCCTCACAGGTCCATGCTGAAAAACTGACGAGTGGAGGATGGACCATTCCTCGTCGTTCTCTTCACCCCGTCGAATAATCCACGACACTTCGAACAAACACCCGGTGCTGAAAACGTCGGCACTCTTGACCATCAAAACGAGGTTTGGGCTGCGGTGAAGAAACTGACCAATGTGAATCACTGTGGGGAGCTCATCCTGCGGTGGGCCGGCCCACGGCGGTGGCACAAACTTCACACTCTTTGGGCGTTCTACCGGTTCAGGCTTGGGGAAGTCATCAAAAAAGTTCATGCCGTGTCCTCAGTTCACTGGCTGCGACTGACCAGCGGAACGGCGACAACAGCTCGCACGGAATCCCCCAATCCGTCCTGATCCGCACAGTCTAGCTTCGTTAGGCCACGGAGCGCCGTCGTGCTCTACGGACGCTCGATCGCGTCCGTGTCCACAAGCCACTCAGTAGGTTGATTGCCAAGCCCGGCAGCGATCGCTGTGGCGGTCTCACGCCACGAGGTTAGTTCCGCTATGGCCAAGTGGGGCTGATTTGTAGCAAAAGATGCCCTTGCAGCTGCCAAAACATCAGCTGCGCATGCCTCCTGATCAGCTGGGCTCAGCGCAAGCATCCATGGAAAGCGATCACTCATGCGCGCAGCAAGTGTTCCCTCAGTGCTGGTTGATACAGCAACGAGCTGAGCGGCCAGTTCCAGCAATGAACGACGAGCCGCATCTGCGCTTTCCGACATCAGCACCAGTGACTCACCGTCACGGCGCGTGACGTGGACAGGATGGTCTGCAGCTGCAGCAAACACCTCCGCGGACGAGCGGCTCAGTTCAGAAGACTGGAAGGAAGTCCGGGTTTTGACCGACCCGGATGTCCCCGCTTTTCCGGAAGAACGAGTAGTTCTTTGTGATTCTGTCGCAGCGCTCATCCATCAACACTAACTCAGAACGTGTTCTGAAGTCGACACTATTTGCCCTCTGCAAGGGACTATGGGTCCCTGAACGCGAGCGCTGGAGCAAGCCCACCGCCGCCGTCGTCGAGGTTTTGAAGCTGTTTACGTCTGTCGGTCAGTCACGTGGCGCTGCCGTGACCAAGCGCGACAGTTCGGTGCCGGGTGCGGCGAGCCGGTCCACGGTGTCGAAGATGAACTGCTGCATTGCGGCGGCCGCCGCTGAAGGTCCGACGTCGTTGCGGCGGGCGAGGTTGACGGTTCGCGTCAGGGAGGGACGCACTAGACGTGCGCTCTGCAGCCCGGGACGATCGATGACCACCATGGCCGGCACCACCGCTACGCCCAGTCCGCGTTCCACGAAGCGAAGCACGGCGTCCATCTCCCCACCTTCGACGGCGATCACGGGTTCGAGACCGGCGGCGGAGAACGCAGCATCGGTCGCCACGCGCAGCTCATAACTGCGGTTGAACGCCACCTGCGGCACGTGCGCAAGTTCCTCAAGCGTGAATTCTTCCGGTGACCCTGATTTCGCAGCGGAGATGACCACCAGCTCCTCGGAAAGCAGTGGGACCAGCTCGGTGCCCGGCACAGAGGGGTCGGTTCCACGCGTGACCACCAAGGCCAGATCCAGCGAGCTTTCATTGAGGGCCTCAACCAGAAAACGCGAACCGCCCTCAGTGATGTGCAGCTCCACGCGGGGATGAGCGCTACGAAAGGCGGCGAGCACATCGGCCACCAGCGAGACGCACAGCGTGGGTGGGGCACCGAGGCGAACGCGGCCGCGGCGCAATCCTGCGAGTTCCTGGATCTGGTCCTGGGCGGCCTGTGCGTCGCCGAGCATGCGCCGGGCGATGGGCAGGAGCAACTCCCCCGCGTTTGTCAGTGTCGCCCCTGAAGGCCGACGGTGAAAGAGCTCTGTGCCGAGATGAGCCTCAAGTGCTGCGATCTGCCGGCTCAATGACGGTTGGGCGAGAAATAGCTCCTCGGCGGCGCGTGTGAAATGACCTACTCGGGCCACCATCTCAAAGGAACGCAACTGGTCTAGCTTCATGCCCATAGCCTAAATGCATCAGGTTGAGTCATATAATTCATTGGAGACATTACGTTTTTCCTCCTAGCGTTGTGGATATGAACTTCTCTTCAGCTCCAGAGCGTCTCCTGTCCACATCGGTACTGGTCATTGGCACCGGAGGCGCCGGCTTGCGCGCCTCAATTGAACTCGCCCAAAGGGGCGTTCAGGTGCTCGCGGTAGGCAAGCGCAGGAAGCACGATGCGCATACCAGCCTGGCCGCCGGTGGCATCAACGCTGCCTTGGGCACCATGGACCCCGAAGACAGCTGGGAACAGCACGCCGCAGACACCTTGCGTGAGTCATACTTCCTGGCCGATCCGACCATTGTGGAAACCGTAGCCCGGAACGCGGCCCGCGGCATCGAGGACCTTGAGCAGTGGGGCATGCCGTTCGCACGCGAGGAAGACGGGCGCATCTCCCAGCGCTTCTTCGGCGCGCACAAATATCGCCGCACAGCCTACGCCGGGGACTACACCGGACTGGAGATCCAGCGCACGCTCATGCGTCGGGCCGCAGAGTTGAACGTACCCATCATCGATACCGTGTACATCACACGGCTACTAGTGGCCGACGGAACGATTTTCGGGGCTTATGGATTCGACATAGTGGACGGCACCCCCGTCCAGATCCACGCCGATGCGGTCATCCTCGCCGCCGGTGGCCATACGCGCATCTGGCGCCACACCTCCTCCCGACGCGATGAGAACACCGGCGACTCCTTCCGTCTGGCGGCGCTGGCCGGCGCCCGGATCCGCGACGCCGAACTGGTCCAGTTCCACCCCTCAGGCCTGCTTGAGCCCGACGACGCCGCAGGCACCTTGGTGTCCGAAGCGGCACGCGGAGAAGGCGGCATCCTCACCAACGCACTCGGCGAGCGCTTCATGGAACGTTACGACCCCGAGCGGATGGAACTCTCCACCCGAGACCGCGTGGCCTTGGCCGGATTCACCGAGGTCGCCGAGGGCCGAGGGACTGAGAAGGGCGGGGTTTACCTGGACGTCTCCCACCTGCCCCGAGAGACCATCATGGAAAAGCTGCCCAGGGTTTATCGCACCCTGATCGACCTTCAGATGCTGGACATCACCACTACCAAGATGGAGATCGCGCCTACCGCTCACTACTCGATGGGCGGAGTCTGGGTTGCCCCGGAGGACCACGGAACGGGAGTGAATGGACTCTATGCCATCGGGGAGGCATCCTCGGGGCTGCACGGAGCTAATCGCCTCGGAGGAAACTCCCTGATTGAGCTGCTCGTCTACGGACGTATCACGGGCGAGCACGTGGCCGAATACGTACGTTCGCTCACTGATGTCCACCGGGATCCTGCAGTAGTCGGTCTTGCCCGCAACGAAATGCAGAGCCTGCTGAACGGGCAGGGTACCGAGTCGGCGCGTCGACTGCAGCGAGAACTGCGGAATCTGATGACCGAGCACGCCGGCGTGGTGCGCACCGAGCAGGGGCTGCAGGCGGGACTGGCGAAACTGGACCACTTGGAGGAACGCGCCCGCTTTGTTACAGCGCATCCGGACATTGCGGGGTTCGACGATCTTGCCCACGCCTACGACCTTCTGGGTTCCCTGCTCGCCGCACGAGCCACCTTGGAGTGTGCACTTGAACGCCGCGAAACCCGCGGAGCACACAACCGGGCCGACTTCCCAACGCTGGATCCGTCCCTGCAGGGAAACTTTGTCTGGTCACCCGGTAAAGGTGTCAGCTTTGAAACGTTGGCCCAAGCTCCAGAGTCCTTCCGGGCTCTGGCTGAGGCTCAGGCCGAGGACTCTGTCGCCGGAAAGCTCGTGGAGTAAATTACGCGGTTCAGGCCGTGCCCGAGGGAAGCTGCTGCAGCCGCCATGCGATGATCTCGCTGATGAGCTCGGTGGGCAGCGGGGCGTTATGGCGCAGCTGGACGAGGTGCTCGGTGGTTCCGTAATCGCTCAGCTGCGCCGAGAAATGCGCGATCGCGTCCGGTGTCGGATAGAACCCGATGTGCTGCTTTGTTGCGGTGAAGAAGAACAACGGCTCAGTGCCAAGTTTGAAGGTGGGCATACGCCAGCTGATCGCTTCCTCGGCTTCCTCGGGCACGGCTGACCGGATCAGTTGGTACACGGCCAGCAGCCGTTGCCGCACATCGCCGTCGTACTGTTCTATGTACTCGCTAATCGATCCCGCTGCCATGAGGACTCCCTTGTTCGCCGCAAGGCGATCCTATTACGACTGCATTCCACATGCCTCCGTCGGGCGGTTACCCTCCTCATATGCAGCGAGGGTCGCCGTCTTGTGACCCTGCGCGTAAGTTGTGTCTGTGACCTCAAATCCGGCTTTCGGCCAATACCTTCAAGCGCGTCGTGGACTTGTTCGACCTGAAGATGCCGGTCTCGCCAACTTTGGACGTCGTCGTGTTCCCGGTCTCCGCCGAGAAGAAGTTGCGGGATTGGCCGGCATCAGCGTTGACTACTACGTTCGGCTGGAACAAGGCAAGGACCACCATCCGTCTCCCCAGATACTCGATGCTTTAGCGCGGGCACTGCGTTTGGATCCTCCGTCCACCCTCCATCTACATAGGCTCGCGCAGGGCGCGGGACAGCCTGCTTCCACCGGCGCAAACGTCGCTGGTGTCGCGGTGGGCATGGCATACCTCCTGGAGACACTTACCCAAGTACCGGCTTTCGTCCAGGACCGATATATGAACGTCTTAGCGGCCAACCCGCTGGCCATCGCACTTTCACCGCGGAACAGACCTGGAACAAATGTCCTCCGGGAAGCATTTCTGGATCCTGCTGAACGGCAACTCTACGACGACTGGGAACAGGTGATGGTAGAGGCAACCGCTGGCTTGCGTGCAGCTATCGGAGAACGGGTCAACGACCCGGTCCTGGCAACTTTGGTCGCGGAATTATCGCAGCGTAGCGCCCACTTCCTCCAGCTTTGGGGTCGGCACGATGTGCGTCCCAAGGTGGCAGGGAAGCGCCTGCTTCATCACCCCGTAGTCGGGGACATTGAACTTTTCCACGAAAAATTGTCCGTCGCCGGCACAGATGGGCATCTTCTGGTGATCCACCATGCAGAACCTGGCAGCTCATCCGAGGCTGCCCTGCAGAAACTGGCGAACACTCTCGCCAAAGAGGGTTTAACGTCCACTCCGGATGGTTGAGGGTAGCCCTGACATTCATATGAAAACCGGGGTTCTGGCTACCTCTTCCAGCTAAACGCACACTGGCTTATGGGACACCGCTGAGACGGCGTGTTCCTGGGTCGCAACCGGTTATCCCGGAGGCAGACACCGCAAGCCATTTAGTGCGAAAGAAGCTGCTTCATCATGACAACAAGCATCACCACCAAGTTTGGGTTCAGTTCCACCACGTCAGATGTCACCGAGGGCATCGATTTCACTGGGAAGCGCGTGGTCATTACAGGTGGCGCGTCGGGTATCGGCATCGAAACAGCGAGGGCTTTTGCCAGGATCGGTGCCGACGTAACCCTCGCCGTGCGTAATCTAGCGGCAGCAGAACCGGTTGCAGCTGAGCTCCGGGAATCGACGGGCAATCCGAACATCTCCTTGGGACGGGTTGATCTGGCGGATCTGACCTCCATAGCCGGGTTTGCCGAACAATGGAGCGGTCCGCTGCATGTCCTGGTCAACAATGCCGGCATCATGGCACTTCCCGAATTGCAGCGAACACCGGAGGGATGGGAGATGCAGTTCGCCACCAATTATCTTGGCCATTTTGCTCTCGCAACGGCCCTGCACAGTGCTCTTGCCGCAGCCGGTAACGCCCGAGTAGTGTCCGTCAGCTCAAGCGGCCACCTGTTTTCCCCAGTCATATTCGATGACCCCCACTTCAATTTCATCCCCTACGACGCCTTGATCGCGTACGGCCAGTCCAAGACCGCGTCCGCGCTGTTCGCTGTTGCCGTTACTGAACGCTGGGCCAAAGACGGCATCACCTCCAACGCCGTCATGCCCGGAGCCATCGCCACCAACCTCCAACGGCACACTGGCGGATTAAGGACTCCCATCGAGCGCCAGAAGACACCCCAGCAGGGAGCTGCCACAACCCTGTATGTCGCGACCTCCCCCGAACTCGAAGGAATCGGCGGACGCTACTTCGAGGACGTCAACGAGGCCCGCGTTGTGGTCAACCGCGGCCCCGATTACACCGGCGTCGCCTCCTACGCGCTGGACCCCACCAATGCAGATCGCCTATGGGAGCTCTCAGCAGCACTGTTGGATCGGCGGGCAGCATGAACACCACTCCTCATCTGGCAGTACCCGGAGCGACTACTCCTGATCAACCTGAGAAACACCGGATCGAGCTCGACCGGCCCCCTGCCAAAAGTGGCCTTAGGGTGGGCTGGGTGGGCCTTGGAGACCAAGGCGCCCCCATGGCACGGGCCATAGCCGCGGCCGGCTTCGAGTTAAACGTCTGGGTTCGTCGAGAGTCGTCCCTGACTGCTTTGGACGGGCTCCCCCATGTTCGTCATGACACACTTGCCACGCTTGGCGCGAGAAGCGACATCGTTTGCCTCTGCCTGCGGGAAGACTCCGACATTGAAGAGCTCCTCACTGCAAGGGGTCTGCTCGAAAGTCTCTCCCCCGGCACCGTTCTCATCAATCATGGGACGGGGCTGCCCGGATACGCCCGAAGTATGGCACGTCGCGCCGACTCCACTGGCGTGCTTGTCTTGGACGCCCCAGTCAGCGGTGGACGGCCAGGCGCAGAAGCGCGACAGCTGACCACCATAGTCGGCGGCCCAAGGGATGCAATGGAAGTCGCCCGTCCCATTCTGGAGTCGTTCTCACGAAAGATTGCGTACATGGGAGCAACTGGATCCGGACAGACGGGGAAGCTCATCAACAATGCCCTGTTGATGATGAACCAGAAGAATGTTCAGGACATCCTTGAGCTGGGAAGGAACCTGGACATGGACCTGGGAGCGCTCAGTGACCTGCTCCTCTCAGGCACCGCTCGGAGCTTCGCGATCGAGGCGCTCACCGGCCCTGTCACCACGAACAACGCGGAACATCTCAAAGTCCTGCAAATCATCGATATGGACATATTCGCCAATGCCATGAAAGGCCTTGGTCAGGACGTCATGACCATTAACAACTACGCACGGGCAGGTGCCAGCGGCCTGCCTCACGCCGCCCAGCTGATGGCTGGTTCAACGAGGCAAACAAAATGAATGTCCAGCGCTAGTCCCCCGAGCTTGGCGTTGGCCACTTCCAACGGTTATCCGGCGTAATTTCATAGGTCACTTGGCCGAACAGGAGGTCACTCGTGCCAGCCGTGTTCCCGCCATAAGCCTGGTACTTGGCTTTGGTCTGTGCTCCACGTCGTTTCAGGGAACGAACGAGCCACCAGAGCGCCGCCACCGCGCATAGCAATGGAATGAAGACCAAGGCCCATTGCCGCAAGCCCAACCAGTGCAGGCTGAATAGCGGGATCGCATAACTAAGGGCGCCAAGAATGACGACTTGAAATCCGACCCAAAAGCGAAGTGATCCGTTGGAGGGTCGGTTATCAATGTCGTAAAGGTAGTCGTCCAGTGATCTCGCACTGCTCTTAGCATCAGTTGGCGGCTGAGGTGGCTGCTGAGCGGGCTCCCAATAGTCTGCCCTGCCGGTCGAGTTTGGTTTCGGTGAACCCCGCAACTTACGTAGCTGCGTCGCCCGGTATTCCTGGCGGGACAGCGTGACTGCATAGAAGGTGAAGGCACCGCCGCCCGCAGTCAGAAACAGCGCGCCCCACATTGGGCTTTGCCCCTGACCCAGCGGCGCCAGCAACAGCACCATCGAAAAGACCGTGAGTACCGCGGCAACGACCGCGAGAATTCCCATCCCCCACCATGTGCTGACTTGGGCCTGCCCACTGCCGGGCGTAAATCCGATTTCGTCTGCCGGGTAGCTGTGCAGTTCGCCTGTGCTGGTGTTGCGGAGGACGCGTTTTTCCCCGGCGGCCACTGCAGCCTTGTGCTCGGCGTATACGGCATCGTTGCGCCGCTCGCGGTCGGAATACATGGTCCGTTCTTTCTTTTGCAGTCTGCTGTTCAGAGGTTCACGATCTGCTGGAGGTGGCCGTGATCAGCCTGATCAGGGCCAGCATACGTAACATGGGCGGGCTCGACCTGCCCAGGGGACAATGCCGCATGTCACGCTTCGCTATGTGACTCTTCGAGACATGGTTCCATCGCTGGAGTTCTGGTGATATCGCAGTCCTGAGTGACCACCAATCTGCAACCACTTCCTGCAAACCTGATGCCACCGTCGCCCAACCACTTGGGCGAACGAACTATCGTAAGTAAAAATCCGCCTATAGCCTACCTATTCGTAAAGACGAAGGAGCCCTGTGCCAACTGACATTCCCTGGAGCCACGGCGAGTGGACCAACCAGCCGGCCGCCGTCGTCGAGCAGGCAGGTGACCTTCTAGTGACTGCAGCCGAAAGCAGCGACGCCTGGCGCGTCACTTCCTACGGATTCGTCCACGACACCGAGCACGCGCTGCTGGCACCCTTCCCGCAGGACAGCGCAATGGAAGTTGAGTTCACGGCCGCGTTCTCCCAACAATTCGACCAAGCGGGCATCTTCGTCCGGATCAGCGGCGAGCATTGGATCAAGGCCGGTGTGGAATTCGCCGACGGCGCCGCTCAAGTAGGCGCGGTGGTGACGGACCGCTTCTCGGACTGGTCCTTGGCGCCTGTCCCGGAATGGAACGGTGGGCGGGTACGCATTCGGATCAGCCGCTCGGGCGACGCCCTAACCATCCGGGCTGGTTCGGGCAGCGATGACCTCCAATTAGTACGTGTTGTGCCGTTGGCGCCTGACCTGGTCGCCCTCGCCGGACCGTTCACCTGCGCACCAACACGAGCCGGGCTGACTGTGCCTTTTCACTCCTGGCGGGCTACTCCTCCGGACAGCCAACTCCACTAATGCCAGCGGGGTCAGAGGCGAACTTGCGGGCCCATCCGTTCATGAGATCATGGAGGTTCCGGCAGCCTGCCATTGACAGTGCTGCGACTCAGTTGGCTCCGTAACAAGCCTATGGGGGGCACATCACGGTGGAAGATACTGCAAGTCTTTGGCGTACTGATCCTGCCACGTTTCGGGACGTGGTGATCGACCGTCAAGCCCTGGAAGCTGCATTAGCAGGCGAGTGTCCTCCCGTGGAACGCATTAGGTACCTTGCCCTCCTTGCCCGGGACACCGAAGCCTTGGACGAAGGCTTCAAACTACTCCCCCACACACCTGACCGCCGGGAACTGTTGCTGGTCCTTGCCCAGATCAATCAGCGTCAGTACCGCTGGCACGAAGCCGCCGTGCTCCACGAAAAAGCCCTCCGAACAGTCCGGTCGCCGGAAGAGGAAGCGTACGTTCGCCACCACATCGGCAGGCGGCTTTTCGACGAAGCCCGCTTCCGTGCCGCTGCCGATGAATTTCAGTGGGCCGCGGACCTCTACCGAGTAGCCGACCAACCTGAACTCGCAGAAGACAACCGCCAGGCCATGCGCCACGCCCTGCAGGTGCACGGTGCAGAGCGGGGCCCGGGACGTTCGGCGTTCGACCTTTCCTAAACAGGGAGCAGTGGACACCAGCCCGGCTGGTGTCCACCGTTGTTTAAGCAGCCCCTTCCACTGAGCGGGAATACTGTTCAAACCTTCGGGGTTACAAAGTGCGCACATAACCAAACAGGCAATCTCCCAAGGGGGTTCACCACTATGGCCACCGATTACGACGCACCGAGGGCCCTGCCCGAAGAAGAACAGGCTTTGCCTCTGGCGGAGCTGGCATCTGCCAAGGGTGCTGCTCGCACGGACACGATCGACCTGGACGAAGTGGAGCTGGCTGACGCCTTCGAACTTCCCGGCGCTGACCTTTCCGGCGAAGAACTCCAGGTTGAGATCGTCCCGATCCAGAACGACGAGTTCACGTGCATGTCCTGCTTCCTGGTCCACCACCGCAGCCAACTCGCGCGGGAAACCAACGGGCATAAGTACTGCACCGAATGCGAAGGATAGCTGGAGCAGGGAATATTGACTCTCGGGAACGTGAAGTCTGACATTCCATATGCTGAGTCGGGGAAGGCACTGGCGGTGCCTAAAGCACAACGAGTTAGTGCTTAAACAACGGGTGTCCAATCAGCTTCCACTGCATGTTGGCGGTGTGCTGTTTGTCGCTATGTGTCGTGACCGTCTCCAGCTGCCCGCTGACAGGTAGTGCGCTGGTGCCGAGCCATTCGGGGCTGACGTGTTGGCCATAGGACCAGTGCCTAACCGGTTATGTGGTCGTTGCCGCGCATTCGAACGGCAACCACCAGGCCGGAGGTTGCTGTGAGTGCAGCGACGTTCGCGATGGCTGCGGGTATCCCATAAAGATCTGCGAGAAGACCTGACAGGACCCCTACGGCGAAGCTGCCGTCACGCCAGAGCAGGTAGACCCCCACGGAGCGTGCACGCCAGGCGGGATGGGCAACGTCCCCGACAGCGGCCAGGAGGGCGGGGTAGACCATGGCCGTTCCGAGTCCGAGGAGGACAGCGGCGATGAGCCAGGCCCCGAAACTGTGGGAGGCGGCGACTATGTGCACTTACGTGCTGGGAGGCTTCCATCTTGGCATGGTGGTGGGTCTCGCGAATGGTCAGGAGCCCGCTGCTTCGTTCAGGCCCATGGCGAGGCCGCGCTGTTTCGGACCGGTCAGGTCCATTTTCATGATGACGGCAGTGGACCAAGTCAGGCCTTGACTGACTCCGAGGAACACGTTTGCGGCAACGATCCATTCCCATGACGGGCCGTAGATGAGCATGAGCGGGACGGGGATCGCTACAGCCATCCTGTGATGAGGACGGGTTTGCGGCCGTACCGGTCAGAGAGTGTGCCCGCGAAGTAGTTCATCGCCGCCTTGGACAGACCGAACGCCAGGATGTAGGTCAGGGCTCGCTTTCGTGCCGGGAACATAAAGGTGCCCGGACGCATGCGGGACGCGTCCGGGCGGGCCCGTGCAGGAGGGGGGTCCTGCCCGGGCGGTCTTATGGCTACTTTGCTGAGACGGCGTTCTGTCGGGTCTGCTGGAAAGCGTCCCAGGCGGCGTAGCTGCCGTCGAGTTCGACGACGTCGTACCCGGCCCGGCGCAAGGCGCTGGCTGCCACGGAGTTCCGAACGCCTGACTGGCAGTACGTGACGATGGTTCCGTCCGTGGGGAGCTTGTCCAGGTGCCACATGATTCGGCCACCACTGAGCTGGTACGAGCCCGGGATGTTTCCGGCGGTGTGTTCGCTGCGGTTGCGGACATCCACGACCAAGGCCGCAAAACCCTGCAGCTCGTCTGGCTGGATCAGCTTCGGCGTAGTCATGGGGAGACCTTCAATGCTGGTGACGTAACCGGCGACGTTGTCGATGCCGACCCGGACCAGGTGGTCCCACATGTCCATGGCCTGTTCCTGGTCTGCTGCCAGCAGTACCAAAGGGTTCTTGTCAGTCTCGGGGTTCACTACCCAGGCGCCGTAGCTGGCGACGGACTTCCCAGCCGGTACGTTCAGGGAGCGGGTTACCGTGCCTTCGTGGACCTCGCTGTTGGGGCGGGTGTCGATGAAGGTCAGAGTGTCCTCTGCCAGGCCCTCAGCAACAACGTCGGTTGCCAGTTCGGGCAGCGGCGTCCGCGCTCCCATCACGACAGGTCCTTCACGGTTTTCGCGCTTCATCCGGCCGAAGTAGGCGTGCGCGTCGGGCTGGCCGTCAAGGAGTTCGTCGATGAAGCCCTGCTCGTCGTTGGCGGCGAGATAGGGGCCCCACCAGGAGTAGAGCCGCTCGTAGCCCACCGTGGAGGACGGGATGGCGCCCAGGGCCTTACCGCAGGCACTGCCGGCACCGTGGGCGGGGTGGACCTGCACGTAGTCCGGAAGGGGCAGGAATTTGTCCCGCAGGCTGGCGAAAAGCTGCTTTGCGCCTTCGAAGCGGGTGTCGACCCCGCCGGCTGCCTCGTCCAGCAAGTCGGGACGTCCGAGGTCGCCGGAGAAGACGAAGTCACCGGAGAGCAGGTAGCCGGGCTGGTCGCTGAACGCACCGTCGGTGACCAGGAAGGACAGGTGCTCGGGTGTGTGGCCCGGGGTGTGCACGGCCTGGATGCTGATGTTGCCGATGGTGATCCTGTCGCCGTCGTAGAGGCGTTCGCCGTCGAATTCGTATTGCCAGTCCGGTCCGCCCTCGCCGGAGACGTAGATCTTCGCGCCGGTGGCGGCGGCGAGTTCGCGGGTGCCGGAGAGGTAGTCGGCGTGGATGTGGGTTTCGGTGACGGCGATGATCTTCATGCCGTTCTTTTCAGCCAGTTCCTGGTAGACGGCGATGTCGCGGCGGCCGTCGACAACAACGGCGGTGCCGTTGGCCTGGCAGCCGATCAGGTAGCTGGCCTGGGCGAGGTCTTCATCGTAAATGCGCTCGATAAGCATCTGGTGATCTCCTTCGGTTGAAAGGGGTTTGGGGGCTTGTTCTGAGTCCAGCATAGATACCCCAGGGGGTATCCTGCAACCAGGTTGCGGGCGGTACGTATGATCGCCCGGCAATCAGGCGTTCTGGGGTCCGGCCTGGGCGTGGAGTTCATTCATGTCCAGGTTCTTAACGGCCTGGATGACTTCTTCGAGGCTGGTGGGGTTGAGGGCTCCAGGCTGGGAGAAGACCAGGGTTTTGTCCTTGAAGGCCATCAGGGTGGGGATGGATGTGATGTTCGCTGCTGCGGCGAGGGCCTGTTCGGCTTCGGTGTCGACTTTGGCGAAGGTGATGGGTGCCGTTCTGCGGCCTTGCCGTAGGTGGGGGCGAACATGCGGCACGGGCCGCACCATGCTGCCCAGAAGTCAACGAAGACGATCTCGTTGCTCTCCAGGGGCTTGGCGAAGCTTTGCTCGGTGATATCGATGGTTGCCATCGTCTTTCGTGTCCTTTCGGGCGTTGTAGGTGGAAGGCGTCTTGGGGTGGCCGGGACCGGAGGGGGTCAGGTGGTGGGGAGGCCGGCGCGGGTCCAGGCGGTCATGCCGCCGGCCATCGTGTCGGCGGTGAAGCCGGCTCCGTTAAGGGCGTCGGCCACGCGGGCTGAACGGTTGCCGCTGCGGCAGACCGCAATGAGGGGCAATGCCGGGTCCAGTTCTGACAGGCGTGCCTGCAGCTGACCCATAGGGATGTGCAGGGCGCCGGGGATCATGCCTTCGGTGACTTCGAAGTCTTCGCGGACATCGAGGATGCGGGCGCTGCTGCGTCGCTGGTCCGTTTCGGTGATGGTGATTTCAGCCATGGGGTTCTCCTTCGAAATAGTGGGCTGTTGTTAGCGGATGGGTTCGCCTGCTGCGCGCCAGGCGCTCATGCCGCCGCGCAGGGAGGAGGTCTGGTACCCCTGGGAAGCGAGGAACCGGGCAGCCGAGGCGGAGCGGGCTCCGGATGCGCAGATGGCGATCACGGGTTTGTTCCTGTTGATTCCGGCGGTGCTGGTTTGCAGTCGGTCCAGGGGGATGTGCTTGGCCTGCGGAGCCCGTCCGGAGCGCCATTCCTGGGCGGAGCGGACATCGATCAGGACGGCGCCTGAGGACAGGAGGTCCTTGGCCTCAGCAACTGAGAGCGTTGTGTAGGGCTTACTGAAGGCTCTTTTCAGGGAGCTAATGAGGCCCATGGTGTACTCCTTGGTGGTGATGGGTTCAGGCGGGTGAGGGGATATTGCTGCGGCGGCCGGAGCGGTTGCGCAGGGGGCAGGAGCTAATGAAGACCCAGCAGATGCCCGCGATGGCTGCGGCGAGGGCTGCGACTCCGGCGGCGATGGACCATTGCAGGTCGGCCGGGGCTTGCTGGATGAGGACGAAGGTTCCCATGGCCAGGACGAACCAGCCGAAGGCTTTGCGCAGGGCGGCTTCCGGGATGCGGCCGGCGAGTTTGGAGCCGATGAGCGAGCCAACGATGGCTGCAGCGGTCACGCTGAGGGTGAGGCCCCAGTCGAGCTGGACGGTGGTGAGGTATCCGGCGAGCCCGGCGAAGGACTTCATGGCAATGACCACCAGGGAGGTGCCCACTGCCACGGACATCGGCAGGCCGCCGAGCAGCGCCAGGGCCGGAACCACGAGGAACCCTCCGCCTGCGCCGACCAGGCCGGTGATGAGCCCGACGACAGCCCCGTCCAGCAGCACCCTCCCAAGGGGCAGTTCATGCTTGACCGGCGCGGCGCCGTCGTCGTTCTTCTTTTTCCGACCACGGAGCATGGCCACGGAGGTGGCCACCATCATGATGGCGAACGCGATGAGCAGGATCTGGCCGGGGATATGCCCGCCCAGGAGGCCGCCGACGAATGCGCCGGCCATACCTGCTGCGCCGAAGATCAGGCCGGTCCGCCACATCACCTTGCCTCCGCGGGCGTGACTGAACACGCTCACAGCGGAGGTGACGCCGACGACGAACAGCGACGCTGCGATGGCTTCCTTGGCCTCGAACCCGGCCACGTAGACCAGGATCGGGACTGTCAGGATGGATCCGCCGCCGCCCAGGACGCCGAGCGAGAGTCCGACCACCACCGACAGGGCAAGGACCAGGAGCAGGGTGACTGTCATTAGGCTGCGGCTTCCGTGCTCTTGTTACTGACGACGGGCAGAGCGAGAATGGCGCTTTCGCGGGTAGGCTCCTGGGCGGACTTGTTCCACGGCATGGCCGAGAGGGCTTTGCCCATGGCGCAGGTGTTGGTGGCTGCGGAGAAGGTCAGGCCCGTACCGATGACCCCGGCGAGGGTCCGGATTTTCGGGGAGATGAACTTGCCGCCGGCCAGGCCCAGGACCACCAGGGACCCTGCCACGAGGCGGACCTGCCGCTCAAGATCCCAGCGGTCCTTGCCCTTGACGACGTCACCGCCGGCAGCGGCGAAGCCGGGTGCGCCGCCGGTGAGGACGTAGGCGGTGTCGATGCCGGCCTTGGCAAGGCGCTGGCGGGCCTGCTCGGCGCGCACGCCGGACTGGCAGACCAGCACCACACGGGAACCCAGCCGGGCAGCGAGCTCATCGGTGTGCTCGGACAACAGTGGCAGGGGCACGTTGTAGGAGCCGCGGATATGCATGGACTCGAACTCAGCGGCGGAACGCACGTCGATCACCACGAGGTCCCGGTGCTCTGTGAACCAGGACTGGAGGATTTCAGGGGCGAGTGCAGTAACGGTCGGTGCCGCGGAAACGGAAGTCATGGTTGGCCTCTCGGAAGGGGTCGGACGTATACCCCACCGAGTATTACAGATACCCCCGGGGGTAGTCAAAACACCCTAGGGGGTATATCATGAATACAAACCCCTCGACCCTTGGAGAAACCAGTGGAACTGAATCCCTCAGAACTCACCCCTGTCATCAACCGCCTCAAGCGCGCCCAGGGCCAGCTGTCCGCAGTCACCCGCATGCTTGAAGAAGGACGGGACTGCAAGGACGTCGTCACCCAGCTCGCAGCTGTATCGAAAGCGCTGGACCGGGCAGGGTTCGCCATTATAGCCACGGGCCTCGAGCAGTGCATCGTCCAAAAGGACGCATCGATGGACAAGAAGGATCTGGAGAAGCTTTTCCTCTCGCTCGCCTAACCAGAGTGGCTGTCGAGCAGCCCGAGGTGCAGCACCACCCACAAATTCACCCGCCACCTAACGGACAAGTCCACAAGCTTCCACCCCGGGTCAGCTTTGAACGCTGAAGGCCTGATGTAGCCTAGTAAGTAAGCTGACTATTTCGGAAAGCGTGGGGGTGCCTGAATGCCTGACATGGAACTATGGCCAACCAGCCGACTGCTGTCTACGGCAGCGCGGCTCGTGGAGCTTGCTTGGAACGACAAACTACGCCCGCTGGGGCTGACCTATCCGGCGGTCCTTACACTTGATGCCGTTGCAACGGCGGGGCCCATCACGCCTGGAGACCTGGCAAGAAGCGTCCGCGTGCAAGCCCAAACCATGGGCCCGCTGCTGTCCAGGCTGGAATCGCGAGGCTTCGTCCGTCGTGAACCCAATCGATTCGACCGACGCAGCCAGCTGATATCCATTACCGACTTGGGCCTGACGCTGCTGGAGCAATCCCACCGCCAAGAGAACAATGTGCTCGCAGCCATCAACCTGGACTCCGAGGACCTCCGCGAAGAGCTTCTGGCAATCGTGCGCCACACAAATTTCAACTAAGTGTTAGGTATCCCCGCGTAGACGAAAGCCCGACTATCAAGCAGTATGGAGTTATCCGCTGATGAAGTCCGGCGGCCCAAGGAGAAAAATGTCTCCAACAATAGCACCGGGTTACGGACACCTAAAGTGACGCCCGGACGAGTAAAAAGGGCATCATGAGTGAACTTCAAATAGGCGATAGCCTCCCAGTAGACCTTCTGAGTTTCAGGGCAGCAGAGTGCCTCGTATCAACGGGCGCCCCTGAATCAGAGGACGTGTGCGTTCTGGATGCAGGCCACACAGGCAATCATTTGGCTGCAGGTGCAGACATGGTGGTTCGGGCCGTCTGGAGTTAGGCCGCGAGAACAACAAGAAAGGGCAAGCGACGCCGTTCGGGTCGCTTGCCCTTAGCTTTTCTTACGTGCCGCGTTCCTAAGTCCCGCAGAAGGTCCGGTAAGGGCCGAAGCTCTCCGGCGCAGGCTCGGCGTACTTCTCCAAGCCCGGGCGTTCCCTGAACGGGTCGGATACTGCCGCCAGCAACCGCTCCGTGGGGCCAGTGTCCCCCTCTGTTGCGGCAGCAAGGGCTTCCTCCACCAAGTGGTTCCGAGGAATATAGATCGGGTTGACCCGGTCCATGGCATCAGCATCCGGACTGACTGCCCGCCACCGTTCCAACCAGGTATCAAAAGCGGCCAGATCCAGGATCTGCCGGCGCGCGGGCTCGGCCTCCCCGCGGGCCGCCTGTCCGAGGCTCCGGAAAAACGAGGTGTAGTCCGCGCGCGCCTCTTGGACCAGCTGAAGGACGTCATCCACCAAAGGTGAGGCCACGTCGTCGTCAATCTCCTCAGGCAGCCCAAGCTTGGCCTTCATACCGCTAAACCACGTGGCGCTGTATTCCTGGCGGAATCCATTTAGCGCCTCGACAGCAAGGTGCACCGCCTGCTCCTCATCCTCGTGGATCAGGGCTGCAATCGATTCGGCGAAACGTGCAAGGTTCCACTCTGCCACCACCGGCTGGCTGCGGTAGGCGTAGCGTCCCATCTCATCGATGGAGCTGTACACCGCGCCGGGATCGAAACCCTCCATGAAGGCACACGGACCATAGTCGATTGTTTCACCGGACACCGTCATGTTGTCCGTGTTCATGACACCATGCACGAATCCCACCAGCATCCACTGCGCCACAAGTCTCGCCTGCACTGAAATGACGCCCTTGAGGAGTTCCAGGTAGCGGTTTGCTTCATCGGCCGCCGACGGATGGTGACGTTCGATCGCATGATCAGCAAGCCGGCGCAGCAGATTCATGTCATTGGAGGCCCTGGCGTATTGGAAACTACCCACCCGCAGGTGACTGCTGGCCACCCGGGTCAGAACGGCTCCCGGCAGCAGGGTCTCCCGCTGAACCTGGCGCCCTGTGGCCACAACCGCGAGGGACCGGGTAGTGGGAATGTTCAGGGCATGCATGGACTCACTCACGATGTACTCGCGCATCATGGGACCAATCGCCGCCTGACCATCACCATTCCGGGCAAAGGGAGTGCGTCCCGACCCCTTGAGATGGATGTCGCGAAGCTGCCCGTCAGCACCGGCAATCTCACCCAGCAAGAGGGCACGCCCGTCCCCCAAACGCGGAGAATAGAAACCGAACTGGTGACCCGAATACCCCTGGGCCACAGGAGTCGCTTCCTCCGGCAGGGCATTGCCGATCAGCAGCCGTACGCCCTCCGGGCTCCGGAGAAAATCGGGATCAAAACCGAGCTCGACGGCGAGTGGCTGGTTGAGCACCAGAAGCTGCGGGTCAGGAGCCTCCTCCGCACGCCAAGGAATAGCCAGCTCCGGGAGCTCCCGTGCGAAATGCCCTTCGAAGGCGATGGTGGAACGCGCTACGTCACTCATCACTTAAGGATATAGATGCTGTTGCCGACGCGAAATGATGGGTGGGCCCAGCTAGCATGTGAACCACTGCCTTAAACCTTGGTCCACGGGCGGAGATCCATTGGGGGGCGGTTTCCGCCGAAAAGTTAGGCAATACGTGGGGTCATTTGCGCAAGCACGCCGAATTACAGCTACAAGAGGTTTGGCCGTCGGACTCGCAGCTACTTCTTTGCTCGCGTTCTTGGGCGGCATGGCCCTCTTCTTCAGTAACTCCTTCCAGCTCCCGTGGACAGGCCCTACCCACTTCACACTGTCCGGATTCGTCGGCCCGCTCGCGGCGAGCCTTTCCGGCGTCGTGCTTTTGCGACGAGCCGGGCGGCTGCCTGCCGGCGTCGCCGTCTTCACATCGGTAGCTGCCGTGCCGTCATGGGCTCTCGCTGTAACTGCCGCAGCAAGTTGGGCCATGCGCTTTGACGAAGCCGATACGAATCAGGGCTTCAGCTGGTTCGGATCCTCCATGCTGCTGTTCATGATCCCGGGGTGGGTCGCCGGGATCATGTGCCTGGCTGTTCCCTTGTACTCCTTGCTGGCAAGCTGGCGTTCGCGTCCCACTCGAGTCCTGCAAGCAGTTGTCATGGCTGCACCGCTGGCTCTTATTCTCGGGGCACTTACGCTGATGCCTCCCATGGTGGGAACGTTGGGAGCCATGGTGCTGCTCATCGTGGCCCTACAGCAGGACATGCCTGCTGCCTCGCCGGCCAAGCCTTTGCAATCGATTCCCCGCCAAGTGGTTTCACCGAACCAGCGCGCTGTGGGCCGAGTGGCACTGACGTTACTCATAGTGGGGTTGGCGTGCGCCGTGTTTGCAATCACCGGAAGTACTTGGGCTCCCATGGTCACTAACTCCACCCACGCCATGAACCTCGGCTTGAGTTACGGTGCATTCGCAAGTGTTCCTCTCCTGGTTCTTGCCGGGTGGGTGCTTGCAACGCGTCTCGGATCCACCACGCCTTGGGCTGTCCTCCTCGCTTGCACAGCCATGGCCGCCCAAGCATTCGCGCAACTCCTTGGGGCGGGTCACCCAGCCCAGTGGCCTGCCACTCTGGTCGCGGCAACGCTCATGGGTTTCGCCATCGCTCTTCCGTTAGGTCGTTTGGTAACTGTTGGCCGCTTCGGCCGAATCGGCGTCGTCATTTTGATGGGGCTTGCAGCATCCACAATCGGTCTCCCGTTGGTCACGATGTCCACTTTCCTTGCCCCTCTGGGGTCTGCCGCCCTGCTCGTCTGGGCTTGCAGGTCCGGCAACGCGCGGCAATCGCGGCTCAGCTCCTGAGTCCCAGTTGGAGAAGAGCACCTTCGTGGCACTCAAGGGGTCGTACCCGGTGGACATTACTATGGCTGCCCTACACCAATGCCGTTGAGGTTCCGTCCACGCCCACCGAGCGAACTCAGCGTGCTCCTCCCTGCACCCCAAAACTCCCGGCCATGCTGACCTAACTGTTGTGCAGCTCGATGTCCAAGGTTTTCTTTTCCACGAAATCCAGCGCGCTTCTGACCGCACCCATGGTCACCACCGAATCGCCCAAGGGTGAAACCGCCAGACGCGGAGGGGTCGCGGTGAATTGGGGAAGCCGCTCAGCGATCGGGCCCAGCAGCGCGCCCGCCGATTTGGCAACTGCGCCCCCTATCACCACAAGCTCCGGGTTGTGGATAGTAGCGACGGCCCCGATAACCCTTGCCATGCGATCGGCAAGCCGATCCAGAATCCGCCGTGCCACAGGGTCACCATGGAGTGCGGCAGCGAAGACGTGTTCCGCCTCGATGGCCTCTACGGGATATTCGCGAAGTAGCGTCTCGGCACTTCCCTCGAGGGCCTCGGCCGCCCACGTGCGTGCCATCAGGGCAATCCCAAAGGTATCCCCCACCCCCTCAATCTGCTTGAGGAACGCCAGTTCGCCGGCGCCTCCGCCACAACCATGCAGGAGCCTGCCGTCGTCGATCACCCCCGAACCGAAGCGCTCACTGGCGAGAATAACCACGACGTCGTCCACCCCCGCTGCCGAACCACGCCAACGCTCGCCCAAGGCCGCCAGGTTTCCGTCGTTGGCCAGCAACACCGTCCACCCGTGAAGATCCTTCAGCGCCGATTTCAAGCCAACGTCGAGAAGAGCCCAGAACGGTTGAGTCACCAATACATCGCCGTTGCGGCCCACCGGAGCCGCAATTCCTGCACCGACTGCGAGGACCGCTTCCGGGGTGACGCCGGCCTGGCTGAGGGCATCACACGCCGTACTATCTATGGCTGATATGCGCTCGCGGGGACTGATATCGGAACCCGGGATGCTGTCATCGGCCGTGATCTGAACTCCACGGAACTGCCGACTCGCTCTGCCCACGATTTCTCCACGAAGGTTGGACACCACGGCCGTCACCTTGGAGACTCCCACGTCCAAGCCAACGACGTACCCTGCGTCCTGGTTTAGAACGAACCGTCTGGCCGGGCGTCCTTTGAGGTACTCACCAAACTCGCGCTGGTTTTCAAGCTCCGTGATCCAGCCCCGATCCATGATCTCTTCACATACAGAGATGGCCGTTGCCCGGGCGAGCCCGGTGCCCTCCATGACGTCCGAGATTGTCACGATGGTGGAGGCCCTCATGAAGTCCAAAACCGATCTGAGGCTTGCCCGCCTCAGCATCTGCGGCGTGGGCGAGGAGGAAGGGGCGCTCATTGGGTCTTGACCTCTCTGTAGCTCAGGTCACATAATACTTCAGGCACTAAATTTTGAGTCCAAATTAACTTCGGAGACACGATGAACGCAGCCCCGGACCATTCAGGAACCCCCGCCGCCAGTGAGTCGACCGTGGACCGCTGGAACACTCTATGGGAGCCCGCCGCACGCCGGTACCAGCCCGTCGTCGATCATCCGACGCCGGCCGCCCCTTCCGCAGCCGTCCCGCCGTCAGAGGCAACCGCACAGCTTTAATGACGGACCTGATCCTCTAGCTGCAAGCGCTTCCATTTTTTGATCTTTTGCTCTTGTTTAATGACTCAACTCCGCCTACCTTGATGGGTAGCCGTCATCGTGACGCGGCCACCCATTCCACAGGGTGGCGTCAGTCGCTGCCAGGATTCCCGGCCTGCAGCGGCCCATCATTGAGGAGACTCACCTCCATGCCAGCACACGACGAGGACGTCGCAGTCCATTTTCCTGATAAAGGGAAGCGCTTCCAGACATTAGCCACCTTGGTCCTTCTGGCCTTGTTCGGCACCCTCTTTTCCTCCACAGCCTCTGCTCCCACAGCCCAAGCCGCAGCTCCCGGGCCCAAAGACGCCACCGCAGTGATGTTCTCTTGGACATGGAACGCCATAGCCCGCGAATGTACAGAGAACCTAGGTCCGGCCGGATACGGATTCGTGCAGACATCTCCCCCGCAAGAACACGTTCAAGGCCCGGAATGGTGGACCCACTACCAGCCGGTCAGCTACAAGGTTGAGTCACGGCTGGGCACTCGAGCCGAGTTCAAGCACATGGTAGACACCTGCCACACCGCGGGTGTGAAAGTGATTGCGGATGCCGTGATCAACCACATGTCCGGGAAGAGCGCCGGCGGAACAGGTTGGGCAGGAACCACGTTCCAGCACTACGACTATCCCGGAAACTACCAAGGGCAGGACTTCTCAACAGAACGCCGCCGTCTTCGTGGACAATCATGACACCGAGCGCAATGGTGAGACGCTCACCTACAAGGACGGCGCAAACTACGATCTTGCCCAGATCTTCACCCTGGCCTGGAACTACGGATCCCCGTCGATCCATTCGGGTTATTCCTTCTCCAACAATGAGACCGGACCGGCGGTTGCCTCGAACGGGGAAGTCGTGGATCCCGCGTGCGGTCAGAATGGCTGGACCTGCAAGCACGCGCAAACCAACATCGAAAACATGGTGGGCTTCCGCAATACAAGCTATGGCGCGCCGATCGTGAACAAGTGGGACAACGGCTCGAATGCTCTCGCTTTTGGTCGTGGCGACAAAGGCTATGTGGCGATCAATCGTGGCAGTGCCATCTCCAGGAGTTTCCAGAGCTCCCTTCCCGCTGGCCGCTACTGCAACGTGGTGGTGGGACTGCCCACCGCGACCGGTTGCTCGGCGGGTGACGTGGTAACGGTGGACGCCTCCGGGACTTTCCAGGCCACTGTCGGCCAAAACGCCGCCCTCGCGTTGCACATCAACGCGAAAGCAGGCGGACAAACAGAACCGGGAGCAAGCAACCTCAAGGTGTACTACTCCACAGCCAAGGGCTGGAGTGACTACAAGATGCACTACCGGGTAGGCACCGGCGCCTGGACAACTGCACCGGGTGTCACCATGACCGCCGCCTGCACTGGCTGGGTCGCCTACACCATCCCCTCCGGCTCAGCCGGGGCAACGGCTGCGTTCAACAACGGAAGCGGCGTATGGGACAACAACAACACCAGCAACTATGCCTTGGACGGCGGGATCGCGGCAGTGAACGGCAATGCGGTTAGCCATACCGATCCTTGCAGCGGTGCATCTGCCCCAGGACCCACAGACACCACAGTGCTGTTCTACTCAACCAACAAGAATTGGTCCGCCTATAACGCCCACTATCGGGTGGGCACCGGAGCATGGACCACTGCCCCGGGCGTAGCAATGACTGCCTCATGCCCTGGTTGGGTAACCACCTCCATCCCCCTCAACGGAGCTTCCGGAATTGCCGCAGCCTTCAATAATGCAGCCGGAACATGGGACAACAACGGAACAAACAACTACACCGCTGGTCCGGGCTACCAGCAGGTGAAAGACCGCATCGTCAGCCAAGGAAACCCCTGCGCCTGACGAACTAGACCTCACGGGATGGGGCCTTCCGATCCCGTGAGCCGGGAAGGAGGCGGCGCCGGATTCCGGCGTCGCCTCCGCTAACCAGTCAGGTCCAGGTGCATCCCTAGGGCCTCTGCTCCCGCCCTTCGCCCGGTAGCAGTGGCCGGCTCAGCGACACTTGTTCGTCGTAAGGTGCGTGAGGTCGGGCTGGCAATTCGTCGATGAGTTCATTTGCCGCGTGCGCCAGGAGATCCCTTTGCAGTACAGGCAGGGAGTGGAGTGACTGGAGGTAGGCGTCCACCTCGTATTCGCCAACCGTCCCGCCGATGGAAAAGTAGCGCAACCACAGATCCTCGTCGGGGATACCGGCGCTTGTCAGGGCTTTACGTAGACCCTTGAGCTGGAGTTGTTCTTGAAGAGGTAAACCCACAAAACCTTTCCGCTCAGGTTCCGTCATGAGACGCCGCCCTTCCTCCCACCGCTGAGGATGTCGGCGCTGACGGAAGCCAGTGACTGTCTCGACGCTTGGGACATGTTCAGAAGTTCCCGGACCGCATCCTCCTCAGTCATTCCCCGTTGACCCATGAGATAGCCCTGCGCGCGACTGATAGCATCCCGACTGCTCAGCGCCTCAACCAGACCCTCGCTGAAGCGCTTCGGCGTCTCAGCGCTTTGGATGTTGTCCAAGAGGATGGCCGCAGAGGCAGCAAGCTTCTCCAGAGGGCGCGCCGTCGTTTGGTCGTAGGCGTCAGTGCCGGCCGCGTAGAGCTTCATGGCTCCAAGGCATTTGGTACCGCGTATCAAGGGGGCGCTGATGACGGAGGCGATCGCGAGTTCCCTGGCGGACTCGCTCCACAGCGGCCAACGATCATCGGTCTCGGCGTTCCCAACGATGACCGTGCACTCAGTTGCCCACGCGGTGAGGCACGGGCCCTCCCCCAATCGGTACTGCGACTGGTCACCCTGGATAACCAATGGATCCGTTGCCCCCGCACTGGTTCGGTTGCCCTCCTCATCGATGAGGGATACACCGGCTCCCGCGCTGCCGGGAAAGGCATCGCGGACCCCTTCTGCAAGCAGTTGCACTGCCCGGTCTACCTTCTCCTCTGTCAGGAGCAAACCCCTGATCCGGGCCAGAGTAAGGGTAAGTTCGTCGAGGGGAAGTTGCTGGGACATGATGATGAAGTAACCTTCCGCGGGATGTTAATCCCGCCGATAACTCCAGGCCGGTTGCTGGACCTGCTTCGTTCTCAGAATAGGCACAACAGGATTCGCTTCGTCAACGGACGCGCCACCGATAAACGGGTAATGACTGTCCCCTTATGAAAGACAGCACTAAAATTGAAACCAGAGGGAACGGCGATGTCTCTGGCTTTGGTGATTGCCCTGGTCCTGATGGGCATAATTTGCTTGGCCGCTGCGATAGGCGCAGTGGTCCTGGTGATCCGCGACGGCCGCGGTGAAATTCCGCTGGAACCGCCCGTCCGCCCTTGGATGGCAGGGAACCTTCCGAGCCGCCCGTACTCCACGCTGCCGCGCATTTAACACTCACGCGCTACTAGGCCGACGTCGGGCGGTTCTATCTGCGGAGCCATCTGCCTCCCTTCGCTCGTTGCGGGACTGCCTCATGGCGCAGACGGAAACGTTCAAAGTCCGGCCGTCCCGCGTCAGTCGCGAAGGGGAACGCCCTTCGCGTCCCTCCGGAAGTACTCGGCACCGGCAAGGATCATGATGCCTTCGATGAGGCCCCACAGACCCACCAATCCGAAGGTAAAGATGCCCAGCACTACCGTGAGAACCAGCTGGATGACACCAATAGTGGTGTAGCCCAGGTAGAAGCGGTGGATGCCGAGGCCGCCCAGGAAGATTCCGAAAAGGCCGGCAGCGATCTTCGACTTCGGCTGCGGGTAACCGTAGGCCATGTTGGGCTGCGGCGGCTGCGCCCCATACTGCGGCTGCTGGGGCATCTGCGGTTGTGCATAGTACTGAGGCTGCTGGGGCAGCGGCGGTTGGGCGTAATACTGAGGCTGCGGCGGCTGGGCCCCATACTGCTGCTGCTGCGGTGCCGGAGGCTGGTTGCCTTCCGGGGTATCCGGATTGTTGTCGGGGTGCGGCTGTGTCATGGTGATGCCTTTCGGAGAAATGATGATCCAGCTCAAGGTGAGGGCGACCACAGTCTTCAACAAGATCCCCAACATCCATGTGCAGCATCAGTCTGGCTGAAGCGGTCACGCCACGCCACACCGTAACGGTGTTCCTTATCTGTCAGTCCCCGCAGGTAGCATCCCAGAGAATGCGCTGCTCAGAGCGCACACAATCGAATATGGGGAACCCAGATGCCCAAGGCACTTTCGTGGTTGGCGGCACTTTCGCTGACCGCGTCAGCGGCTGTCTTTATGCCGCAAACCGCTATGGCCGCAGAAACGGCCAGCGTTTCAACACTTTTCTCGTCCTTATCTGTCACGACTGAAACGAACACCGGTTACGACCGCGAACTCTTCCAGCATTGGATAGATGCCGACGGCGACGGCTGCAACACACGCTCCGAGGTGCTCCAACAGGAGTCATTGACGCCGGTGACGTTCGGCTCCGGCTGCACCGTAGCCACAGGGCAGTGGAACTCCTGGTACGACGGCGGCACTTGGACAAACGCGTCCGACGTCGACATCGACCACATGGTTCCCCTCGCCGAAGCCTGGGGTTCCGGCGCAAGCGCCTGGACGGCCGAGCAGCGGCGTGACTACGCCAACGACCTCACCCTGGACGTGGCCCTCGAAGCCGTGACAGACAACGTGAACCAGTCCAAGAGCGACCGCGATCCAGCAGAATGGATGCCGCCGCTGGCCGGAACCGCCTGCGAATACGTCACGGACTGGGTGCTGGTGAAATACCGCTGGCAGTTGACCGTTGATGCAGCTGAAGCCGCAGCAATTTCATCCACCTTGCAGGGCGGCTGCGGAGCCAACGTAGTTCAGGTACCAACCATCGCTGTTGAAACCACCCCTGTTGATCCCGGCCCCATCACTTTCAGTGACGTCAACGGATCCACCCAATTCAATGTGGAAATTTCGTGGCTCGCTTCCCAAGGCATTTCCACTGGTTGGGTGGAAGCCGACGGAAGCCGGACCTATCGGCCGCTGAATGCCGTCAACCGCGACGCTATGGCGGCCTTCCTGTATCGTCTGGCCGGCAAACCTGCCTTCACTCCCCCGGCGACGTCGCCCTTCAGCGACATCACGCCGTCGAGCCAGTTCTACAAGGAAATAACGTGGCTCGCCGCGAGCGGCATCTCCACAGGATGGACGGAGCAGGACGGTTCCAAAACCTACCGTCCGCTCAGCCCGGTCAACCGCGACGCCATGGCTGCCTTCCTCTACCGGTTCGGGGGCAATCCTGCGTTCTCGGCACCGAGCACCTCGCCGTTCGTGGACGTCCAAGTTGGAAGCCAGTTCTACCAACAGATCACTTGGTTGGCATCGCAGGGTATCTCCACAGGGTGGGACATTGGCTACGGCTGCCGCGCCTACAACCCGGTCCAGCCGGTGGCCCGTGACGCCATGGCCGCGTTCATGTACCGCTTCGTCAATGGAGGCACCGGCGGAATCACGGGGAACAACTGTTCCCCTCCTCCGCCGGCCAACCCTGGCGACACCAAGAACTGCACGAGTTTCAGTACTTGGCAGGCCGCCCAGGCCTGGTTCGACACCTACTACCCGTGGTACGGCGACGTCGCGCGGCTGGACTCCGACGGCGATGGCATCGCCTGCGAATCCCTGCCCGGCCACCCGTAACAGAATGACGACGGCGGGTCTTGGCTTTTGATATCAGGACCCACCGGGCCACTACACAAACGGGCAGTATTTTCCATCCATTGATAGCGTTCCCCCTGTCCGTTCAGGGAGTCATGCTGGATGCATGCCCCCTCTTGAGCTTGGATCAGACTCTTGGCGCAATCCTTTGCGGGATCCGCGGGATCGGCGCTTGAATCGTATTGCCGGGCCGTCGTCGTTGGTGTTCTTCGGAGTCACTGGTGATCTTGCCCGTAAGAAGCTCATGCCTGCGGTTTATGACTTGGCGAATCGTGGGTTGTTGCCGCCGAGTTTCGCGTTGGTGGGTTTTGGCCGGCGTGAGTGGGATAACGCGGAGTTCGCGGCCGAGGTGAAGGAAAACGTCAAGGCCCATGCGCGGACGAAGTTTGATGAAGCGGTGTGGGAGCAGTTGGCTTCGGGGATCCGTTTTGTTCGGGGTGAGTTCGATGACGATGACGCTTTCGAGCGTTTGGGTGATGTGCTCGATGAGTTGGATGAGACCCGTGGTACCCGGGGGAATCATGGTTTCTATTTGTCGATCCCGCCGAAGGCGTTTGAGCAGGTGTGCCGTCAGTTGTCCAAGCATGGTCTGGCGCAGGCGCGGCCGGGTCAGTGGCGTCGTGTGGTGATCGAGAAGCCGTTCGGTCATGATTTGGAGTCGGCACGTCAGTTGAATGACATTGTTGAGTCGGTGTTCCCGGCTGATGCGGTGTTCCGGATTGATCATTATTTGGGGAAGGAGACGGTGCAGAACATTCTGGCGTTGCGTTTCGCGAACCAGTTGTTCGAACCGCTCTGGAACGCCAATTATGTGGATCATGTCCAGATCACCATGGCCGAGGACATCGGCACCGGTGGGCGGGCGGGGTATTACGACGGTGTGGGTGCTGCCCGGGATGTGATCCAGAACCATTTGCTGCAGTTGCTGGCGTTGACGGCGATGGAAGAGCCGATTTCGTTTAATGCCGATGATTTGCGGGCGGAGAAGGAAAAGGTCCTCGCCGCGGTGAAGCTGCCGGAGGATTTGTCCACGCATTCGGCGCGGGGTCAGTTCACTGGTGGGTGGCAGGGCGGGGAGGAAGTCCTCGGGTATTTGGATGAGGACGGGATCCCTGCTGATTCGAAGACCGAGACGTATGCTGCGATCCGGGTGGATATCAATACCCGCCGCTGGAACGGGGTGCCGTTCTACCTGCGCGCGGGTAAGCGCCTGGGCCGGCGGGTGACCGAGATCGCGGTGGTGTTCAAGCGGGCACCGAACCTGTTGTTCCGTGACCACAACGATGATGACTTCGGGCAGAACGCCGTGGTGATCCGGGTCCAGCCCGATGAGGGCGCCACGATCCGGTTCGGGTCCAAGGTCCCGGGCACGCAGATGGAAGTCCGGGATGTGACCATGGACTTCGGCTACGGACATTCCTTTACCGAGTCCAGCCCCGAAGCGTACGAACGGCTCATCCTGGATGTGCTGTTGGGCGAGCCGCCGTTGTTCCCGCGGCACCAGGAAGTGGAGCTGTCCTGGAAGATCCTTGACCCGTTCGAGGAATACTGGGCCGGGCTCGATGAACAACCCCAACCCTACGCACCGGGCAGTTGGGGGCCGGCCTCGGCCGATGCCCTGCTGGCCCGTGACGGACGAACCTGGAGAAGGCCATGATCGTAGATCTTCCCGATACCACTACCTCCAAGATCTCCAAGAAGATCATGGCCCTGCGCGAACAAGGCGGCGTGATCGCGTTGGGTCGTGTGCTGACCCTGGTGGTGGTGACGAAGTCCGGGCAGGAAGAAGACGCCATCGAGGCAGCCAACGAAGCCAGCCGGGAACACCCCTGCCGGATCATCGTCCTGGCCGACGCCGGCGCGGAAGGCCCGGACCGGCTCGACGCGCAGATCCGTGTCGGTGGCGACGCCGGCGCCTCCGAAGTCATCGTCCTGCGCGGACACGGACACATGGCCCACGAAAGCGAATCCCTCGTCGCCGCCCTGCTCCTCCCGGACGCACCGATCGTGGCCTGGTGGCCGCACGGCGCACCGGAAAGCGCGTGTGAAACCTCCATCGGCCGGATCGCGCACCGACGCATCACCGACTCAGCCAACGAACCCGACCCCCGCCGTGCTCTGGAGAACATCCGCGCCACCTACAAAGCCGGCGACACCGACCTCGCCTGGACCCGCCTGACCAACTGGCGCATGCAACTCGCCGCCGTCTTCGACCAAGTGGACGGGGATCCTGTCTCTGCAGTGGCCGTCGAGGGCGCCTCGGACTCCCCGAGTACGCTCCTGCTGGCTGCTTGGCTTAGCCTCGCACTGCAGGCTCCTGTCACGATTGTGGCAGATCCGGCAGGGACCGGTATCCGTCGCGTCCGTCTCACGCGCGCCAGCGGCGATGTCCAGCTCTTCCGTCCGGGCCTTTCCGTGGCCGAGCTGACCCAACCGGGACAGCCGGCGCAACGTATCACGCTCCCCCGCAGAAGCCTCAAAGACTGCCTCGCAGAAGAACTCCGACGGCTCGACCCCGACGAAGTCTTCGGAGAAGTGATTACGATGGGACTTCCACTAACCAGCCAGAGGAGAGTCCAGACCAGTGCACGCTGAGCCAAGAGTAAGCATCCACCCCGACTCCAAGGTGTTGATGGCCGCCATTGCAGCGCGTCTCATTACCAAACTTGTGGATGTCCAGGACAAGCACGGCGAGGCCACGGTGGTCCTTACCGGCGGAACCGTTGGCATTGGAACCTTGAAGGCTGTGGCTGACTCTGCCGCGGCACCTGCCGTCGATTGGTCAAGAGTGAACTTCTGGTGGGGCGACGAGCGATTTGTCGCCGCCGACAGCGATGACAGGAATACGCGCCAGGCACACCAGGCATTGCTCGCTCACTTGGCAGTCGATCCGGCCCGGGTTCACGAACCCGGGTCCGCCGACCAGTACGCCACCGCGGACGAAGCAGCGGCAGCCTACGCTGAAGAGCTCAAGGCAGCTGCAGAGGCCGAGCACGCAGCGGACACCTCTGACAATAGGCCTGAGAAGCCTGGCGTCCTGCCGCGCTTTGACATTTTGCTCCTCGGCGTCGGACCCGATGCGCACGTAGCGTCGCTCTTTCCTGAGCAGGCTGGAATTCGCGAGAAATCACGCACTGTGGTGGGCGTAGAGAACTCACCCAAGCCGCCGTCGTCGCGCGTTTCCTTGACGCTTCCGGCGATCAACACAGCCCAGGAAATCTGGATGGTTGTTGCCGGCGAGGACAAGGCCGGTGCCGTGGGCCTGGCCCTGGCAGGTGCAAACCCCGTTCAGGTCCCCGCAGCGGGACCTGTGGGGCGTGCCAGGACTCTTTGGCTTATTGACGAGAATGCGGCGTCACGAGTCCCCCAGCAGTTGGTCCGGAAGGACCCCGCGGGCGCGTAACCTATCCAGCGCTCCAGCCAGGACCACTTCGGCTTCCTGGCTGGAGCGTCTTTCTTTAACGTAATCCAGGTGCGATTTAAAGATTTCGTCTTCAGGTCTGGTTGGGGCCGGATGACCGGGATCCCTCGTAGCGAGACAGCCGCATTTGGGGCAATCCCACGTTCTGGGAATCTGCTCGTCCGGCAGCTTAAGAAAAACGAGCCGCGTTTCGTGGCCCTTGGGGCACCAAAAAGGAACACGAATACGCGGCGGTTGTTCGCCGGGGCCGTGGTCGCTCTGATGTCGTGGAGCTGAGCCCTGGGCTACACCTACACGGGTGCCCCGGTAACCAGACGTGCCATGAACCATTTTCGAACCCCTCGCGACTCGGTGGTCGGCCGTCTCGGCCCTGTGGGCCCTACGGCCAACAGGGCAAGTCTAATGCGGGGCGCCCGAGGACGGCACTAGTGGTGGGTGCCGCTACGAAAGAAACGCGAATAAAAAAGGGAGGCCCCCTGTTGAGGAGCCTCCCTTTTTGGGAATAACTAGGAGTCGCCACCCGAGGTAAATCGCATGATCAGGCCCAAGCCGATGATCACGGCACCCCAGGTGATGCCCAGAATGATGGTGAAGCGGTTCAGGTTGCGCTCGGCTACGCCGGACGAACTCAATCCCGAGCTCATTCCGCCACCGAACATGTCGGACAAACCGCCGCCACGTCCCTTGTGCAAGAGGATGAGCAGCGTCAGCAGAAGGCTGGTAACGCCCAGCAGGATCTGCAGAATGACTTGAAGAACGTCCACGACGGCCTTTCGAAGAAGCGGAAAACGGGAGCCGGACTAGTCCGTGACGAGGTGGCTCTCGAACCTGACAATGTTAGCAAACTCAGCGGGGTCCAAGCTGGCGCCGCCCACAAGCAATCCGTCAACGTCGCTTTCAGCCATGATGGCAGCAGCGTTGTTGGCCTTGACCGACCCTCCGTAGAGAAGACGGGTCTTCGCTGCGACGGTCTCGTCGAAGAGTTCGGCAAGCTCGGTACGGATTGCTGCACACATTTCCTGTGCGTCTTCAGGGCCAGCTACTTCGCCGGTGCCGATGGCCCAGACGGGCTCGTAAGCCACAACGAGTTCAGCAGCCTGCTCGGCCGTGAGTCCTTCGACGCCCGCGCGCAGCTGGGCCAGGGTGTGCTCAACGTGTGTGCCGGCTTGACGGACTTCGAGGCCCTCGCCGACGCACAAGACGGGCGTAACTCCGTGACGGAAGCCGGCCTTGACCTTCGCATTCAAGACCTCGTCGGACTCGTTGTGGATGGTGCGGCGCTCACTGTGCCCCACCAGGACGTAGGCACATCCCAGCTTGCTGAGGAACTGACCTGAGATGTCACCGGTGTAGGCGCCGGAGTCGAACTGGGACAGGTCCTGGCCGCCGTATACAACTTCCAGTTCGTCACCCTGAACCAGCGTCTGGACACCGCGGAGGTCGGTGAACGGAGGAAACACTGCGACCTCGGCGCGGCTGTAGTCATGCTTGGCATCGGACAGTGTCCAGGCGAGCTTCTGCAGCAAGGTGATGCCCTGGACGTGGTCCATGTTCATCTTCCAGTTGCCGGCGATGAAGGGCTTGCGGACGAAGTTGCCGTTGGCAGAGGTAGTCACATGAACTCCAAAGAATGCGTTGAGATATGGAACGACCGGCAGGACGCGGTAACGTCCTGCCGGTCGGTTGATGCTTAGCGGTCGAGGACGCTCAGACCCGGAAGTTCCTTACCTTCAAGGTATTCCAAGCTGGCACCGCCGCCGGTGGAAATATGGCCGAACTGCGAGTCCTCGAAGCCGAGGGTGCGAACGGCTGCTGCGGAGTCGCCACCGCCGACAACGGTGAACGCAACCGTATCCGTCAGGGCCTGCGCAATGGCACGCGTGCCACTGGAGAAGGCTTCGAATTCGAAGACACCCATGGGGCCGTTCCAGAACACGGTCTTGGCCCCTTCGATCTGGGCCGCGAATGCCGATGCCGATTCCGGACCAATGTCCAGGCCAATGCCGGAAGCACCGAAAGTGCTGTCCTCAATGGCGTCTGCCTTAACGACCTCGTGCTCAGCATCCGCAGCGAAGCGGCTGGCGACTACGACGTCCGTGGGAATCACGAACGACGTTCCGGCATCGGAGGCCCGCTTGAGGTAGTCCTGGACTACCGGAATCTGGTCTTCCTCGAGGAGGCTGCCCGCAACCCTGTGCCCGGCTGCTGCCAGGAAGGTGAAGAGCATGCCGCCGCCAACAAGGATGGTGTCCGCTTTGCCAAGCAGGTTGTCAATGACCGCCAGCTTGTCTGAGACCTTGGAGCCGCCAAGAACCACGACGTATGGACGTTGTGTATCCGTGGTGAGCTTCCGAAGAACCTGTACTTCGGTGTGCACAAGATCGCCCAAGTAGGACGGCAACCGCGTGGCTACATCGAAGACACTCGCGTGCTTGCGGTGGACGGCACCAAAAGCGTCGTCCACGAACGCCCCGTTGCTTCCCGTAAGGGCAACCAACTCGTCAGCGAAGGCGCCGCGCTCGGCGTCGTCCTTGCTGGTTTCACGCGCGTCGAAGCGAACATTTTCCAAGATGAGAACTTCGCCATCCTGGAGTCCGGATGCGAGCTCCTTGGCGGAGTCCCCCACAGTATCGTTGGCCAACTGAACCTTGAAGTCTGCGAGCTCCGCGAGGCGGGTCGCAGCGGGCTTCAGTGAGTACTTATCCTCTGGAGCACCCTTGGGGCGTCCGAGGTGGGCGGTTACGAGCACACGGGCACCGGCGTCCGAGAGCTTCTTGAGGACCGGAAGGGAGGCCTTGATGCGGCCGTCGTCGGTCACTGCAGAGCCGTCGAGCGGCACATTGAGGTCACTTCTGACCAGAATGTACCGCCCGCGGACACCTTCAGCGATGAGTTCGTTGAGGGTGTGAGATGTCATGTGTCTACCCTAGCCCAGCTTGGATGCGACAAGCTCCGTGAGGTCTACGAGGCGGTTGGAGTAACCCCACTCGTTGTCATACCAGGAAACAACCTTGACCTGGTTGCCGATGACCTTGGTGAGGCCGGAATCGAAGATGGAGGACGCAGGGTCTCCGACGATGTCCGAGGAGACGATGGGGGCATCCGTGTAGCTGAGGATTCCGGCGAACTGCTCGGACTCAGCGGCGGCCTTGACGGCAGCGTTGACTTCCTCCACAGTGACTTCGCGGGAAACAGTGACCGTGAGGTCAGTAGCGGAACCCGTGGGGACGGGAACGCGGATGGCGTAACCATCCAGCTTGCCCTTGAGCTCCGGCAGGACCAGGCCGATTGCCTTGGCAGCACCAGTAGACGTGGGGACCATGTTGATGGCAGCAGCACGGGCACGGCGGAGATCGCCGTGCGGGCCGTCCTGCAGGTTCTGGTCGGCCGTGTAGGCGTGGACCGTTGTCATCAGGCCACGCTCGATGCCGAAGGCGTCATTGACAACCTTGGCCAGCGGGCCGAGGCAGTTGGTGGTGCAGGACGCGTTGGAGATGATGTGGTGCGCTGCCGGGTCGTAGAGGTCCTGATTGACGCCCATGACGATGGTGATGTCTTCGTCACTGGCAGGTGCCGAAATGAGCACCTTCTTGGCGCCGGCGTCGATGTGCTTCTGCGCTGCTGCTGCCTTGGTGAAGAAACCTGTGGACTCGATAACGATGTCGACGCCCAGTTCGCCCCAGGGGAGGTTCGCGGGATCCCGCTCGGCCAGCACGGTGATGGACTTGCCATCTACTACCAGGTTGCCATCAACAACCTCCACGGACTGCGTGAGGCGGCCACCGACGGAGTCGTACTTCAGGAGGTGGGCGAGGGTCTCAGGGCTGGTGAGGTCGTTGACTGCAACGATCTCAAGGTCTGCGCCCTGGGCCAGTGCTGCGCGGAAGTAGTTACGGCCGATGCGGCCGAAGCCGTTAATACCAATACGGGTGGTCACTATGTGTCAATCTCCTTGGTGCTCTTGCAAGCACGCCTAGTGAGTCGGATCAAATATTTCCAACTAACAGACCCCGCACGTCTTTGGGCAGAGGTGATTATCAGATCGGAGGGCGACCAGCCACATTGCTGAAGGCTAACCGCCTTCCGTGATCCATCTTACGTTTAACTAAGCCTGCCCCCGCAACTGCGGAGGCAGGCTTTCCAGCATTTGGCCCCAATTCACGCCAAAAGTGACTTTTGTTACATCGGCGTGAACCGGGGCTCACCAACTAAAGGACGATGAGGCCCGTGGCGTTGGCGCGGGCGGCTTCGAAGCGCTTGGCTACATCTGCCCAGTTCACGATGTTCCAGAATGCCTTGACGTAGTCAGCCTTGACGTTGACGTAGTCCAGGTAGAAGGCGTGCTCCCACATGTCCAGCATCAGCAGCGGGGTGGTGCCCACTGCCACGTTGCCCTGCTGATCGTAGAGCTGCTCGATGAGCAGGTTTCCACCGATGGGCTCGTAGGCCAGGAAAGCCCAGCCGGAACCCTGGAGGCCCAAGGCAGCAGCGCTGAACTGGGCACGGAAAGCATCGAAGGAGCCGAAGGCGTCGTCGATGGCGGCAGCCAGCTCACCTTCAGGCTTGTCGCCGCCGTCCGGGGAGATGTTGTTCCAGAACACGGAGTGGTTGATGTGGCCGCCAGTGTGGAACGCGAGGTCCTTGGAGAGGCGGTTGATGTTGGCGAAATCATTCTTCTCGCGCGCTTCGGCAAGCTGGGAGAGCGCGTTGTTGGCGCCTGCAACATATGCCGCATGGTGCTTGCTGTGGTGCAGCTCCATGATCTTTGCCGAAATATGCGGCTCGAGTGCTGCGTAGTCGTAGCCGAGCTCGGGCAGAACGTACTCTGTCACGAAATCCTCCAATGTAATGGACTCACGTCCGGGTTGGTAACTCTCGTTATTTCATCCGGCCAGCGGACCGGCCGGAAATCCTTGGCGAAGAAGACTGCTCTTGCCTCCACCGGGAACAACCCGCGGTGCCCTCGCAGTATTTCCTCCGCACGTTGTCGATTCTATGGGTGCGGCCTACTCGTCCATCATTTCCGGAGTCACATTTGCCTCAGTGCCCGGGATGCCCAGATCCAAGGCGCGTTTATCTGCCATGGCCAGGAGTCGGCGGATACGGCCGGCTATGGCGTCCTTGGTCATGGGCGGATCGGCGAGGCGGCCAAGCTCATCCAAGCTTGCCTGCTTGTGCGCCACCCGGAGTTCCCCCGCGTACTTGAGGTGGTCTGGAACGTCATCTCCCAAGATCTCCAATGCACGGTCCACCCTGGCGCCCGCAGCTACTGCGGCTTGGGCTGAGCGACGAAGGTTGGCGTCATCGAAGTTGGCAAGCCTGTTGGCGGTGGCACGGACTTCCTTTCGCATGCGCCGTTCCTCCCAGACCATCAGGGCGTCATGAGCGCCCATGCGGGTCAGGAGAGCAGCGATGGTGTCGCCGTCACGAATGACCACGCGGTCAACGCCGCGAACTTCACGCGCTTTGGCCTGGATGCCGAGGCGGCGGGCGGCGCCGACCAGCGCCAATGCGGACTCAGGGCCGGGACACGTCACTTCAAGGGAAGACGACCGCCCCGGTTCCGTGAGAGAACCGTGGGCGAGGAAAGCGCCACGCCACACTGCCTCGGCATCGGCTGCTGAGCCATTGACGACGGCGGAGGGAAGGCCCCGCACAGGCCGCCCACGGCCATCCAACAAGCCCGTTTGGCGGGCAAGTGCTTCCCCGTCGCGCACTACGCGGACGACGTAACGGCTCCCCCGGCGCAAACCACCACCGGATACGACGATAATTTCGCTCTGATGTCCGTAGACTTCCGCGATCGCCGCCCGGAGTCGGCGGGCCGTGGAAGCCAGGTCAACTTCAGCCTCGATAACGATCCGACCCGAAATAATGTGCAAGCCGCCTGCGAAACGCAGCATTGCCGAAACCTCCGCCTTGCGGACCGAAGATTTCTTGATGTCCAGTCGGGACAGTTCGTCCTTGACCGACGCAGTAAGTGCCATCGCGTGTTCCTAACTGTTCCCGAAAATATCGTGGTACGCCGCTGCCAACAGCAGTGGATCATGGACGGGGCGGCGCCTCGACGCCCCTACTCTACCCAACACCACTTCGGCGCCGATCATCGCTGCAGCCTTCTCGAAGGCCTTGCGATCCTGCACCGCTGCGGGATCCGCCAGGACGACGTCCACGGTGAACTCAGGTGCATAGCGGCGAAGGACATCCAAGTGGTCCGCTGCCGTCATACCGGACGTTTCCTTGGTTTCCACGTCCAGATTCATGGTGAGGCAACGCTTGGCAGCGGTATCGCCGAGGGCCCGCCTTAGCTCCGGAAGCAGCAAATGCGGCAGAACGGACGTATACCAGGAGCCCGGGCCAAGGATGACCCAATCCGCCAGCTCAATCGCAGTGAGTGCCTCGGTGCAGGCAGGAGCGGCTTCGGGCAGGAGCCTCACTTCTTCCAGCCTTCCCGCCACAGCACACTTTGCCTGTCCACGGACGGTCCGCAGTTCATGGCCGCCTTCCGGTAACTCCACCTGCGCCTTTCCCTCAATGGTGAGGGGGACGCTGGACATAGGCAGTACCTGTCCGCGGGCGCCCAGCAATGCTCCAGCCCACTTAAGGCCGGCAACCGTGTCGCCCAAAAGTTCCCACAGCGTGACGATCAGCAGGTTTCCCATGGCGTGGTTGTCCAGTGAGCCCCCTTTCGCCGAACCGGCTTCGAAGCGGTGCTGCATGACGTCGCGCCAGGTCCGTCCCCAATCCGTGTCGTCGCAAAGCGCGCTCAAGGCCATCCGTAGGTCTCCCGGCGGGAGGACGCCGTACTCGTCGCGGAGACGCCCGGAGCTGCCGCCGTCGTCCGCTACCGTGACGATCGCCGTCAGTTCGGACGTGAGCAAACGAAGGGCGGACAGGGAAGCTGCCAGTCCGTGACCGCCTCCCAATGCGACCACAGAGGGGCTCTTCTTCTGCTGGCTACCGGGAACGCCCTTGGGCGGTATGAGGGGCAAAGGGCCCGTCAGGATCCCCACTACTCGCGTCCCAGGTCGCGGTGGGTGGTGGTCACCGTGACGCGTGGGTACTGCGCCAGGCGCTTGGAGAGTTCCACGGTGACTGCCACTGAACGGTGCTTGCCGCCGGTGCAACCAACCGCCAGCGTGGCGTAGTGCTTGTTCTCCTGGCGGTAGCCGTCCAGGACAGGCTCCAACGCCCGAACGTAACGGTCCACGAACTCCTGGACACCCTCAGCGCCCAGGACGTATTCGCTGACGTCTTCATCCAAGCCGGTGTGGGGCCGGAGTTGGGGAACCCAGTGCGGATTGGGGATGAAGCGGGCATCGGCCACAAAGTTCGCGTCCACGGGCAACCCGTATTTGAATCCAAAACTCATCACGTTCAGGCGAAGCGTCACAGGCCCGGTATCGCTGAACAGTTCCGTGATGGCTGTCGCCAAGCCATGGACGTTGAAGTCGGAAGTATCCAGAACGACGTCGGCGTGCTCACGAAGTTCACGGAGGACCTCGCGCTCAATGCCGATGCCGTCGAGGATCCTTCCACCGCCCTGCAGCGGATGCGGGCGACGCCCCTGCTCGAAACGGCGGACCAGGACGTCGTCCTTGGCGTCCAGGAAAAGCACCCGGAAGGTGATGCCGCTCGCGCTCAGCGCTCCCAAGGCGGTCTGAATGTCGGTGAAGAGGTCCTTGCTGCGGACGTCCACCACTACAGCCAGCTTGGGAATCGACTTTGGCGCATGCGAGACGATTTCGGCCAGCGTGCCCAACATTTGCGGAGGAAGGTTGTCGACGACGTACCAGCCGTGATCCTCCAAAGCATCGGAGGCGGTGCTGCGTCCGGCACCCGACATGCCGGTTACCACCAGCAACTCCGCCTCGGGCGGCTTGACGGGCGTCAGGCCGTCCTGCTCCGTGCCGGACCCTGCCGTAGCCTCATCCATCAATTGTCCCCGTTTCGTCGGAAGTGGTCATTCAAAAGCTCGTGGTGGCCGCTTGGGACCGCATGGCGTATGTGGCCGGTTTCAGGCGTCCGGCAGTACTCTTGCGCCGACCGGCCAAGTTCTTACCCTAGCTAAGTTTCAAGGATTTCGCCGGTGGTCATGTTCACCGCAGGTGCCGTTTCACCGGTGTCCGCAGCAGAACCAAGGTGCTGGACCACCGCTGCGGCCAGCGCCGGTCCGATGCCCTTGGCAGAGGTGAGCTCCTCGACGGACGCGGCCTTGATCTTCTTGAGCGAGCCAAAATGTGCCACGAGGGCCTTCCGTTTCGCCTCACCCAGGCCCGGGACGCCGTCCAGCACGGAAACTGTCATCGCCTTGCCGCGCTTCTGCCGGTGGAAGCTGATGGCAAAGCGGTGGGCCTCGTCACGGATTCGCTGCAAGAGGTATAAGCCCTGCGACGTTCGGGGCAGGATTACCGGGAAATCGCTGTCAGGGAGCCAGACTTCTTCGAGCCGCTTGGCAAGACCCACCACGTAAACGTCATCAATGCCCAATTCCGCGAGGGCCCGGGCCGCCGCATTGACTTGAGGCTGACCACCGTCCACCACCACCAGGTTGGGCGGGTAGGCGAACTTGGCCTTCGGAGCGGGCAAAGCAGGGTCCGACGGCGGCACGTCTGTGCCGTTGCGGGCGCCGGTACGCGTCGGATTGACGATTTCGCCGGAGATAATGGGGACCTGAGCGGCCTTGTCCGTGAGATAGTGCCTGAACCGACGGGTCAGGACATCGTGCATGGCCGCAGTATCGTCGGCTGCTGCAGCTCCTGTTATGGAGAATTTCCGGTAGTCGGACTTCTTGGGCAGCCCATCTTCCACCACCACCATGGAAGCCACCACGTTTGTTCCTTGGACGTGGGAAATATCGAAGCACTCGATCCGCAGCAGCGGAACCGGTATCTCCAAGGCCTCCTGCAGTTCCTGGAGGGCAAGGGAGCGGACGGTAATGTCTCCTGCACGGCGCGTCTTATGCAGCTTCAAGGCTTGTTCTGCATTCTCCCGCACGGTGGACATCAATGCAGCCTTGTCACCGCGCTGCGGCACGCGGATGTCTACCCTGGCTCCGCGCAAGCCTCCCAGCCATTCCGTGAGTTCAACATGGTTGCTGGGATTCTCCGGAACCAGGACTTCACGTGGAATTCGACCTTGAACTTCACTGTCCTCACCGTAGACCTGCTGCAGCAAATGTTCGATGAGTTCCGGCGTCGTAGCATCCTCGACTTTTTCCACTACCCAGCCACGCTGCCCGCGAACCCGTCCGCCGCGCACATGGAATACCTGTACGGAAGCTTCCAGTTCGTCCTCATGGAGTGCGAAGACGTCCGCGTCGGTATCCTCGGCGAGGACCACTGCGTTTCGTTCAAAGACCTTGCGGAGCGCGATGATGTCGTCCCTCAGCCCGGCGGCGCGTTCATAGTCCAGCTCGGCTACCGCGGCAGCCATGTCTTTCTCCAGCCGGCTGATGAAACGCTTGGCTTCACCCCCCATGAAAGAACAGAAGTCCTCTGCCAGTCCACGGTGTTCATCTGGAGTAACGCGTCCGACACAGGGCGCCGAGCATTTGTCGATATAGCCCAGAAGGCAGGGCCGTCCGCTGGACTCAGCCCGCTTAAAGACGCCTGCGCTGCAGCTCCGCACAGGGAAGACCCGCAGGAGTGTATCCATGGTTTCCCTGATGGCACCGGCCGTGTAAGGACCGAAGTACCTGGTGCCCTTCCTTCTCTCACCACGCATGACCTGCACCCGTGGATACTTCTCCCCCATCGTGACGGCGAGGTAGGGATAGGTCTTGTCATCCCGGAATACGACATTAAACCGCGGCTTGAATTCCTTGATCCACGTGTATTCCAGCTGCAGCGATTCCAGCTCGCTGCCCACCACGGTCCATTCAACACTGCTGGCCGCGTGGACCATGGCATGGGTCTTAGGGAGAAGCCCCGCGGGATTTGCGAAGTACGAATTCAACCGGGAACGGAGGTTCTTTGCCTTGCCCACATAGATGACCCGGCCATGGGGGTCACGGAAACGGTAGACGCCCGGAGTGGTGGGAATTTCACCTGTTTGGGGCCGGTAACTTGCTGGATCTGCCACGTTTCCAGTCTAGTGAACCGGAACGACACTCATTGCCACGGTGCCCTGGCCACCCAAGCTTCAGTCGACCGTTTTGCTTTGGTTGTAGCTGGTGGACCTCTCCTGCCCGCTGAGCAGGGCGATGGCGTCCATGATCTTGTCGGTGACTTCGCGACGGGCAGGGAGGGAATGGTCCGGGCCCGTCTTGTCGAAGTAGAGGGGTTCGCCCACTTTCATGGTGAAGTGCTGCGGGCGAACGGCGTTCTTGTCCGCAGGCTGCAACTTCTCGGTACCGATAAGTCCCACCGGAATCACCGGAGCGCCCGTGGTCAAGGCGAGCCACCCCACGCCCGTCCTGCCACGATAGAGAATCCCGTCCCGGGACCGGGTGCCTTCCGGGTAGATGCCAATGCCCTTTCCGGATTCCAGGATGTCCAGCAGCGTCTTGAGAGCCTGGACGCTGGCCGCCTGTTCACCGCGCTCGACGGGAATGGAACCTACTGCCTCGAAGAACGACTTCATCACGGCACCTTTGACGCCTTTGGTGGTGAAATATTCCGCTTTGGCAAAAAAGGCAACAGGGCGGGGCATGAGTGCCTGAACGATCACGCTGTCCAGGAAGGAGAGGTGATTGGGGGCTACGATAAATGGCCCATCCTTGGGAACGTTCTCGAGCCCAATGACCGTAGGACGGCACGTGGAGGAAATCAGGCCACGGGTTGTCCAGCGGATCGCATCAAAGACTGCCATCGTTTTGTACCTCGCTCAGGGCTGCCGCGCGGACAGCGTCAAGTTCTTCGATTTTGGTGCGCAGTTCGAGGGCAGTGTTCACCACGGCGACCGCCCCGGCTTCCTCAAGTTCACCCGCCGGTGCAAATCCCCAACCGACTCCGATGCAGTCCAATCCGTTGGCCAGGGCGCCGGCGACGTCTTGATGCCTGTCCCCCACCATGACAGCCGGCTGGGAGTGAAGATCATTCAACGCCGCGGCGACGATCTCCACCTTGCCGGACGCTGTATTGGCCTTAAGGGATTCGTCATCCGCAGCCCCGCGGATGGATACGAAGAATTTAGCAATTCCATGGTGTTCCAGCACGAGGCGGGCAATTGACTGCGGCTTCTGGGTTGCCACTGCTACGGGCCGGCCTGTCTCCGCGAAGAATTCGAGGAGGTCGAAAATGCCCGGATACAGCTTGCTTTGGGCAATACCGGTCTCTTTGTAGTGGCTCCGGTAACGCTCAATGGTCTCATCCACCAGTTCGCTGGGGACATTCGCCAAATGGAGAAGGGAATCGCTGAGTTTGGGACCCACCATGGAATTCAGCACGGCTTGTTCGGGAACAGGGAGGTCCATTTCCCGGAGGGCAGCAGAAATGCCTCCTGTGATACCGCCGGCAGGATCGACAAGGGTGCCGTCCAGATCGAATATTACGGGCACCGTTGTTTGAGTCACCGGGTTAGTTTCTCACGAGTAGCGGCATGCCTGAAACTCGCATGCCGCTACTGGAATACTTTGGAGGTCTCGAAGATATTCCTTCGAAAGCCTTCAGGCCGTCCGTGAGTAACTAACCGAGAATCTCGGCCAGGAAGGTAGCTGTGTGGCTCTCCGTGGATTTCGCCACCTGCTCAGGCGTTCCTGTAGCCACGATCTTTCCACCGCCCGAACCACCATTCGGTCCAAGGTCCACAATCCAGTCCGCAGACTTGATCACGTCCAGATTGTGCTCAATGGTGATCACAGTATTGCCTTTGTCCACCAAGCCCTGAAGAACCATGAGCAGCTTGCGGATGTCCTCAAAGTGCAGGCCAGTGGTGGGCTCATCGAGGACGTAGATACTGCGACCGTTGGAGCGCTTCTGGAGCTCGGCAGCCAGCTTGACGCGCTGGGCCTCCCCACCAGACAACGTGGTTGCCGGCTGGCCAAGCCTGACGTAACCGAGGCCGACGTCCACCAAGGTGTTCAAATGCCGTGCGATCGGAGTGAAGGCAGCGAAGAATTCTGCACCTTCCTCGATGGGCATGTTGAGGACGTCAGCGATGGTCTTGCCCTTGTAGTGAACTTCAAGCGTTTCCCGGTTGTACCTGGCGCCGTGGCACACTTCGCAAGGGACGTAGACGTCCGGGAGGAAGTTCATCTCGATCTTCAAGGTACCGTCGCCTGAGCAAGCCTCGCAGCGCCCACCCTTGACGTTGAATGAGAACCGTCCGGGCTGGTATCCACGCACCTTGGCCTCGGTGGTCTCAGCAAAGAGTTTGCGGATGTTGTCAAAGACGCCTGTGTAGGTAGCGGGGTTGGACCGTGGTGTACGGCCGATGGGGCTTTGATCGACGTGGACCACCTTGTCCAGGTGCTCCAGTCCAGCCACCGTGCGGTGCCGTCCTGCAACCTGCTTGGCTCCGTTGAGTTTGTTGGCGAGGACCTTATACAGGATCTCGTTCACCAAAGTGGATTTGCCCGAACCGCTGACGCCGGTCACTGCGGTGAAAAGTCCCAAGGGGAATGTGGCGTCTACGTTGTTGAGATTGTTCTCCCTGGCGCCCACAACCTTGAGCTCACGCTTTTTGTCGTACTTTCGGCGCTTGGTGGGAATATCAATCTTGCGGCGTCCGGACAAGTATGCGCCCGTCAGCGAATCAGGGTTCTCCAGAAGTTCCTTGTAGGTACCGGAGTGCACCACTTGGCCGCCGTGTTCACCGGCACCTGGTCCGATATCAACCACCCAGTCGGCTTCGTGGATGGTGTCTTCGTCATGTTCAACCACGATCAGGGTGTTGCCGAGATCCCGGAGCCGCGTGAGCGTCTCAATCAATCGCCGGTTGTCACGCTGGTGCAAGCCAATGGAGGGCTCGTCCAAAACGTAGAGGACACCCACCAGGCCGGAGCCGATTTGGGTGGCCAGCCGGATGCGTTGGGCCTCGCCGCCGGACAGGGTACCCGAGGGTCGCTCCAGGTTGAGGTATTCCAAGCCGACGTCCAGGAGGAAGGTCAGGCGGGCCTGAATTTCCTTCAGCACTTGGTTGGCAATCTGGGCTTCCCTGTTGGTTAGGGTCAGGCTTCCCAGGAATTCCGCGCACTCACGCATCGGCAAGGCAGCGACCTCGGCGATCGACTTCCCGTTGATGAGCACTGACAGCGACGCCGGATTGAGACGCGCACCGTTGCACTCAGGGCAGGGAATCTGCCGCATGTACTCTTCGTAGCGGTCTCGTGCCCAATCGGAATCCGTTTCCCCATGCTTGCGGTGGACGTACTGGATGGCACCTTCAAAGCCCGTGCTGTACTTGCGCTCACGACCAAAGCGGTTCTTGTACTGGACAACAACCTTGTGGTCCTTGCCGTGAAGCACAGTATTGCGAACGTCCTTTGGCAGTTTCTCCCACGATGTCTTCATGGAGAAGCCAAGTTCGTGCGCCAGGCCCTCGAGGAGTCGGTTCCAATACTCCGTTGTCGCTGTGCCGAGGGCCCAAGGAGCAATGGCACCCTCACCCAGGGAGAGTTCCGGATTGGGAACGATGAGCTCTTCGTCCACTTCCAACCGCGTTCCGATGCCGCTGCAGGCGGAGCAGGCGCCGAAGGGGTTGTTGAAGGAGAACGAGCGGGGTTCAATTTCGTCAATGGCCAACGGGTGCTCGTTGGGGCAAGCCAGATTCTCCGAGAAGGCGCGGATACGCTCGGGATCCTCGGCATCGAGGTCCACGAACTCCACCAACAGGCGTCCTTCGGCAAGGCCCAGGGCTGTCTCCACGGAATCAGTGAGCCGCTGGCTGATCTCTTCCTTGACCACGAGGCGATCCACCACAACCTCGATGGTGTGCTTGAACTGTTTGCCAAGCTTCGGAGGATCGCTCAGCTGGACCAGTTCGCCATCCACACGGGCACGCGAATAGCCCTTCGCGGTCAGCTCCTTGAAGAGATCGACAAACTCACCCTTGCGGCCTCGTACAACCGGGGCAAGGACCTGGAACCGTGTGCCCGGATCCAATTCCAGGAGTTGATCCACAATCTGTTGCGGCGTCTGACGGGCGATGGGCTCGCCACAAACCGGGCAGTGTGGACGGCCTACGCGCGCCCACAGCAAACGCATGTAGTCATAGATCTCGGTGATGGTGCCCACCGTGGAACGCGGATTCTTGCTGGTGGACTTTTGGTCAATGGAGACCGCGGGGGACAAACCCTCGATGAAATCGACATCGGGCTTGTCCACCTGCCCAAGGAATTGACGCGCGTACGCGGACAACGACTCCACGTAGCGACGCTGGCCCTCTGCGAAGATCGTGTCAAAAGCCAGGGACGACTTGCCGGAACCGGAGAGCCCCGTGAACACGATCATGGCGTCACGCGGGAGATCAAGATCCACGTTCCGCAAGTTGTGTTCCCGGGCACCCTTGACAACCAAACGGGAAAGATCCGGCTTGGCGGGCTTGGTATCGGAAAGGACGGAGACGCCGTTCAAGGCGTCCATGGCGGTATCTTCAGCTAAGGCTTTGGGCACCTACCAATGCTAATCGAAAACTTCTTCGAATTTCCATGTCGTGCCTCACATGCTACTGATCGGTATCAATCGGCGTCATAGGCCGCAGCAAGAAGCTGCACTGCCTCAGCGAATGAAGCTCCTTGGGCCTTGGCAGCGGCGGCATATTCTGCGGCAACCCCGGCTAGAGCCCCCCAACGATCATCCCGTGCACAGACCACAGTGCCGTTGCGCCCACGCGTTGCCACTACCCCTGCTGATTCCAATTCCTTGTACGCACGGGCCACGGTATGCGGAGCGACATCCAGCACCCCGGCCAGATTGCGAACAGGAGGAAGCTTGGCGCCAACGGCGAGGACTCCGGCGTCGACAAGTTCAATGATGCGCAGCCTCAACTGTTCAAAGAGTGCAACAGCGCTGCCGGTGTTGGGGCGCCAGCTGCCCGGAAATTCCCCGGTGGGAGTCACGGGGAAATCCTGCCTGGCGCCGGCCCCACAGAGGGCATCAGTTGTTCGAAGCGTCCTTGGTCCATGCCGAGAATTAGACCAGCGACGCCGGCCAGGGACAAGCCGTCAGGGCACTGGAAACTAAATGCTACGCACGTGGAAGCGTCCTGCCGGGTCATGCGGCTTTTTGGGCTACGGCGAAAATGCGACGGAACGGGAAGACGGTTCCGTGCGTCGTAGAAGGGTAAGCCTCACGCAGCAGGGCCGAGTATTCCGCTTCAAATTCAGATGCCTCCTCGGGAGTCAACGCTGCCAATATCGGACGAAGTCCCGTACCCCGAACCCACTCGAGTACGGGGTCCTCCCCTTGCAGAACCTGCTGGTAGGTGGTCTCCCAGGCGTCTGCTGCACATCCGGCGTCGAGCATGATGCCCAGATAGTCCGCAGGGCTGCCCACAGCGCCATCGTGCCGAAGCACGCCATTCAGCCGGGTGGACCACCTTGGAGATTCGGCCAGTTCCCGCATGAGGGTGTGGGACGGGGACGTGAAGTTTCCCGGTACCTGCATGGCAAACCAAGCCTCCGGTTTGAGGGCGCGAAACCACTTGGCGAGCATCTCCTGATGCCCGGGAACCCATTGGAGAACGGCATTTGTGACCACCACGTCAGTGTCCGGATGGGGAACCCATCGAGCGATATCACCTTGCTGGAAGGTCAGGCGGTCGGACAGCTCTTGGGGCAACTGCTCCCGGTGGGACTGCGCTTTGAGTAGCATCTCCTCCGATGAGTCGAGCCCTACAACCTGGGCCTGCGGCCAGCGATCAGCCAGCGTGGCGGTCAGGTTTCCGGGGCCGCAGCCCAGATCAATGATTTTCCTTGGTTCGTCAGGGCGGACCCGCGCGACGAGGTCATGGAACGGCCGGTCCCGATGGTTGCCGAATTCCACATACTTGGTTGGATCCCACTTCACAAAAGCCTCCTCGCGCCTGCCATGCCTGCTGGGGCGAGCCTAAACCGTCCGGGCACTAAGCTGGAAAACAATGAAACTTCTTGAGCAGCTCCCCGGTTCCACGGCCACCGGTCCTTTGGACCCGGACGAAATCTACACACGGTTCGTAGAGTGGACTGAGAGCCGTGGATTGCAGCTGTACCCGGCGCAGGATGAAGCAATCATGGAGCTTGCCTCCGGTGCAAACGTCATCCTGGCCACGCCCACGGGTTCCGGCAAATCCCTTGTAGCGATCGCGGCGCACTTTGAGGCCATGGCACGTGGCCAGCGGAGCTACTACACGGCCCCCATCAAAGCACTGGTCTCCGAGAAGTTCTTCGCACTCTGCGAGATCTTCGGTGCCGAAAATGTTGGCATGATCACTGGTGATTCCGGTGTGAACCAGGATGCCCCCATTATCTGCTGCACCGCGGAAATTCTTGCCAACATAGCCCTCCGTGAAGGCCCTGCGGCGGAGCTCGGCTCCGTGATCATGGACGAGTTCCACTTCTACTCCGATCCGCAGCGCGGTTGGGCGTGGCAGGTGCCACTCCTGGAACTCCCCCAGGCCCAGTTCCTCCTGATGTCCGCCACGCTGGGAGACGTCTCCCGATTCGAAACCGGTTTGACTGAGCTGACGGGCCGGACCACCACAACTGTCAGCTCTGCGGAACGTCCCATTCCGCTGCATTGTTACTACCACCTCACCCCGGTACACGAAACGCTGGAAGAACTGCTTTCCACCAAGCAGGTTCCCGTCTATGTGGTGCATTTCAGCCAGGCGGAAGCGATCGAGCGTGCCCAGAACCTTATGAGCATCAACATGTGCAGCCGTGCCGAAAAGGACCGCATCGCCGAGCTGATTGCAGGATTCAGGTTTGCCGCGGGCTTCGGAAAAACACTCAACAGGCTTGTCAGGCACGGCATCGGGGTCCACCACGCCGGCATGTTGCCCAAGTACCGTCGACTGGTGGAACAGCTCGCCCAAGCCGGTCTCCTCAAGGTGATCTGCGGAACCGATACGTTGGGTGTGGGAATCAACGTGCCTATCCGGACGGTGCTGTTGACGGCTCTTAGCAAGTACGACGGCGTACGCACCAGATCGCTTAACTCGCGTGAGTTCCACCAGATTGCCGGCCGCGCCGGCCGCGCCGGGTACGACACCGCCGGTACCGTGGTGGTTCAAGCGCCTGACCACGTGGTGGAAAACACCAAAGCCATGGCCAAAGCCACCGCCAAGTTTGGCGATGACCAGAAGAAACTGCGCCAAGTGGTTAAGAAAAAGCCCCCGGAAGGATTCGTTTCCTGGGGCGAGCCGACTTTCAAGCGCCTTGTGGAGTCTGTACCCGAGCCCTTGACTTCAAGCTTCACTGTGACCCACGCGATGCTGTTGAACCTAATGGAGCGGCCGGGCGATCCCTTCCAAGCAACCCGGCGCCTGCTCACTGAGAACCATGAGAGCCGCCCGGCACAACTCAGACTTATGAAGAAGGCGTTGGGAATCTACAGGGAATTGCTGGCCGCAGGGGTAGTGGAACGCATCCCGGAGGAGGAGCAGGAAGCGGAAGGGCGCTCAGTCCGATTGACTGTTCACCTGCAGGCAAACTTTGCCCTTAATCAACCTCTATCCCCCTTCGCGCTGGCCGCGTTGGAGCTCCTTGACCCTGAGTCTCCCTCCTATGCCTTGGATGTTGTCTCAGTCATTGAGTCCACGCTGGAGAAGCCGCGCCAGATTCTCTCTGCCCAGCAGAAGAAAGCACGGGGCGAGGCTGTTGCCGCCATGAAGGCTGACGGCATCGAGTATGACCAGCGCATGGCCATGCTGGACGAAGTCAGCTACCCCATGCCCCTGGCGGAGATTCTTGGCGAGGCCTTCGAGGTCTACCGGAAGGCGGCTCCCTGGGTAGGCGATTTCGAGCTTGCTCCGAAATCGATTATTCGGGACATGTATGAACGTGCCATGAACTTTGGCGAGTTCGTGCAGTTCTATGGCTTGGCGCGATCGGAGGGCATCGTCCTGCGTTATCTGGCGGACGGCTTCCGCGCGCTCAGGCAGACGGTTCCCCAGGACTCGCTCCGCGAGGACCTTGAAGATCTCATCGCGTGGCTGGGCGAGCTGGTACGCCAAGTGGATTCGAGCCTATTGGATGAATGGGAAGAGCTAACGTCCGGGCTTGCCCCAACGCCCCATGATGCTCCCCCTCCCCCGCCACCGCTGCTCACCACGAACATCCGGGCCTTCCGGGTCATGGTTCGGAACGAGATGTTCCGCAGGGTTGAACTTTTCGCGGACGAGGACTCCGCGGCGTTGGGCGAACTCGATGCCGATGCCGGTTGGGATGCCGAGCGCTGGGAAGAAGTCCTGGACGACTACTTTGACGAACATGACGACATCGGCACCGGTCCTGATGCGCGGGGTCCCGGGTTGCTCATGATCACCGAGCAACCCGGGACGTGGAAGGTCCGGCAGATCTTCGACGACCCTGCGGGCAACCACGATTGGGGAATTTCTGCAGAGGTGGACTTGGCAGCGTCCGATGAGACCGGAACCGCCGTGGTTCGGGTTACAGACGTCAACAGGCTCTAGGCCCGGATGCGATGAGCCGCGGCGGTATGGAATCCGTCCCGGATCTGACCGCAGGCTTGCGGGAGGTTGAAGCCTTACGCGGGGAACAACGGGCGGTCTGGACGGGTTCGCGTCGATGGTGGGGTGGCGGCCTGGATGTCGAGGGTTTGGCGCTCGGTTCTGTGCAAGCCGCCGCTACAGCGCTGAACGCGCTGACTGGTCATCCAGGGAAATACTCGGTTGATTCAGGACTGACTGCAGCATCGTTCGATTCACTGGGTTACCTTCGTGTTGACGGCCGGAAGCCCCAAGGCTTCGCACCGACGTCGGGGTTCCGGCGCACTGCCGACGGCTGGATCCGCCTGCACGCCAACTACCCTCATCACGCGGCACGGTTGATGAAGGCGCTCTCGGCCACAGTGCCGAAGGACGTGGACCGCGCCTTGTTGTCGATGACGTCCTTGGATGCCGAGTCTGTGATAGCGGCTCACGAGGGTGCGGCTGCCGCTGTCCGGAGCCGTGAAGAATGGGTTTCCTCAGCCATGCTGTCCGCGGCAAGCTCCGGTTCTTGGATCAGCCTCTCCTGTTCCGATGTCCAGTCCGTGGGTTCGGATTCCACGCCATGGGTGCCTGCAGCGAACCCGTTCCAACCGTTGGATGGGTTGAAAGTGCTCGACCTGACACGCGTCATCGCCGGCCCCACTGCCACGCGCCTACTGGGTGCACTGGGCGCGGACGTCCTGCGCATCGACCCGCCTGTCCTTCCGGAGCTGATCGATGCATTTATCGACACAGGGTTCGACAAACGCAGCGCCGAAGCTGATTTCAGGAAGAACGAAGATTTGGCAGCTGTGCACGCTCTTGTCGCCTCAGCAGATGTGGTGGTCACCGGATACCGGGACGGGAGCTTGGGCAAATTCGGTTTGAGCATGGACGCACTGCTGGCTGCCAGGCCTGAGCTGGTGGTTGTCGCGCTGACCGCATGGGGCAGCATCGGACCGTGGAAGGGAAGGCGGGGCTTTGACAGCCTCGTCCAGGCAGCCTGCGGAGTCGCTGAGCGATATGGACAGCAGCACGACGACGGGTGGAAACCTGGTGCGCTCCCGGTTCAGGCCCTGGACCACGCCACAGGATACGGACTCGCGGCGGCAGTACTGGCATTACTGGCCGAGCGTCTAAGGACCGGAACCGGTGGAACAGCGAAACTCTCCTTGGCACGGACAGCCGAGGAACTCTTCGCCCTGCCTTCGTTCCACAAGGGCCGCCCCGTGAGCCCATTCGATGAGCCTGAGCACCTTGAAGCAGACAGCCCCTACGGCCGGGTCAGGTTCGTGGGCCCGCCCCTTTTGGTAGGGGGCGCACCGCTCACGTACCGGCAACCTCCAGTGCGTTATGGAACGTCTCCGCTCGCTTGGCGGTAGGAAGCCGGCAAGCCCCTAGTAAGCTCGAATGCATGAGTGTAATCCGCCCCGCCACTGTTGACGACGTTCCCGCCATCCTGCGTATGATCCACGACCTCGCGGTCTACGAAAAGGAACCGGACGCCGTTAAGAACACCCCGGCCATGCTCACCGAAGTACTCTTTGGCCAGAACCCTCGGGTATACGCCACCATTGCCGAAAACAGCGCAGGCACGGTTCAGGGCTTCGCGCTCTGGTTCCTGAACTACTCCACGTGGGAAGGCGTCCACGGCATCTACCTTGAGGACCTCTACGTAGTGCCGGATGCCCGTGGCGAGGGCCACGGAAAGGCGCTCCTGCAATATCTGGCCGCCACCGCCGTCGAACGCGGTTACGCCCGGGTGGAATGGAGCGTACTGAACTGGAACGAGCCCTCCATCAACTTCTATAAGAACCTTGGTGCGTTCCCCATGGAGGAATGGTCCACGTTCAGGCTGACGGGCGAGGCACTCGAGGCCTTCGGAGCGAACGTCAGTGAGGCGAAAGAGGCGCTGACCCGTGGCTGAACCCTACGTAGCTGACGACCGGGCCGCCACCGGCAGGCACATCATCCAAGCCCGCCACGAATTCCGTGGACTACGGACGGCAGAGCACTATTTCACTGTTCCCTTGAACTATCAGGCAGAGGTCGCCGACGAGACGATCACGGTCTTCGCCCGGGAATACTCCTCCACTGACCATTCGGTGGACGAAGCCGCCAAGCTACCGTGGCTGCTCTTCCTGCAGGGCGGGCCCGGCGGCCGGGGCAATCGTGTGACCTCGCTGTCCGGTTGGATGAAAGCGGCAGCGAAAGACTTCCGCATCCTGATGCTCGACCAACGCGGCACGGGATTGTCCACGCCGATTGAACGACAGTCATTGGAGCTCCGGGGTGATGCCATGGCGCAGGCAGAATACCTGACCCACTTCCGCGCCGATTCCATTGTGGCCGACGCCGAGTACATCCGGGGTGTTCTGGGCTCCGGACCGTGGTCAGTGCTGGGACAGAGCTTCGGTGGGTTCTGTGCGCTGACGTACCTGTCCTTCGCACCGGAGGGGCTGCGCGAAGTGCTCATCACGGGCGGTCTCGCACCGCTCCACGGTTCAGCGGACCGCGTGTATCAAGCAACGTTCCGTCGGGTTGCGGCCAGGAACGCCGAGTATTTCGCGTGGTACCCGGAGGACCGGGAAAAAGTCACGCGCATTGCCCGCCATCTGGAGCAGCGCCCTGAATTCCTCGCCAGTGGCGAACGGCTAACGCCGGAGCGTTTCCAAATGGTGGGATCCTTCCTGGGCGGCAACACCCGGGTTGATGCGCTTCACTATCTCTTGGAGGACGCGTTCATCGCCACACCCTCCGGGGAGCGGTTGTCCGAATCATTCCTTGAACAAGTAAGGGGGCTAGTGAGCCGGGCGGCCAATCCGCTCTACGCCGTCCTGCACGAATCCATCTACGGTCAGGGAGAGGCAACCAACTGGTCCGCCTGGCGCGTTCTGGAGGACTACCCTGAGTTCAAGCCAGAAGCCGAAGAGCCTCTGCTCACCGGCGAAATGGTGTATCCGTGGTACTTCGATCAGGATCCCGCGTTGGTTCCCTTACGCGATGTTGCTGAGGAGCTGGCCGCCCGGAAAGACTGGAAACCGTTGTACGACCCCACCCGGTTGGCGTCCAACACGGTCCCCGTAGCCGCCGCCGTGTACAAGGACGACATCTACGTGGATCACGATCTTTCGCTGGAAACCGCGGCCGCGGTGCGCGGTCTTCAAACCTGGGTCACCTCGGACTTCCACCACGACGGCCTAGGTGAAGACGGTGAGGGCGTCTTTGGGAGGCTCTTCGGTATGGTGCGCGCCAACCGTTAGGTAGATGTGCCATCGGGGCGGTCGCCTATTGAAGCGGCCGCCCTCTGCCGGGTTGCCGTGATGGCCGTCAGGGCCAGCACGGCTGCGGCGAGAAGGCTGGAAGTGATGTTGAGGCCTTGATAGCCGATCCACGCAAGAAGCAGGCCGGAGGTTGCACCTCCGAGCGCCCCGGCGGCCCCCATCAAGGTGTCGGAGACACCCTGCACCGTGACGCGTTGTTCAGGTACGACACTCTCGGCCAACAGCGTTGATCCAGCAATTGTTGCCGCGGACCAACCCAGGCCCAGGAGTATCAACCCGGCGGTCACCAACACAGGCTCCTGCTGGCCGAATCCTGCGATAAACACCGCCACCAGCAGGAGTCCATGGCCCATGCCAATGGTCTGAAAGCGGCCGGCCTTGTCCGTTAGCCAACCCCAGAGTGGCGACAAGGCGAACATCCCGGCGATGTGCAGGGAAATCGTGAGCCCAATGACCACCAGTGCATCAGTGCTGTCGGTGGTTCCATGATGTCCCTGATGGGATCCGCCTACGAGCTGTTGAAGATGCAGTGGCGTCATGGACATCACCGCCACCATGACGCCGTGGGCAGCTACGATGGCGGCCAAGGCCAGTATCGCCTGCGGTGATGATCGGACGGCTACAAGACCGGATCGGATGGTTCCCCGGGTCGGCTGCGCGCCTGCCTCGCCACTAACGTCAGCCTGACGGGCCAGCCTGCGGGACAGCAGCAGAGGATCGGGCCGCAGACCCGCAAATAGTAGCCCGGCTGCCAGGAAAAGTCCGACGGCGGAGAACACGAAGGGGCCTGCGATGGGCGGCAGGCCAAGTGCCGCACCTACGGCGGCTCCCGGCTGAATCAGGTTGGGCCCAGCCACAGCCCCGATGGTGATGGCCCAGACCACTGTGGACAATGATCGTCCGCGGTGCTCCGGTTCGGCGAGGTCGACGGCGGCGAAGCGCGCCTGCAGGTTCGCGGCGGTTCCCAGGCCGAGGAAGGCTGCGCCCATCAAGAGCAGCACGAATGACTCGCCCATGACTGCGGCGATGATGAGCAAGGCACCCATCATCGCAGCTACCAGGCCGGTGACAAGTCCTACGCGCCTGCCCCGTGACTCAGCCAACCTTGCCAGCGGCAGGGCTGCGATTGCTGCAGCCAGTGTCAGGACAGTGGTGATGGAGCCAGCCCAGGCTTCGGAACCGGACAAGTCCACGGCCAGCAGGGACCCGATGGAAAGCGTCGCCCCATTGCCAACGCCGCTGAGCAGCTGAGCGGAACTGAGGAGGAAAACAGTACGGCGCTGAACCCGTTGTGGGTCCAGCGCCGTAGTTGAAGTGGTAGTCACTTCACGAGACTACAACCTTTGGAGGTCAGCTACTCTGCCTCGCTCATGCTCTTTTTGATATCTGCCTCGAGTCGGGCATCCAGCTTCGCCTGCCGTGCTTGCGGGCTCAGCAGGCTGGCCACGACAGCAACGATGATGGTGCCGACAATGACCGCCAACGACACGTAGGTGGGGATCTCCGGAGCCCACTCGATGTGGTGTCCGCCGTTGATAAACGGAAGCTCGTTCACGTGCATGGCGTGGAGGACAAGCTTGACCCCAATGAAGGCCAGGATGACGGACAGTGCGTGCTTCAGGTACACCAGGCGTGTCATGAGTCCGCCGAGGAGGAAGTACAGCTGACGCAAGCCCATCAAGGCGAAGATGTTGGCAGTGAAGACGATGAACGCACTCTGGGTCAGACCGAAGATCGCGGGGATGGAGTCCACGGCGAAGAGGAGGTCGGTCAGGCCGATCGTAATGAAGACGATCAGCATGGGAGTGAAAACCTTCTTGCCGTCCACCACGGTGCGGATCTTGTTGCCGTCGAACTTCTCGGACATAGGGAGGACCCTGCGGATCCGCGCAATAAGCGGGTTTTCAGTGTCTTCTTCGTCCTCGCCCGAATCCTTGGCCTGCTTCCAGGCAGTCCACAGGAGGAATGCGCCGAAGATGTAGAAAACCCAGCTGAACTGCTCGATGACCACTGCGCCCAAGGCGATGAAAATACCGCGAAGTATCAGCGCGATGATGATACCCACCATCAGCACTTCCTGCTGGTACTTACGGGGCACCGAGAAGCGGGCCATGATGATGATGAATACAAAGAGGTTGTCGATACTCAGGCTGTACTCAGTAACCCAGCCTGCGACGAATTGGCCGCCGTATTCGGGGCCCGCAAAGATAAACATTGCGACTGCAAACAGCAGGGCCAGTCCGACGTAGAAGCTGACCCACAGGCCGGCTTCCTTCATGGAAGGTTCATGGGGACGCTTGACGACCAACAAGAGATCGATCAGCAGGATGATTCCAAGAACGACAAAGGAGCCGATCTCGAACCAGACGGGGAGCTGCATAAAGGTGCCTTTCGCAGGGTATGGGAAAGCGGTGTAAGTCTCTCCGGCCTGCCAGGGTGCTGTGAATGCAAAGTTTGGCGGCCCGCTAGATCCGGCGAGGCATCTGTGCCTTGCGTGCTGACGGACGTAGCGCTTGGGATACTCCCCTACGTGACCTCAACCTTACATTAGGCGTGCCCGGCGGACTGCATCTGGCGTAATTCGCGCTTCAACTCCTTGACCTCATCGCGGATCCGTGCTGCTACTTCAAACTGAAGTTCAGCAGCAGCCCCGTGCATCTGTTCGGTTAGCTGCTCAATGAGGCCCACAAGGTCTTCAGCGGGAGCTGCGGCAAGTCCATCCTGTCGAACCGTGGCGGCACCCTTTGCAGCTGACTTGCTGCGCTTACCTCCCTTGGCCAGTCGGTTGTTGTTAAGCAGTTCCTGTGTGTCTGCGTCTTCCTTGGCCAGCTGATCGGTGATGTCGGCAATTTTCTTCCGCAAGGGCTGCGGATCTATCCCGTGGTCAGTGTTGTACTGCACCTGGATGGCCCGGCGCCTGTTGGTCTCCTCGATGGCGTGTGCCATGGAGTCGGTGATCCTGTCTGCGTACATATGTACCTGACCCGAAACGTTACGGGCGGCACGGCCGATGGTCTGGATCAACGAGGTTGAGGAACGCAGGAATCCCTCCTTGTCGGCGTCCAGAATGCTGACGAGGGAAACCTCGGGCAGGTCCAAACCTTCGCGGAGCAGGTTGATGCCTACCAGGACGTCGAAGACGCCCATTCGGAGTTCGCGGAGCAGTTCCACACGCCGTAGGGTGTCGACGTCGGAGTGGAGATACTCCACCTTGACGCCATGACCCACCAGATAGTCTGTGAGGTCTTCCGCCATGCGTTTGGTCAACGTGGTGACCAGGACGCGTTCATTTTTTTCCGTGCGGGTTCTGATTTCACCGAGCAGGTCATCGATCTGGCCCTTGGTGGGCTTGACCACAACCTCCGGGTCGATTAGGCCGGTGGGGCGAATGATCTGCTGCACGTAGCCATCGGCTTTGCCGAGCTCGTATTTACCTGGGGTGGCGGACAGGTACACGGTCTGGCCGATGCGTTCCAGGAACTCATCCCATTTCAGTGGCCGGTTGTCCATGGCGGAAGGCAGGCGGAAGCCGAAGTCCACGAGATTGCGCTTACGGGACATGTCACCCTCATACATGGCACCGATCTGCGGAATGGTGACATGGGATTCATCAACCACCAGCAGGAAGTCGTCCGGGAAGTAGTCGATCAGGCAGTGGGGTGCCGTTCCGGGCTCTCGGCCATCGATGTGCACGGAGTAGTTCTCAATGCCGTTGCAGAATCCCATCTGCTGCATCATTTCGAGGTCGTACGTTGTGCGCATCCGGAGTCTCTGGGCTTCCACAAGCTTGTTCTGGTCTTCGAGGACCTTTAAGCGATCAGCGAGTTCGTCTTCGATCCGCTTGATGGCACGGGCCATGCGTTCAGGGCCGGCCACATAGTGCGAGGCCGGGAACACATACATCTCTTCCTCGTCCCGGAGTACCTCTCCGGTGAGGGGGTGGAGTGTCTGGATGTTCTCGATTTCATCACCGAAGAATTCGATCCGAATGGCGAGTTCCTCGTACATGGGAATGATCTCCACGGTATCGCCGCGGACCCGGAAGGTGCCTCGATGAAAGTCCATGTCATTGCGTGCATACTGCATGGAGACGAACTTCCGGAGGAGATGGTCGCGGTTCATTTCTGCGCCCTTGCGGAGCGTGACCATGCCGGCGATGTACTCTTCAGGCGTACCCAAGCCGTAGATGCACGACACCGTAGCCACCACAATGACATCGCGGCGGGTCAGCAGGGCGTTGGTGGCCGAGTGCCGAAGCCTTTCCACTTCCTCGTTGATGGAGGAGTCCTTCTCGATGAAGGTGTCCGTCTGCGCTACATATGCCTCGGGCTGGTAGTAGTCGTAGTAGGAGACGAAGTATTCCACCGCATTGTTGGGCAGCAACTCCCGGAATTCATTGGCCAGCTGGGCGGCGAGGGTCTTGTTCTGGACCATCACCAGGGTGGGTCGCTGGACCTGTTCGATGAGCCATGCCGTGGTGGCACTCTTACCCGTACCAGTGGCGCCGAGGAGGACAACATCCTTTTCGCCGTTGTTGATGCGTTCGGTCAGTTCTGCGATGGCAGTCGGCTGATCACCGGCTGGCTTAAACTCACTGATCACTTCGAAAGGCGCGACGACACGGTTGATTTCCTGGGCAAGGCTCATAAAACCAATCTACCCCCGCCCTAGGACAGCTACTGTCCGCGTTTGCCTTCAGCTGAAGACATATACGACGGCGGCCTCCAGCCTGTGCGTTCGGCCCAGGCATTCATGAGCGGCCAGGCAACCTCTGTGAACCACGGCTCCTTTGCGTCAGCGTAATCCCCTGTAGCGTGATCCCCCGCGTGCGCGGCCGCCAACTCCTGTTTGTGCGCCCGATACAGTGCCACGGCTGACGGTTCTGCCCGCAACCAGTCGCGGAAAAGCAGCGCATAGCGCCATCCGGGCGAGCCGGCCGCCCTTACGTGCAGGTTCACGGGCCGACCCGGATCAGCGTTGGCATGGAATCTCTTCTGCCACTGCGCAGGATCGGGGTGAGAGGGTTTTGGGGTGTCCTGATTGGCCCGCGGCACGGCGGGGAATCCGGCAGCAGCGAGGAGAGGCGCAATCCGGTCCGCAGTCTTAAGATCGGCCACGGCGAGTTGGAGGTCAATCACGTCCTTTGCCACCAGTCCTGGTACCGCCGTGGAGCCGATATGGTCCACCGCAAGGATGTCGTGAGGGGCGGACCTGAGGATGCGCTCGACGAGCCGCTCGGCCTGGATCTTCCACTCCTCCTTAGAGCCGCTCATGACGGGGCCATCTTTACGGGAAGCCCTGATGCCCCGACTGAGATTCTCCGCGAAGGGCACCAGGCGAGCCTCCCACAAAGCGTCCACAGCGGCGAGCAACTCTTGCCGGCTTCCGGCGTTGACCAGCACAACGTCGGCAGCGGCATTGCGTTCCGCACGCGTGGCCTGCGACGCCATGCGGGCTAGTGCGTCATCTTTGGACATCCCGCGGAAGTCCACCATGCGTTGAATGCGCACTTCATCGGGAGCATCCACCACCAGTACCAAGTGGAAGTTGCTGCCCTGCCCGGTTTCGACAAGGAGCGGAATGTCCTGGACCACGATGTCACCAGGGCCGGCGCCTGACACAATCGCCGCAGCAGCCTCGCGGACCAGCGGATGGATGATGCCGTTGAGCACTTCGCGTTGGGCAGGGTCCCGAAACACCACGGCGCCAAGTTTAGGCCGGTCGAGCCTTCCCTTTTCGTCAAGGATTCCAAGGCCGAATGCTTCCACGACGCCAGCCAGCCCCGGAGTTCCAGGCTCCACCACCTCCCGCGCAAGGAGGTCCGCGTCCACAAGGATCGCCCCCAATTCCTGCAACCTGGAGGCCACCAGTGATTTCCCCGAGGCAATGCCGCCCGTTAGTCCGATCTTCAGCACCCTCCAACACTAGACTGGAGCGGTGGAAAATGACGATGACAGCCGCGCGACAACGTACACGACACTCGCGTTGGGTTCGGATTTCTGCCGCGAACTGGAGATCCGGCGGTCCCGTTTCATCACCGTTCTTCGACGCTCGCCCGACGAGGAAACCGCCCGCTCACTGGTTAGTGACTTACGGCGTCAATTCCACGACGCCCGTCACCATTGCTCCGCCTTCGTCATAGGTCCTGACCGGATGATTCAACGATCCAACGACGACGGCGAGCCCTCCGGCACAGCGGGCGTTCCCATGCTGGAGGCCCTGATCAAACGCGAGACCGCGCCGGGGGTGACGGATCTCAGCGACGTAAGTGCCGTCGTCGTGCGCTATTTCGGGGGAATCCTCCTGGGCGCCGGCGGGCTGGTCCGCGCGTACTCCGAATCGGTCTCTGCTGCCTTGGAGTTGGCGCCGTTGGTTCAGCGACGTCGGCTGCGACTGTGCGCTATTGACGTCCCTCATGCCGAGGCCGGGCGCTTGGAGAACGAACTTCGCAATGCCGGGTATGTCATGGCGGAGACAGGCTATGAACCACGGCACACCATACTTCGGGTGGCATTGCCTGATGTTGAAGTGGCCATAGCGGGAGCCCATGCACGGCTGGCTTCGCTGACGGCCGGGAATCTGGAGCTAAGGCCACTGGGAACCGAATGGGTTGACGTCGCCTGCTGAACACGGCTGGATTTGTGGCTTAAGGCAAAAGGACCCCTGTCCGGAGGCAGGGGTCCTTTCTTGGCCATTCAGCACATCCCGTGAGGGAGGCGGAATTAGTTGCCGGTCAGCTTCTCACGCAGTGCGGCGAGTGCTTCGTCCGACGCCAGGGTACCAGCGTTGGACTCGGCAGCAGCCGGCTCCGAGGAGTAGCTGGTGGTGCCGGAGTCGCTCTCACCGGACGTTGCAGCAGCAGCGTCGTCGGCAGCGTGCTGGGCAACCTGCTTCTTGTGGGCTTCCCAGCGGGTCTGGGCGTCAGCGTACTGCTGCTCCCAAGCGGCGCGCTGGGTCTCGTAGCCTTCGAGCCATTCATTCGACTCGGGGTCGAAGCCCTCAGGGTACTTGTAGTTGCCCTCTTCGTCGTACTCAGCGGCCATGCCGTACAGAGCGGGATCGAACTCGGTGCTGTCAGCGTCAACGCCCTCGTTAGCCTGCTTGAGGGAGAGGGAGATGCGGCGACGCTCGAGGTCGATGTCGATGACCTTGACGAACAGTTCGTCGCCAACGGAGACAACCTGCTCTGCAAGCTCCACGTGGCGGACAGCCAGCTCGGAGATGTGCACGAGGCCTTCGATGCCGTCTTCGACGCGAACGAACGCACCGAACGGAACCAGCTTGGTGACCTTACCCGGAACAACCTGGCCGAGGGCGTGGGTGCGGGCGAAGGTCTGCCACGGATCTTCCTGCGTAGCCTTGAGCGACAGGGAAACACGCTCGCGGTCCAGATCCACTTCGAGGACCTCGACGGTGACTTCCTGGCCAACCTCGACAACCTCGGACGGGTGGTCGATGTGCTTCCAGGACAGCTCGGAAACGTGAACGAGGCCGTCTACGCCGCCCAGGTCCACGAATGCACCGAAGTTGACGATGGAGGAAACAACGCCCGGACGAACCTGGCCCTTTTCCAGCTTGTTGAGGAACGTGGAGCGAACCTCGGACTGGGTCTGCTCGAGCCATGCACGGCGGGAAAGCACAACGTTGTTGCGGTTCTTGTCCAGCTCGATGATCTTGGCTTCGATCTGCTGACCGATGTACGGAGCGAGGTCGCGGACACGACGCATCTCCACGAGCGATGCGGGCAGGAAGCCGCGCAGGCCGATGTCCAGGATGAGGCCACCCTTGACAACCTCGATGACGGTACCGGTAACGACACCGTCTTCTTCCTTGACCTTCTCGATGTCGCCCCAGGCACGCTCGTACTGAGCACGCTTCTTGGAGAGGATCAGACGGCCTTCTTTGTCTTCCTTGGTGAGAACCAAAGCTTCGACCTGATCGCCAACGGCGACGACGTCACCGGGATCAACATCGTGCTTGATGGAAAGCTCGCGGGAAGGGATGACACCTTCGGTCTTGTAACCGATGTCGAGCAGAACTTCGTCGCGGTCGACCTTGACGACGGTACCTTCGACGAGGTCTCCGTCGTTGAAGTACTTGATGGTGGCGTCGACAGCTGCGAGGAAGTCCTCAGCGGTACCGATGTCGTTAATGGCGACTACGGGGGTACCGGGCTTCTCGGTGGAGGTGATGGTCATGTAGTAGGGGCTCCGTTGTGGATAGATAGTCGGTCAGGCAAACCGCTGCCGCCCGGGTCCGGACGGCAGAACACGGCAAAATACCGGGTCATCCTGATTTGTGGATTAGTACAAATGGATGCATGCACGTAGTACACGCCCGTTTATTCTAGTCGCATTGGCAAAGCAGGGTCAAAAGGAGTGTCACGGCGAGAGGACGTCTCCCAGTCGCGCAAACGTGACTCCGTGGTCCAGAAGCTGCGGCAGGGCGCGCGCATAGCCTTTTGCAGTGCCTGCGGCCGGTCTGTTGAAGTGTGAAATGACGATGTCTCCGGGCACTACCCGCCCCACTTCGGCGGCAACGGTGGCTGCAGAAAACGTCGCGCCGCCGTCGCCGTTGACCGTGAAGTTGACCGGCAGCATACCGAGCCTTCGCGTCATTTCCACTGCGACGTCGTCGTAGAACGCAGTACCCGGACGGAAAAACTGTGGGACCTGGCCACTGATCTCCTGCAGGATCGCTTGGTTTCCCATGAGTTCGTCGTAAGCAGCCCCGACGGTGGCGGTTCCCTGGATGCCATACGCAGCCCTGCCGTTCACAGAGAGCGGGAGGTGGGCGGTGCCGTGATTGGCGAGCTCGAAAAGCGGGTCGAGCGCCAGTTCAGTCGAAAGCGAGGGGTTGGCGTGAATCCATCGGCTGTTGACGAACAGGGTTGCAGGGACGTTGAGCCGACGAAGAGTATTTAGCAGTGTGTCGTCGCACCCTGTCCCTCCGGGGCCACCGCAGGCGTCGAACGTCAGTGCCACGTGATGCGACCGTGAATCGTTCACGACCCCCGTCACATGCAGTCCCCATTCTTGGGGGTGCCTTCCAGCGAACTCCTCCACGATCTGTTGCTTGTCAGGCGTCGACCTGGGCGGAACGGCCGGCGCAAGGGCAGCTGCGGCCTGCTCGCTGGACCTGGTGGCTATGGAAGGCGGCGGTTTGGCCGGACCCGTAGGCGGCGTTTTTGGGGCGGGCGGGTTTGTTCCGGGCGTGGAGGGGTGGGTCGCCCCATCCCCGTCCGCACATGCCGACAGGGCGGCGGACGCAAGGCCCGCCATTCCAAGCAGCACTGATCTCCGGCCGGCCAATGGCCGCCGCTTGGAATCCCCCATGGATGTCCCTATCTGGTTGTGGCTATGTGGTTGTAGAAAAGCGGTTGCTAGAAGTGCGTCAGGCAGTGAGCGGGTCGTTCGACGGCAAACAACTGCTGCGCCAGGAAGGCAGCTCCCACTGTTTTCTCGCTGATACGGCCTGCAGCGGTCAAGGTTACCGGCGACACGACCCCAAGGTAGATGGATGCGAGGTCGGTAACGTCCAGGGAAAGGTCCGGCGCCTCGCCGGACGCATCATTCACGACGGCGGCAGCACCGCCGTCGGACTCCAGAACCCAGGTTCCACCCGCCAGACCCAAAGAATCCGATACCTCCAGCACCAGCCTGCCGGAAACCGGGAAGCTGCGGGCGCGCAGGGCGGCAGGAGTATCAAGGATTCTGAGCCACAGCATGTCGCGGACATCAGAGGCCTCGATGCACCTCGGATCTACCAAGGCCCATGCCAGGGGGTCGTCCACGGGCGCCTCAGCCCAAGTCACTTCGTCAATGAGGTCGATGCTGCCCAGGAAGCGCCACAAGTCGAGGTAAGCGGCGTTGCTTGCCGCAACGAGGTCTACGACCTCCATAGTGTACGGCTTGTGGTCCCAGCCTTTGAAACGGTAGGAAACATAGCCGTCCAGCGATCCGGCCGGGTCATAGTGAAGGGCACAGCGGACGGAGGTGTCCGGCTTGCCATCTTGGCCGATGGAACCGGAAGCGAGCAGCCGGTAGTACTCCTGCCTGTCGATGGAACCCGGTGAGAGCCGCTGGACACGTTCAAAAACCTGCGGGGCTACGTCCAGCAACACTGCGGGATCGGCAACTTCAACGGTGCCCAGCGGCTGGCCCCTGAGGCTGAAGCGTGGGCCGGTATCAACCTTGATGCTTCGCTCAAAGGTGGCCACACCGAAGCCGAAGCGGCCATAAATGGAAGCCTCGGACGCAGTGAGGGCTGCCATGGCCAGGCCGTCATCCTTGGCTGCCTCCAAGTCCGCTGTGATCATGCCGCGGAGAATTCCATTGCGCCGGTGGGTACCGCGTACTGTCACGGCGGTGACGAGGTTGGATTCAAGTTGGCGGCCAAAGCCGATGTTCAGGGCTTTGCGCATAGTCGCGTACGTTGCGACCGGAACGTCGGTGCCAAGCGAATGCACAGGCACGTTGCCATTGACATAGACGCCTGTCAGTTCGCGCTTGTCTGCTTGGTAGGCCGCCAGGGTTTTGGCCAGGTATTCATCATCGCGCCGCTGTTGATGGAATCCGTGGGAGACGGCCTGCACCCAGGTGGTGCAGCGGCTATAGCCGGCGTCATCGGGATCGGCTACGGCTGGGAAACGTTGGACGGTGTACTTTCCGGACATCTTTTCATTGGGATCGGCCACGCCCTCGAGCCTAGCCAGACACCGGAGGGCGCGCCACCATCGAGGCGGCGCGCCCTCAGGCGGTCCTTGGAATCCTTGTCCGGACTAATGTCCGGCTTCGTACCAGCTGGAACCGACGCCAATCTGGACATCCAGGGGGACGGACAACTCAGCGGCTGAACCCATCTGGTCGATGACCAGCTTCTCCACCGCTTCGCGCTCTCCCGGGGCCACTTCCAGGACAAGTTCGTCGTGGACCTGCAGCAGCATGCGCGACTTAAGACCCTGGCTGGCGAGCTCCGCAGAGACTCCCAGCATGGCACGCTTGATGAGGTCCGCTGCTGAACCCTGGATGGGTGAATTCAGCGCAATGCGTTCGGCTGCCTCACGAGCCTGCCGGTTTGTGCTGGTCAGGTCCGGCAGGTAGCGGCGGCGACCCTCGATGGTGGCGGTGTAACCGTCGGTCCTGGCCTGATCCACTACTCCGCGCAAGTAGTCACGTACCCCGCCGAAACGGTCGAAGTAGTCCTTCATGAGCGTCCGTGCCTCGTCCACGGAGATTTCCAACTGCTTGGACAGCCCGAAGGACGTCAGGCCGTACGCCAGCCCATAGGACATCGCCTTCACCTTGGAACGCATGGCACTGGTGACTTCGGCCGGCGCCACATTGAAGATCCGCGATCCGACGAAGCGGTGCAGGTCCTCGCCGTCACGATAAGCCTGGATCAGCGCTTCATCGCCCGAAAGGTGAGCCATGATGCGCATTTCGATCTGCGAGTAGTCGGCAGACAACAGGCACTCATAGCCTTCGCTGACAACGAAGATGCCGCGGACACGGCGCCCTTCCTCGCTGCGGACCGGGATGTTCTGCAAATTGGGGTTATTGGAGGAGATGCGGCCAGTGGCTGCGATGTTCTGGGCGTACGTGGTGTGGATGCGTGCGTCGTCCGCCACGGACTTCTTGAGCGTCTCCACCATCTGGGCAAGCTTGGAGGACTCCCGGTGTGCCATGAGCTGAACCAGGAATTCGTGGCCGGTCTTCTCCAGCAGCCCCTTCAGGGACGCGGCATCCGTGGTGTAACCGGACTTGATCTTCTTGGTTTTGGGAAGGCCAAGTTCGTCGAAGAGCACCGTTTGGAGTTGCTTGGGTGAACCGAGGTTGACCTCGTGCCCAATGGCCGCAAAAGCTTGCTCCTGGGCATTCTCGATCACCTTGGTGAGGTCCGCCAGCTGCTCATCCATGCGGTCCGTGGAGACAAAAATGCCGGTGAGTTCCATCTGGGCCAGCACACGCGCCACGGGAAGCTCAAGCGTGGTCAGAAGGGCATCGGCCTTGCGCTCCGCAAGCTCCTTTTCGAAATGCTTGCTGAGGGCATGCACGACGGCGGCATGCTGGACGAGGGCTGCTGCGGCGGCTTGGTCTGTTTCACCCGAGAGGTCAAGCTCCAGTTGGCCGGACTGGGCAGCAGCCGTGGCAAGTGAGATCTTCAAGTGCACCTGGGCGAGCTCGGCGAGGTCGTAGCTACGGCGGTCCGGCTGGATCAGGTAACCGGAGATGGAGGTGTCATCCACCACACCCTCCAGTCCGAGTCCACGGTTGTGCAGGGCTTTAAGCGCTGACTTGAACTCATGCAGGACCTTGGCTTCCTCGGGGTCCTGGAGCCAGCGGGCCAGGACTGCCTCAGCGGTGGCGTCGAGTCCTGTCAGTTCGATGTAGGCAGCTCCGTTGTTCCTGACAACCGCCAGGGCACTCGCATCGTCACCTATGCGTCCAGGAACCAACTGCACCGCTAGTGATGAACGCACACCGGACCCCGCGGAGAAGAACGACTCAAGTCCTGCAGCGTCCGTGAGAACGGAAAACTCGGGAGCTTCGATGGTGTCCGGGGCATCTCCGGCGGTGTCGTCACCATAGAGATCGAATAGACGCGTCCGGAGCGTCCGGAACTCCAGCTCCTCGAACAGCTCCTCGATGGCCTGGCGATCCGGACGCGGCTCGTGCAAATCCTCCAACGTGATGGGCAACTCGAGATCAGTCAGCAACTGGTTGAGCCTGCGGTTGCGTTTGACGTTGTCAAGGTTCTCTTTAAGCGCACCGCCAACCTTGCCGCCGATCGCGTCAAGGTTTTCCAGGATGCCTTCCAAGCCGCCATACAGGTTAATCCACTTGGCCGCCGTTTTGGGCCCAACGCCCGGAACGCCGGGAAGGTTGTCCGCGGATTCGCCCACCAAGGCGGCGAGGTCCGAGTACAGGCTGGGCTTGACGAAGTACTTCTCTTCGATTGCTGTGGCGTCCAGCTTGGGGATATTGCTGACTCCCTGCTTGGGATAAAGCACAAAGACGTTGTCATTGATCAGCTGGAACGAGTCCCTGTCCCCGGACACGAGGAGGACCTCGAAGCCTGCGGCATCACCTTGAGCCGCCAGCGTGGCCAGGACGTCGTCTGCTTCATATCCGGGCATGGCAATGGTCCTGATGCCCCAGGCCTCCATGACCTTGGCTATGAGGCCGATCTGGCCGGCAAACTCCGCAGGGGTGGCATTGCGGCCGCCCTTGTATTCGCTGTATTCCGCCTTGCGGAACGTCGTGTCGTCGGAGACATCGAAGGCTACAGCGACGTGGGTGGGCTTCTGGTCTTTGATCAAATTGATCAGCATGGACGTAAACCCATGCACGGCATTGGTGTACTGGCCTCTCGCGGTGGAAAAGTTCTCAGCAGGAAGGGCATAGAAGGCCCGGAAGGCCATGGAGTGGCCGTCCAGGACCAGCAACCTGGGCCGGCCCTCCCCCGAGGCGCTGGTGGATGCTGTGGCAGAGGGGGTGGGTGCTGTAGCGATGGCAGCAGCTTGGGCCGTTGGAACCTGGTCCGGTTTGGTTGTTTCACTCACAGGTGCCAGCCTAGTTGGCATGATGGACAATTTCACGCCGAACCGGTTTGTCGACGAGCTCAATGAGGCGGGTGTTCCCGAGGAGTTCCACGATTGGCTCTCAGCCCATGGCGTTGGCGCCCTGGTGGTGAAACTGGGCATCCGGTTCACCGAGATGAGCGCCAAGCGAATAGTAGCCACCATGCCGGTGGAAGGAAACACGCAGGTGGCGGGCATCCTCCACGGCGGCGCACATGTTGTCCTGGCCGAGACTTTGGGGTCTTTCGCTGCCTCCCTCCATGCCGGCAAGGACCGCCATGCGGTAGGCATCGAGGTGGGTGCAACCCACCATCGTTCCGTTGCCAGCGGCACGGTGACGGGCACGTGCACTGCCATCCATCTGGGCGGGACCTTGGCCACTCACGAGATCGTCATCACCGATGACAAAGGGCGCAGGCTCTCAACTGCCCGGATCACCAACATGATCCGGGACAACCGCCACTGAGCTGGAATCGTCACTGAACCTGAAGCGTCACGGCAATCGGTAGTGCAGTTCGGCCGCGGCCCCACCCAGGATCTTGGACGAAACCAACTCAAGTGGCGCCGTCGGGCCGTTGAGCGGCAACAACCGTTTTCCAGCGCCCAGCACCACGGGAATGATGGTGACGATCATCTCGTCAAGCAGGCCGGCATTGGCGAATTGGGCCACGAGGTCGCCTCCGCCCACCAGCCAGACGTTCTTGTCGCCGGCATCCTTGAGCAGGTCCGGGGCGAACTCCCGGACATCACCCCGGACAAAGGTGATATCCGAACCGGCCGGAGCGGAGTATTCGTGATGGGTGAACACCCAGCAGGGCGTGTCCGGATACGGCCATTTGCCAGGTTCGTGTTCCATGAGCCAACGATAAGTCTCACCTCCCATGGCGATACAGCCGACGCCCGCCATGAAGGACCCGATACTCTCGTTCACGCCGTCAACCTGGTCGAATTGCAGGAGCCAGCCAAGGTCGTCGTCCGGCGAAGCGATGAAGCCGTCAATGGTTGATGCTACGTAGTACTGGAAAATCGACATGGCCTCAGACTAAGACATGGCCGGGGACTAGTCAGGGCCAGGCTTGGAGGGCATCTCAGTTCCAAGTGGTATCACTGCGGTTTCCGTTGGACTCGGGGTGTTGGACGCCGCGGAATCGTCATAGAAGAAGGTCACCGTTCCAGCGACATCCACCGTGTCCGCGATGGAGATCCGGATGGTGTCCCTGCCCTCGGCCGGCGGCATCCGCAAGTACAAGGTCTGGTAATCCCCTCCCCCGGCCACGACATCCGGGACTGTGGGGACACCGTCGAACAGGACTTCTCCTACCCGCACGTAGTAACCGTCCAAACGGACAATGGTGCCTCCTGTTCCGGGGCCGGAGGCGCGGGTCAACCCGGCGAGGGGCCGCAAGTCCTCGTCCACCACGGTCAGCCCGCGCAATTGGCGGGGGCACGCTTCTCCGGGCGACAGCTCCGCTTTGAAGGTACCGCCGGGATTACTGCGGTACTGCGCCACCACAGATGCTGACGTGGCAGCGACCCTGAACTCAAGGCACTGCCGTTGCGGGATACGTGGGGTGGTGGCGACGGCGGCGGACGCCCGCTGCCAGTCATCCTGGCTTCCGGTCTGAAGGGCCCGGCAGACAGCGGCACCGGCCAGCCAGACGGCTGCATCCGCTGCGCCTGCCACGCTTTGGGCCAAGGCATCGCACTGGAATTGCTGGAGCAGCAGGTACCGTTGGCCGGGTGCTGGATCATTCGGCCCGATGGGCCCCGTGGGGACCCAACTCACCACGGTGGGATCTTGGGAAGGCACCTGGGGTCCTGGGGTCTCCTGCGGTTGCTTGGTGGTGCTGGAACCGTCGGCGGGGCCCGGTGCGGTGGGGTCGACCGCGGTGGGTTCGGGTGTTGCGGCCGTGGCTTCCGCAGGAGTGTCCCCTGACGGGGTGATTTCTGCTGAGGCGTCCCGTGACGGGGTCTCCACTGCCTGGGTCGCTCGTGGCGTGCCGGTTTGTGGCGTGCCGGTTAGTGGCGGGACGGTCTCCGGTGGCGAGGCCGAGATCGAGCCAGGCGGGAGACTGTCATTTTCAGGAGGAAGGCATGCCGAAAGTCCCAGCATCAGGACTGGAACCAACGCCAGTCCGATCAGGTTCTCCCGGGGTCGGCACGTCATCACAGCCCCACATCTGCCGGATCAACAACGCAGCTATGTGCATAACTACACTGCCGATTATTCTCCCGAACTGACCTGACTGCTAGAAAGGCAGCTACTTTGCGAAGTAGGGCACGATCAAGTAGATGCCGAACAGGACGGCCAGTGCGCAGAAACCAAAGCAGACATAGGCAAGGGAACGCACCAAAGCAGGCGACTTCTGCCGGGCATCACCGGCGATGGCTGTGAGGCGTACGCCCAATGAATAAAGCACCACCAAAGTGACTGCGGCCACGAGGGTGACTCCACCGACCTGCAGCAATTCCAACCATTTCATCGCTGCACATCCTCGCTGGGGGCGTTCTTTCGGGACTTCTTCTTCTTACGGAACCGCACCGCGTGGCCGGCTTCTTCAACCTCGACGGCGTTGTGGTGGCCGACGTGCGACCTACGGGATACGACGAACATGAAGAGGACGGCGGCCGTTCCCACCACTGCGGCAATGACCACGCCGACGACGCCGATACTCACCAGGAGGGCCGTCAGGGCACCGACGATGGCCGAGGCCGGAAGGGTGAACAACCATCCAAGGGCGATCTTTCCAGCGGTGCCCCAGCGGACAGATGTGCCCTTGCGGCCGAGGCCTGAGCCGATGACCGAGCCCGAGGCAACCTGCGTAGTGGAGAGGGCAAAGCCCAAGTGGGATGAGGCCAGGATAGCCGTGGCGGTGCTGGTTTCAGCAGAGAAACCCTGAGCCGGCTTTACTTCAGTGAGGCCCGAGCCCATGGTGCGGATGATGCGCCAGCCACCAGCGTAGGTACCGATCGCGATGGCGAAGGCGCAGGCGGCGATGACCCAGAACTGCGGGCCGCTGCCCGGAGCCTGTGTGCCTCCTGCGATCAGGACCAAGGTAATGATGCCCATGGTCTTCTGCGCGTCATTGGTGCCGTGCGCGAGGGCCACCAGGCTTGAAGTGAAAATCTGTCCGGTGCGGAAACCTCCACGTTTCTGCGTGAGCTTGTCACCGGTTTCGGGATCATGCCGCGAAGTCAACGCATACGCGAGGCGGGTACAGATGTACGCCACAAGGCCTGCGATGAGTGGCGCGAAGATGGCGGGCAGGATCACCTTCTGAAGCACGGTCTCGAAGTTGATGGAATGGAGGCCGATGCCCACAACTGCTGCGCCGATGAGGCCGCCGAACAGGGCGTGCGAGGAACTCGACGGCAGGCCCTTGAGCCAGGTGATCATGTTCCAGAGAACTGCGCCCATGAGACCGGCAAAGATAATGTCCGGGGTGATGTGGATGCCCTCCGAACCCTCCCGGATCAGTCCACCGGAAATGGTCTTGGCCACTTCCGTGGAGAGGAACGCGCCTACGAGGTTGAGCACGGCGGCCAGGGCGACGGCCGTCTTGGGCTTGATCGCCCCCGTAGCGATAGGCGTAGCCATCGCATTGGCAGTGTCGTGAAACCCGTTGGTGAAATCAAAGAATAGGGCCAGCGCTATTACCAGCGCGACCATGAAGGTGATATCCACCTGTTGCCCAATCTGCAGAGTCGTCGACGTTCAGCAGTTTCACTTCCCCATACCTGCCATCCACAGCATAGTTCAGCAACTGTTCAACTGACTCGGCTTGTGGGATTCACTCTGGCGGGCTTGAAACCTTAAGAATCCTACGTGCCATCCGGTGAGCGGACAAACGTGCGGATGCTCCGGTTCAGCCCAAATACGCCCGTACAGCCGCGAGGTCGCGACGTGACAGACCCGTTCGGGGATCCGGTGAGATGCAGAGCACACGATCATGCTGGTATTCGGCCCAGGATCGGGCATCGGACTCTTGGCTGAGTTGGTCGTCAAGCCAGATGATCCGCTCGCTCCCGGCAGTGGCGAGATCCTTTTGGAGGGCCGTTAATTTCCACCATTCGGCACCTTGATCCCAGCCTTGGCTGGACAGCACTGGCCAATCATGACCCTTTAAGCCGATGGCAGGGCACAAAAACTCAGGGGCCAGGCGCTCCCAAGTAGTAAGCCAGACAAAACGGGCATCAGGATGGTCTGCCAAGTCATTGAGTTCGGCAACAACTTCCGGCGCATAAGTGACATTAAGGATTCCGGCATCTGCGATGGTCCATTCGCCACCCCAGTCAGTGGTTCCCTTGGGGCTGAAGGGGTTCACCACGCCGTCGACATCCAAATAAACGGACACGGGAGCAATGGCTCCTTGCGTGGATTGCATGACCACCCCCTTCTCCAACACTTGAGCATCAGCCTACGGGAAAGCCAGAGCATCGATACAAGCAAGTATCAATCTCTTGACGTTCGTCATGGAAGTGATAATCTCGAACAATGGAAAAGCCTACAGTCCATTCCGCCCAAAGCGTCCGGGATATCGAGGACACTGTCCGCACGGATTTCCGGCATGCCATGTCTTACGGCGGATATCTGGACCTCGACCGCCTGCTCAGCTCCCAGCACCCCTTGAGTGAACCCGAACACCACGATGAGTTGCTGTTCATCATCCAGCACCAGACCAGCGAGCTCTGGCTGAAGCTGGTCCTGCACGAATTGTTGGAAGCCCGGCGGCTTTTCGACGCCGATAACCTCGGCAAAGCACTCAAATGCATAGCCCGGGTCAAGGCAATCCAACGCACCATGACCGAGCAATGGTCTGTGCTTGGAACGCTCACACCCCGTGAGTACGCCCAGTTCCGCGGTTTCCTGGGTAGCTCGTCCGGCTTCCAGTCATACCAATACCGGGGCGTTGAATTCCTGCTCGGCAACAAGAACCGTGGAATGCTGCGCGTCTTCGAAAGTGAACCCGAGGCTCACGCCTTGCTCGGCAAGCTCCTTGAGGAGCCCACGCTCTATGACGCCTTCCTCAGGGTCCTTGCGCGTGCCGGTTACGACATCCCGGCCGACATCCTTGACCGGGACACAAGCGAGCCGTGGACGTTCCGGAAAGACCTCGTCCCCATCTTCCAGAAGATCTACGAATCGGACGATACCCCATGGGGTCTGTACGAAGCCTGCGAGGATCTGGTGGATATCGAGGACAACTTCCAAGCTTGGCGCTTCCGCCACCTTCGGACGGTCCAACGCACCATCGGCTTCAAGGTAGGTACCGGCGGATCGTCAGGTGTGGACTTCCTTAAGCGAGCCTTGGACCTCACGTTCTTCCCCGAGCTCTACGCCGTCCGCACCGAAATCGGCAACTAGCGACCTATCCCGGCCACTGCCGCCCAATACTTCCGCAGGAGGAATCATGACCACAGCACAGCAAACCCAAAAACCGACGTCGGCCGAGCTGGACGCCGCTGATCCCCTCGCCGCCCAGCGCGAGGCTTTTTACACGCCCGACGCCGATCAGCTCGTCTCATATCTGGACGGCAACTCACTCGGACGCCCGCTGAAGGTCACCTCCGCGAATCTGGCTACTTTCGTTCAGAATGCCTGGGGCAGCCGCCTCATCCGCGGGTGGGATGAGCAATGGATGGACGAGCCTACCGTGGTGGGCGACCGTATCGGCGAGGTGGCCCTGGGGGCCGCTCCGGGGCAGGCCACAGTGGGTGACTCCACCTCGGTGATGCTTTACAAGATGATCCGCGCCGCAGTAGACGCCCAGCCGGGCCGCGACGAAATCATCATCGACCGCGACAACTTCCCAACGGACCGGTTCATCATCGAGGGCATTGCCAAGGAGCGCGGTGCGAGCATCAAGTGGATCGCCGCGAACCCTGCCAGTGGTGTGCGGGCAGAGGACCTGGACGGGCTGCTGGGCGAGCGGACCGCAGTGGTCGTCCTCAGCCATGTGGCCTACCGATCCGGATTCCTGGCCGATGCCAAGGGAATTACCTCCAAGGTCCACCAAGCCGGCGCCCTGATGCTGTGGGACCTGTGCCATTCCGTTGGCTCCGTGCCCCTGAACCTGGACGAATGGGGTGTTGACCTCGCCGTCGGATGCACCTACAAGTACCTCAACGGCGGACCAGGCTCACCTGCCTTCGCCTACGTTAATGCGTCACAGCAGGATCGTTTGCAGCAGCCCATCTGGGGGTGGATGGGTGCGGACAACCCGTTCGGGATGACGGAGTCGTACAAGCCCGCGCAGGGCATGCGCAGATTCATTACAGGAACGCCTCCGGTGTTGGCCATGCAACCCCTCAAGGACATGGTGGAACTGATCGCCGCCGTGGGAATGGATGCCGTCCGTGAAAAGTCCATCAAACTGACCGAGTACGCGATCGCGCTTTCCGAGGAACTCCTGGTGCCGCTTGGTGCGGAAATCGTAAGTCCCCGCAATTCCGCCGAACGTGGCTCGCACATAACGGTGGACCATCCACTCTTCGCCGATGTCACCGCCAAGCTGTGGGAAAAGGGTGTCATCCCCGACTTCCGTCCCCCTCACGGCCTACGCATTGGCCTGTCACCGTTGAGCACGAGCTACGCCGAGGTTGAGCTGGGAATCGCAGCCATCCGCGACGTCCTCTCGGAACTTCTGTGAGCCTGAAATGAGTGCCGTCCTCGACGACATGGACTCCCGTCCAGGGAGTACAACGTCGCTCCTGCGCACAGTCATCGGCCTGTACCTGCGTGATGCCGGCGGGTGGGTGTCAGCCAGGGACATGGTGACCCTCATGGAAGCCCTGGGTACGTCCGGAACAGTAACCCGGACGGCCCTGGGCCGACTTCGGAAAAAGGATGTGGTGTTGCAGGAGACCCGTGATGGTGTCCCCGGGTTCACCCTCACCGAGGGCGCGGCAACCATGCTTGCCCGCGGGGATCGTAGGATCTACAACCCGCGGAACATGTCAGAGTCGGACCCTTGGTGCCTGATCTCCTTCTCCATCCCCGAGACGGAGCGCGAGAAGCGGCATCAGCTACGGCGCAGGCTCCACTGGATCGGCTGCGGTACGGTGGCCGCCGGGCTGTGGATTTGCCCTGATTCGCTTCGGGTGGAGGTGGAAGAAATTCTTGCGGACCTTGATCTCCGGGCCATGGCCACGATCTTCGTCACGGCTACACCACTGGTGGGTGGCAGCCTTCAGGATGCTGCGTCCAAATGGTGGGACCTGGACGCAGTAGCCGAGCTGCATAGGGACTTCATCAGCAACTGCGACCTGCCCATCGGTCTATCGGTGGAGCCTTCCCCCGAGGCGTTTGCAACTTATGTCCAGTGCATCGACCGGTGGCGGATCATCCCCTACCTTGACCCCGGCTTGCCGTCGGCCTTCCTGCCAGTGGAGTGGCCCGGAGCAGAGGGCACTGCCCTATTCGGCCGGATCGTTGCTGCCTATGCGGAACCGAGCGCGGTGTTTGTGCGCAAGACCTTGCGGGAAACTGTCGGGGCTGCCGTTTCCTGATGGCGCCTTTAGCCACCTGACTTCACACGCGACACGAACCGGAACCTGTCTCCGCGAAATGCGCTGCGGGTCCACTCCACGGGTGCGCCGGCCGCATCCCGGGCCAAACGGTGGACCACCAGCAATGGTGCTCCCATTTCGATTCCCAGCAGCCTGACGTCCGCCGGACCCGCGAGGGCTGTCTCCACCGTGTCCTCAACGTCGGCCACCTCGACCCGGTAGACGTCCGCTAGAACGGAATATAGCGAACCCGCTTTGGCCAGGTTGGACTTGAGCCGCGGCAGCTTCCCGGGAAGCCAGGCGATCTCATGCGCCAACGGCTCCCCCTCAATTAATCGGATGCGCTCCAGCCGGGTCACCGGGTCGCCTTGCTCGAGTTCCAGATGGGCAGCGACCTCCGCATCAGAACGAACGACGTTAAGGGCAATCAATGTGGAATCCGGCCGCAAGCCCTGGCTCCGCGCGTCATCCGAAAACGAGGTCAGCTGCCGGACGTGCGTCACTTTAGGTGGTGCCACGAACGTGCCGTGGCCTTGGATGCGTCCCAGCTTCCCCTCCGCCACAAGTTCACTGATGGCCTGCCTGACAGTGGTCCGGGATGTCGTGTACTTTTCGGCAAGGGCGCGCTCGGTGGGAATCAGCGTGCCTGGTTGGAGTCCGGCTATCAGCCCGAGTACCTCGGTTTTCAGGAGGTAGTATTTGGGCGTTGCATGCTCGACTTCACTGGACATATTGGCCACCCTATCTATGGACAACACCATTGGTCTATGCCAATGTGGATCGAGTTGGTCTAACCCGCTCTGATGCCGCTTCTAAAGACCGTCGCTTATCCGAAAAGTCCGCACCCGAAACGAAGGGACGTCAGTTGGAGGAAATACAGCAGTGGAACACCACCGCGTTGGTGGAGGTCCTGTGACTCCCGCTGTCCTTGGCCTCCACATCGGCGGCTCCAAGACACACGCAGTCAGGTCCGATACGGCACAGGGCGACGTTAACTCCCGGGGTGGCTCCGGCGTCGAGATCACCGAAGCCAGCGCCAATCTGTCCTCCGTTGGGCACCAGGGCGCCGACGCCGTGCTGCGCCGGATCGCCGCGAGCGTGGGCGGCGGAATCGAGGCTGTCTGTGCCGGAGCAGCCGGAGCAGACACCCCGGCAAGCCGTGCAGTCGTCTCCGCCTTACTTACGGAACATTTCCCCGGCGCCAGGATCGACGTTGTGCATGACACCCGCATTGTGCTGGCGGCAGCAGGCCTCGAGGCCGGAGCTGTGGTCGTCGCGGGCACCGGGTCTGTGGCGTGGGGCCGGAACCGTGACGGAAGGGAAGCCCGCAGCGGAGGTTACGGCTACCTGCTGGGCGATGAAGGCGGCGGCTACTCGGTGGTGCGGGACGCCGTCCGCGAGGCACTCCGCGAGTACTACGCGGGTCTGGAACCCGGCACCATGGTCAAGGCAATCATGACGGCTACGGCCAGCGTTGATGCTTTGCAGCTCATGGACTCCTTCTACGCCAAGCCCGAACCCGACCACTGGGCCGGTCTGGCACCGCTTGTCCTGGACCTGGCAGCGGAGGGCGATCCCGCGGCCTTGCGTATCCAGGCAGAGGCCGCGCATTCGCTGGCCACGCTTGCCCGACAGGTCATGGGCGAGCTTGGGTTGGACCTGCCGTTGGTCATGGCTGGCGCCCTGCTAGTGAATCAGAGCCAGCTCGCCGCGGCCGTGGCGCGCAAGATGTCCTTGGAAGATCCGTCCTTGATCCGGATCCTTGCACAGCCCCCTGTCCATGGTGCAGTGGAATTGGCCCGGCAACTGGTTCAGCACTAAGTCAGGTGATTCAGGAGTAGTCGGGCAGGTGATCGGCGCAGCCAACCGGAGTAGTCTGGAATCATGCCTGTCACGATCGGTGGTTGGTAGCATTGGCGCGGACCAGGCAGCGGTGGCTGCCAGCTCTGTTGATTCCCCTTGCCTTGGCGATTGCAATACTGCTTGGCTCGGTCCAAGCAGGCGCTACCGTTTCCCTTCCGCCGAAGACCGCTGAAGAAATCCTGGCCATGATTGCCCGCTCCGAGGTGCGGGCTTTGTCCGGCACAGTGGAACAAACCGCTGAGCTGGGGCTGCCGGAGCTCCCCACGTCAGGGCCGGGCATCGCACCGGGCGCTGCCTCTGCACTGGAGTTTCTGACCGGCTCCCACACTGCCAGGGTCTATGTGGATGGGCCCCTGCGGCTGCGGTTGCAAGTCCTGGACCAGATGGCCGAACGTGACGTTGTCATCAATGGCGGAGATGTCTGGTTCTACAACTCGAGGGACAACAGCGCTACACATCTGACCGCACCTGATAAACCGACCCCGCCGGACATGCCCGCGCCGCACATGACCCCGTCGGACATGCCGACGCCGGAGGCCATGGCCGGCCGCTTCCTTGAAGCGGTCGATGCCGGCACGGAGGTAACCACTGCTGAGTCTTCATCAGTGGCCGGTCGCAGCGCTTACTCTTTGGTCCTTAACCCACGCAGTACCGAAACCCTGGTTGATTCGGTGACCATCGACGTCGACTCCGAAACCGGACTGCCCCTGGGTGTCGAGGTACGGGCCAATGGACAGACCGAGCCCGCCTACTCGCTCGAGTACACCCAATTGGACCTTTCCAGGCCCGGTGCTGAGTTGTTCGATTTCACCCCGCCACCGGGAGCCACCGTCACTGAGAAAAAATTGCCAGCCAAACCCTCTATGATTCCCACCGTCCCGACACCTGATATGCGAGACCACGGAGCATCCGTCACTGGTAAGGGTTGGGATTCGGTGATCTCTTTGCCCGCCGGTTCTGCTCCGGCTGAGTTCACGTCCAATCCCCAGCTATCCCAAGCCCTGCAGCCTGTTGGCGGCGGCCGGGCGTTGACGACGGCGCTGCTGAGCGTGTTGATTCTCGACGACGGTCGCATCTATGCGGGCATGGTGCCTTTGGAACGGCTTCAGTCAGCCGCTGCCGCCCAGTGAACGAACCCCGGACCGCCGCGTCTGCTGGTGCAACTGAACGCTCCGCCCCTGTCCGTTCGTCCGATCTCGCTATAGAAACACACGGACTGGTTAAGCGGTTCGGTCACCGGCCGGCGGTGGACGGCATAGACCTCGAAGTACCCCGTGGCTCGGTCTTTGGCTTTTTGGGACCGAATGGATCGGGGAAAACCACCACCATCCGGGTACTGCTGGGGCTCGCTTCGGCAAGCAGCGGTGACGTCCGTGTCCTTGGCAAGGAGATGCCTCAGGCTTTGGCTTCCGTGCTGCCGGACGTCGGCGCTTTGGTGGAAGGTCCTGGCTTCTACCCTTTCCTGTCGGGGACGGGAAACCTGATGCGCTTGGATGCCGCCGACCGTCATGGGTCGTCGGCAACCAGGCGGCAACGGGTCCACGATGCCCTTGAACGGGTAGGGCTGGGCCACGCCGCCGGAAAGAAGGTCCGCGCCTACTCTCTGGGAATGAAGCAGCGTCTCGGCTTGGCGAACGCAATGCTCAGGCCGCGGGAGCTCCTGGTTCTGGACGAACCAACCAACGGGCTGGACCCGCAAGGCACCCGCGAAGTGCGCAACCTGGTTCGCTCCCTCGCCGCCGGCGGGACTACGGTGTTCGTCTCCAGCCACTTGCTTGCCGAGGTAGAGCAAATGTGTACCCACGTGGGCGTGATGAGCGCCGGCCGCCTGGTGGCACAAGGCCCCCTGGAGGAGCTGGGGGCTGCCGGGCAGGCACACGTTGTGGTGCAAACGCCCGACGTTGAATTGGCGTCCAGAGTGCTGACGCGCCTTGGGTTGGTTCCAGGTGAAGCGCCGCGTACCGGCAACCCAAGGGGCACCACGGCGGTGTTGGGCGCCGGAATCAATGGACATGAACCGGAGGCGATCGTGGCTGCGTTGGTTGCTGCCGGCGTCCGCGTCCGTGGCTTCGTGGTTGAGAACGCGAGCTTGGAGGAGAGTTTTGTTTCCCTGACCGGGGAGGGGTTCGACGTTGCTGGCTGAAACTGCTGGTCCTTCCCAAGGGAATGCTGTTCGTTCCGGCATCGGATGGGCTCTTCTGGGCTCGGAGTTGTCCGTGCTGTTCCGGCGGCTCCGGACGTGGGCCATGCTGATGGCCCTGGCTGCTGTACCTGTTTTGATCGCAGTGGCGGTCAAGTTGTCGTCCCGGCCTACCGCTCCTGGCCGCGGGCCATTGTTCCTGGACCGGGTCACCCAGAACGGCCTGTTCGTCGCGGTTACTGCCTTGGTGGTCTGTGTTCCCTTGTTCCTGCCACTTACTGTCGGCGTGGTGGCCGGGGACACCATCGCCGGTGAGGCGAACCTGGGAACCCTGCGGTACCTGCTCCTCGCTCCGGCAGGGCGCATACGTCTGCTGTTGGTGAAGTATGCAGGGGCCGTCGCTTTCTGTTTCGCCGCTACCGCCACCGTGGCAGCTTCCGGCGCCTTGGCCGGCGTCGTACTTTTTCCTGTTGGCCCCGTGACTTTGCTGTCAGGTGACACCATCAGTGTGGGCGAGTCGGCGTTGCGGTCATTGCTGATCGCTGCCTACATCACGGTGTCCCTGCTGGGGCTCTCCGCAATCGGCCTCCTGATCTCCACCTTCACGGACGTGCCGGTGGGCGCCATGGCTGCCACCATTGTGCTTGCTGTGGTGTCGCAGGTACTCGATAACCTGCCGCAGCTTGAATGGCTGCATCCTTGGCTGTTCAGCCACCACTGGCTGGGCTTTGCGGACCTGCTGCGGCAGCCGATCTCGTGGACATCGTTCGGGGATAACGCACTCCTCCAGTCAGGGTACATAGCGGTCTGCGGCGCGCTGGCATACGCAAAATTCTCCAACAAGGACGTCCTGTCATAGCTTTGTCGTAGGCTCTTTCCATGGCAAGATTCTTTGACGTGCACCCGGACGACCCCCAACCACGCGCCATCGGCCAAGTGGTGAACATGCTTCAAGGTGGTGGCTTGATCGCCTATCCCACAGACTCCTGCTACGCGCTGGGCGCCCAGATCGGCAACAGGGAAGCTTTGGACCGCATCAGGAGCATCAGGCAACTCGACGACAAGCACCACTTCACCTTGGTGTGCAAGGACTTCGCCCAGATGGGGCAGTTCGTCATGTTGGACAATGACATCTTCAGGAGCATCAAGGCTGTCACCCCAGGCAGCTACACATTCATCCTCCCGGCCACACGCGATGTCCCCAAGCGGCTCCTGCACCCCAAGAAGAAAACCGTGGGCGTGCGCATCCCTGATCATCGGGTGGTTCAGGCGCTCTTGGCAGAGTTGGGTGAGCCCCTGCTCTCCAGCACGCTCCTGCTGCCGGATGAGGAAGAACCGTTGACCCAGGGCTGGGAAATCAAGGAACGCTTGGACAACCAGGTTGACGGCGTCATCGATGCCGGCGACACCGGCTCAGAGCCAACTACCGTTATCGACTTTTCCAGCGGCGTAGCCGAGGTTGTGCGGTACGGAACTGGCGATCCCTCGCGCTTCGAATAAGCGCCGCGGTGTCATTGACAGTCACCTGAATTGGAAACGGCACCCGGAATTCATTGCGACTTGTGCAACGCCAGTCATCTCCAGTGCCAAGGCTGACGGCTGGGGCGACACAGGCTGCGGCGGGTAAGCCATGAAAATGGACAGCTGGCGGTTGCCGTCGGCGCTGCTGATGGCAATGCTTCCATAGCCGGGAATGTCTCCGGCGTGGCCGAAGTAGGAGCCGTTGGTGCAGCGGTCATCCCAGTGGTCCAGGCCGAGGCCATAGTCGGCAAACACTGTGCCCTTCATGGCAATAAGGCTCGCCGGGGACAACAATTGCCCCCTTAGCAACGCGGCTTGGAAGACGGAGATGTCCTCCACAGTGGACACAAGGCCTCCGTTGGCGATCCCGCCCGGGAGTTGGATGCCGGTAACATCCACGGTTTCTCCCTCAATTTGGACGTAACCGTGGATGACGTCATCGGGGACAGTTGAGCTCGCATTCAGGAACTCCGTGGATTGGAGGTTCAAGGGCGCCAGGACGTCCGTTCGCAAGACAGCCCCCAGCGGCGCACCTCGAAGCTGCTCCACGACCCGGCCCAACAGGGCATCGCCATCGGGCGCCGCGGCAGCAGCCGTGTCGCCGGTGTCGCCAAGTAGCTGGCGGATCGTCACCGGACTATTCGCCGTGAGGGAGCCGGGAAGGTATTCCGTGACGAGGTCGTCCAACCCCAGCCGGCCCTCTTCCACGAGCTTCATGACGGAGACTGCCAACAGTGTCCTGAACTGGTCCCCCACAGGGAAACGGTCACCCGGCTGTACAGTAGTTTGTCCCTCCCGCGTCAGGACTCCTTCTGCAAGCGTCCACTCCTGCTGGCCGACCTTCGCTTTGATGAGAACTGCCGATGCCCCTTCTTCCAGTTTCTCCCGCGCGAAGAGCGAGAGAGTGGCGCGGAGCTCCTGGAACGCAGGGGTGGCCGCAACGCTCTCCGTGGGCACCGGAGAAGTCATGAACGTAGGCACGGCAGGAGGTGCGGTTGTTGCAGGCCGAGCTGTCGTAGGCGGGGGAAATGTGGCGGTGGTCGGCGGGGGTGGAAGCGGTTCCGGGGTGTCCGTGCAGCCGCTGAGCACAAACCCACCGAGCAACATACCGCCAAGAAGCAAGCCGCACGCGAGGGCGGTACTCAGTTTGCCTCTCGCTGGACCTCGCGGCACACGCACTCCCACTGCACTTTCTCCGGCCTACTCCCCCGGCGTGCGTGCCCGACTCGGCTGCACGCGCATGGGTTCACCCGGCATCTTGGGGAATTCCGGCGGGAAGGGCATTTCGCCCTGCCCGTTCTTGACGTCGCGATCCCACCACTTAAGCAGGACGTCAATGTCGCCCGGGTGATCGTGCATGGACTTCCAAGGGTCGCCTACTTTAGTCAACCGCTCAGGGACTGTCTTGATGGTGTACTTTGCAGGATCGGCGTTCCCGAGTTCCTCCCACATCAACGGGCAGGACACCTGGGCCGTAGGTACGGCGCGGGGACTGTAGGCCCCGGCAATGGTCCGATCCCTGTTGGCTTGGTTGAAGTCCACAAATATTTTGGTCCCGCGTTCTTCTTTCCACCAGGCCGTAGTGACCGTCTCCGGCATGCGCCGCTCCAACTCTCGTCCAACAGCGATGACGGCGTGACGGACATCCAGGAATTCATGCTTGGGATGAATAGGTGCATACACGTGGAGTCCCCGGTTGCCGGAGGTTTTGATGAACGCCGTGAGTCCGGCTTCTTTCAGCACGGAGCGCAGTTCCAGCGCAGCCGGGATGGCGTCGTCGAAGTCTGTGCCAGGTTGGGGATCCAGATCGATCCTGAGCTGGTCCGGATTGTCGGGATCATTGGCCCGGGACGCCCAAGGGTGAAAGACCACGGTATTCATTTGGGCTGCCCACACCGCAGCCGCCGGCTCGTCGATCACCAACTGCGGATGGGAACGCGCGCTGGGGTAGGTCACCGGCACGGAACGGACGTACTCCGGGGCTCCTTTTGGGGGATTCTTGGAGAAGAACATTTCGCCTTCAATGCTGCCCGAGTAGCGCTGGAGGCTGATCGGACGGTTTCCGTTTGCCGTCACGAAAGCCTCTCCGACGTCGATCAGGTAGTTGGCAAGGTCCAGTTTGGTCAGTCCAGCGTCAGGCCACATCACCCGGCTTGGACTCGATATCCTGACCTCCCGGGGGCCGTCAGGACCAGGGACAGTAACGGTGGTTGCTTCGCTCGCCATGGCCACAAGCTACCCCGTTTATGCCCTGCGCGTCAGCACCCGATGCGTTTTGGTGTCGTGGGCAATGATGGATGCATGCCAAACACTGAAACATCCGTGACCATCGCCGTCGGTGAAACCGAAGTGTCAGCCCTCCATATCCGCCCCCCGCAGCCCTTCGCCACCCTTGTTGTGGCGCACGGGGCGGGCGCCGGAATGGAACACCCCTTCCTGGAGGGTTTCGCTGGGGCGATGGCAGACGAGGGCGTAGCCACGTTGCGCTTCAACTTTCCCTACCGTGAGGCTGGCAGGCGTTTTCCGGACCGCCCGCCGCTGGCTATCGCCACGTGGCGTGCAGTGATGGCCAAAGCAGCTGAAGCAGGCGAAGGTGAACCACTTTGGGCAGCGGGTAAATCCTTCGGTGGACGCATGGCTTCCATGGCAGTGGCAGAAGGCATGCCCGCAAGGGGTTTGGTGTACCTCGGCTATCCTCTCCACGCACCTGGCAAACCAGAGAAACTACGGGATGAACACCTGTATGACGTCACTGCACCCATGCTTTTCCTCCAAGGGACGCGTGATACCTTCGCTACGCCGGAACTGCTGGAGGCAGTGGTGGCGAAGATAGGCCCGACGGCGACACTCCAGTGGAGCGAGGGCGGTGACCATTCGTTCGCGGTCAAGGGCCTGAAACGTGGGGCGGCAGAGATTGGGGCATCCCTTGCCCCGGCGGTTGCTGCTTTCCTGCGCGCGAACGCCTCAGCTCAATACACCTAGGCCTGCTTCGGCAGAGGTTCGTGGCGAAGGAAGGACCTACGAAAACGGCCCGTGCCTGCTGTGAGGGCACGGAGTTCTATGGCGTACCGCAAGAGCTCTTGGTCCGGCACTTCGGCACTGATTTCCGTTCCTTCACCGTCAGCGGCGGTAGTGCCGGTCACACGACCCCGGCGTCCGGAGAGATCGCTCATCACCGCGCCCACATATTCGTCGGGCACACTGATGACAACGGAGGAGACGGGTTCCAGCAGCCGGATTCCGGCGTTGGCCGCAGCTTCCCTGAGGGCCAATGCGCCGGCCGCCTGGAAGGCCGCGTCGGATGAGTCCACGCTATGGGTTTTTCCACCCACCAGCGTCACCTTGATGTCCACCACCGGGAATCCCGCCGAGACACCCTTCAGCATTTGTGAGCGGACTCCTTTCTCCACGGACGTGACAAACGTCCCGGGTATTGCCCCGCCCACGATCTTGTCGGTGAACGAAAAGCCCTCACCGCGGGCCAGGGGCTCCACTTCGATGTCACAGATGGCGAACTGTCCGTGGCCGCCGGACTGCTTGACATGCCGCCCATGTCCGGTTGCTTTGGTGGTAAAGGTTTCCCTGAGCGGAGTGATGACATCGACGGTCTGGAGTTTGACGCCCTGGTTGCGCAGCCGGTCCAGGACCACCTCGGCGTGGGCCTCCCCCATGCACCACAGGATGAGCTGGTGCGTGTCCTGGTTGCGTTCCAAACGAAGTGTTGGATCGGCTGCTGCAACCTTTCCGATGCTCTTGGCCAGAGCGTCCTCATCACTGCGCGATGCTCCTTCAATAGCTACAGGCATCAATGGCTCGGGCATATTCCAGGTCTCGATGAGCAGCGGCGCCTCACGGTCCGAGACTGTGTCGCCTGTCTCCGCGCCGGCCAGCTTGCTGATGGCGCAGATGTCACCGGCAATGCACTGTGGAATGGCCTTAAGGCTTGAACCCACAGGCGAGTAGAGATGGGTGATGCGTTCATCGGCGTCGTGGTCCTCGTGCCCCCGATCCGCCAAACCCCTGCCACCGATATGTATCGAAGAGTCTTCCCGCAAGGTCCCTGAGAAGACCCGCACCAAGCAGACACGGCCGAGGAATGGATCCACCGTGGTTCGCACTACTTCTGCAGCAAGTCTTCCGGCGGGGTCACACGGAAGGGGCTTCAGTGAGGAGCCGTCCAGTTTCATCATCGCCGGGGTGATGCGTTCCAACGGCGATGGCAAGGCATCCGTCAACAGCGCCATCAGTTCCGGAAGACCAAGGCCTGTTTCGGCCGACGTCGGCAAAACCGGGAAGAAGCTGCCCCGTGCCACTGCAGTTTCAAGATCGTAGATGAGGTCCGCAAGGGGCAGTTCTTCGCCGCCGAGGTACCGGTCCATGAGGGTTTCATCTTCGCTTTCGGCGATGATGCCTTCGATTAAGGGTCCCCTCGCTTCTTCGACGTCGAAAGCCGGCTCCAAGCCCCCATTCGCAGCGCCGTCAAGATTATCAGCGCCGTGGAGCACGCCGATGAGTCCGGCGTTGCCCACGGCTGGGAGATACAGCGGGAGGACAGCCTCACCGAACGCTTCCCGGCAACGCACGACGGCGGCACTGAAGTCGGCGCGGGGATGGTCCAGTTTGCTGACTACCACGGCACGAGGCATCCGGATCTTCTCGCATTCGCCCCACAACGCAACGGTGGCACCGTCAATACCGTCAACACCGGACACAACGAAAAGGGCCGCATCTGCGGCCCTCAAACCAGCGCGCAGTTCGCCGGTGAAGTCGGTGTAGCCGGGGGTGTCGATCAGGTTGACCTTGATATTCTCCACGAGAATCGGGGCTACGGACAACGTGACCGAGCGTTGCTGATGGATCGCGGAGGGGTCCGAATCACTAACAGTGGTGCCTTCGCTGATGGAGCCCATTCTGGTGATGGCACCCGTCGCGGCCAGTAACGCCTCCACCAGCATGGATTTGCCTGCGCCCGAATGTCCCACGAGTGCCACGTTCCGGATTCTTGCTGGATCACTCGCGGCCAAGGCAGCTCCATTGTCACCGCGCCTGGCGTCGGTTCCGCCCGGTCCGGTTCCTTTTGCTGTTTCGCGCGTGCCCTTCGCGGACATGGGCACCTCCTGGTGTTCTAGCCCGGTACGGTGTCCGAACACATCCAGTTCGACCGTTAAGAGGATTGGACACCCTGAAGCGACCACAGGGCAAGGCCTCGCGGCGACGAAAGCCGGACTATCGGCGTCAGACTGCCGCCGGTCAACTACCGCGCTAAAGGGAGAGCATCCCCCATAGCAACCACACCGACGCTACGGCGCAACCAGTGATCACCGCCGTGAATCCGGTTAACCAGACGAAAGCCGGGACGCCCGTAGTGCGGCCAAGAATGAAGGCATCAGAGGCGGCCAGGCGGTCGCGGCGGCGGGTGTGTACGCCGGCAAGTTTGAATAGATCCCTGATACCACCCACGGAGAGGGCAACGCCGAGAGTCAGGACAACATAGTTAACTACTGTGGGCGTGGCGAACAGGATCAAGAGCTGCGCGATGACTGCGCTCAATACAGCCACAAGGATCCCGGTGAGGTTCCTCAGGAAAATGAGCGAAACCAACAGGACCAACGCCCCGATGGACATAGCGGCTCCGGACCGGCCCGAGGCAAACGCTGCGATGAGGCCCAACCCGACGACCGCCGGTGCGGGATAGCCCCAGAACCCCGACCACGCTGCCCCGAAAGCGCTCCGACCACTGCTGACAAGACGCCCTGAATGGTCGAGGCCGATCCGGAGCCCATGGACAAAGCGCCCAGTCATGAGTGCGGCGTACGCATGCCCCAGCTCATGGACGAAGGTGACGTATAGCCCGAACCATCTCCAGCTTGCACGAGGGATGCTCAGGACGACGGCGCACGCGAGGATGCCCAGCAGGGCAGGTATGGGCACTGCGGTGGTGTGCGTGTCGGTGAATCCGCGGACCACCGCGTCCCACCAATCTTGTGCGAGATTCAAGGCATCTTCCGGAATCCCCGGGCTGCCCGGTTCACAGCACTGTCGACTGAAGACGGGAATGCAGTCCAGCGATGAGAATGTCGAGGCCGAAATTGAAAGCTGCCTCACCTCGCTCCTCAGAGGGTCCTGCGTGTGCCAAGGCGCTGGTGAGGGCGGGGTAACCCTGCGTTGGTGGAGCCCAAACGACGTCCGGGGCCGCCAGGTCCAAGGCGAAGCCGAGGGCGAAACTGTCAATGGTGGAAATCGCCGACATCACGTCCCGCCCGTGGAATCCTGCGGCTTCGAGGGCCACCGCCAGGTTCTCGTAGAGGGCCATGACTTGGGCATCCTGAACTGTTTGGAGTACCAGCAGTGGCGCGAGTTTTGGATGGCGGGCGAAGGCGTCGCGATAACTCCGGACAATGGCACGAAGTGAGGCCTCCCAATCCTGCTCGTCTTCCAGGACGTAGGGACTCTCTGAAATGATCCGGCCGCGCATGAGCTCGAGGATCTCCTCCCGCCCGCTGACGTGGTTGTAGATGGAGGACTGGCTCACGCCGATCCGCTTGGCCAGTTTTGGCAGGCTGAAGTCCCCTGCCTCGTCCACCAGCTCAAGAGCGGCGGTGACGAGTGCGTCGATGGATATCAGTGGGACCAGCGGGCGTGCCATACAGGTGTCTCCATTCAAAGGTGTTGTTACGACTCTAGCCAGAAGTTTGCGTGTAGGTATTGTGCCCCGGCTCACAAGGACTTACGATAAACGAAAGCCTTTCGCTTTATGTTCGGCTTCTCCTTGGACTCCCCTCCCCAAACACCCCAGAGGATCCCCATGTCTGACCTCGAAACCCGCCCCCCGGCAGCAGACGCCGGGAATGGGCTTAAGCGCAACGCCATAGGCACCGGCGGCATCGCCTTCCTGGTGATCTCCGCAGCGGCTCCCCTCACCGTAATGGCCGGCGTAGCACCAGTAGCCATCGGCGTGGCGGGCATAGGCGCCCCCATGGGCTACGCCATTGCCGGAGCGGTCCTGCTGGTCTTCGCCGTCTCCTTCATGGCCATGACCAAACATGTCAAAGCCGCCGGTGGCTTCTACACCTACATCACCTTGGCCATGGGAAAGACCGTAGGCCTGGCCTCAGCCATCCTGGCGATCGTTTCCTATAACTGCCTGCAAATCGGCGTCTACGGACTGTTCGCCGTCCAAACCCAAGGCATGCTCCTCGCATTCTTTGGCTGGGATGTGCCTTGGCCTGCCGTAGCTTTGGTAGCCATCGCGGCCGTCTGGTTGCTCGGGTACCGGGGCATCGATGTTGGCGCCAAAGTCCTTGGGGTCCTGCTCATCGCCGAAACTGCGATCCTGGCCGTCATGGGCTTCGGAATCCTTGCACGTGGTGGCGCCGAAGGCATCAGTTTCGCCTCGTTCTCCCCCGAGCACGCTTTCACTCCAGGTGTCCTTGCCATCCTGGCTATCTGCTTCGCTGCCTTCATGGGCTTCGAGTCCACCGTGCTGTACCGCCGCGAGGCACGAAATCCTGACAAGTCCGTTCCCCGGGCAACCTACATTGCAGTGGGTTTCATGTCCGTGTTCTACGCCTTCATTGTGTGGACCGTCATCCAGGCCTACGGCGATGGAAACGTCGTTGTTGCCGCCGGCGAACTGGCCGAGGGAATGTTTTTTGCCACCATCAACCAGTACGTGGGCCCATGGGCGGAAGTAGTCATGTACGTGCTGATCGTAACCAGCGTTTATGCCTCCCAGCTGGCGTTCCACAACGCCATCAACCGCTACGTTTACATGCTCGCCAAAGACGGCGTGCTCCCCGCGTTCCTTGGCAGGACCCACCCCAAGTACAAGTCCCCGCATCGCGCCGGGCAGATCCAGACCATTCTGGCCGCCGTCGTCATCATCATTTGCGCCGTAGCCGGCGCGGACCCGTACAAGCAACTGCTGATCTGGGTCAACACGCCGGGCATCTTTGGAATCGTGGCCCTTCAAGGCCTGGTATCGGTAGCAGCGTTCATCTACCTGCGGCGTAATCCCGCCGCAGCCACCAACCGTCTACTCATTCCCCTGAGCGTCGCCTCGGCCATCTTGCTGTTTGGCGTGGTGGCACTGATAGCCATCAACATTGAACTCCTCACCTTTGCGGATGCACTGACCAACACCATCCTGCTCTTGGTCACGCCAGTTGTATTCCTTGCTGGCCTGCTGATTGCCCGCAGGCTGCGCACCACCCGCCCTGACGTCTTCGCCCGGATTGGAAGCTTTGAAAACCATGACTCCTGACCTGATTGTCCTTGCCGACACCATTCACACGATGGATGAGCGGCACCAGAACCAGTCTGTCCAGGCTGTTGCCATCAGCGGCGGATTGATCGCCGCCGTCGGCAGCCGCCAAGACGCCAGAGACTGGCAACAGGCGGATACACGTGTGGTGGATCTCGGTGACGCCACGCTCACGCCGGGGTTGGTGGACTGCCATATCCACCCGGTGTTCGGCTTGGATCTGACAATCGGCGTCGACCTCTCCAGCGCTACGTCGCTGGATGAAGTCCTCACACTCGTGCGCGAAGAAGCAGCGCACGACGGCGGCTGGTTACGTGGATGGGGACTCAACCCGAACGCTTTCGGAACTGTACCGCTGCACCGCAGTGTGCTGGACAGCGTCACCGGGGACCAGCCCGCGCTCATACGTTTGTTCGATGGTCATTCAGCACTGGCAAACACCCGTGCCCTGGAACTGGCCGGCATCCAGGGCCGGTTTGAATTCGACCAGGCCTCTGAGGTGGTCTGCGACGCAGACGGCGTTCCAACAGGGCTCCTCCTCGAAGCTGCGGCCATGGAGTTGGTGCAGCGCCATATCCCGCAAGAGTCCTTCGCCCAACGCAAAGCACGACTCGCAGAGCTCCTTCGAGACTTCGCGCGATCCGGACTGACCGGCGGCCACATCATGGACCACAGCGAGGAATCCGCAGCACTCTTACAAGCGTTGGAGGAGGACGGTGAACTCCCGCTGCGACTTCGGGCGGCGCCGTGGTGCATGCCCGGCAGTGGCGAAGTCGAATGGAAAGAACTGGCGCGCAGCATCGGCACCGGAGGCCGGCGCTGGTCCATTGAGGCCATCAAACTCTTCGTCGATGGCACAGTGGACAACGGAACAGCTTGGCTCTACGAGCCTGATGTTCATGGCCAATCCACCGCGCCCTTCTGGCCGCGGCCCGAAGAGTACTCCGCCGCCGTCCGGTACTTTGCCTCCCGCGGTATCCCCACTGCCACGCACGCAATCGGTGACGCCGGGGTGGGCCATGTGTTGGAGGCCTTGGAATCGCTGCGAAACACTGTTCCTGCTGATCTCCTGCGCCAAACCGTCCACAGGATTGAGCACATTGAAACAGTGCCCGATGATCTGGTGGCACGCTTCACGGGTGCTGGCGTGGTCGCCAGCATGCAGCCGACCCATTGCACCCACTACTCACTTGCCGATCACAGCGACAACTGGTCTACCCGTCTTGGCGCAGAGCGGGCGGACCGGGCGTGGCGCTGCCGGGATCTTCGTGACGCCGGAGTGACTTTAGGTATCGGCTCTGACTGGCCGATCGCGCCCTACGAACCCCTTCCAATCATCGCGGACGCCCAGTTGCGCCGACGTTCGGGGAATCCGGACCAGGAACCCATCGCCCCAGCCCAGGCCCTCACCGCGCTCCAAGCTCTGGAGGGGTACACCTCCCACGCGGCGAAAGCTGCAGGCCTGTGGGATGTTTCGGGTTCAATTACTGTGGGCAAGCGGGCCGATTTCACGGCATTCGAACTCGATCCCTTGGTCACGGGCCCGGACGAATTCGCCGCGAGCAGCGTGCTGGGAACGTTCGTGGACGGGGAAATCCAGTTCATGTTGATGCGGCAGGCTTAGCCGGCCCGCCGGGGACCAGAGGCTACATCCTGTTTTTCGTCTTTGCCGTGGCCGGCGCGGTCCACGGATCTTCGGGCCAGGGATGCCTGGGGTAGCGCCCACGCATCTCGGCCCGAACCTGGGAGTAGGGACCGGACCAAAATGAGGCGAGATCGTCCGTGACGGCCAACGGCCGTCCTGCCGGGGATAGCAAGTGAAACAACACGGGGACCCTGCCCTCCACGAGGCGCGGCGTGCGGTCCCAACCGAAGCATTCCTGAAGCTTGACCGCCACCACCGGGCGGCCGTCGTCGTGACCCGTACCGATGCTGTCCGAAACCTCGGGGTAGTCGATCCGGACACGCGAACCACTCGGCACCGCCAGGCACTCCGGCACGAGGTCCTCGAGCCGGGCAGCCTCCGGCCAAGGGAGCAGACGTCTCAAGGGATCAACGAGGTTGATGGAACTCACCGAGGCGCCGGTGGCAATCGCTTCCAACTCGGGACCCAGCCAGTCGTCCAGCTTGGATAGCAGGGCGGCTTCCCGGACGTCGGGCCAGGGGCTTCCGAGCTCGCGGTGCAGCAACGCAAGGCGGCGGCGCAGGGCATCGGCTGCGGTCGACCAGCCGATAATCGACAACCCCGCCTTCTCCAATGCCTCGGACACGGCACGACGGCCGGACTCTGCGCTGGGGCGGATAGGGGTGGAGGACAGGACGATGGCACCCATACGGCGTTCAAGCCTGGCCATGACCCGGCCTTGGTCAAACTTCGCCTGTACTTTCTCCGCGAGGAGATCGGGCGCGGCAGCTTCCGCCAATTCAACCGACAAGGGTGCGGCGGAACGGATGACCGCGCCAGTACCCGCGGCATCACGCCCCTCGGCGCGCGACACCTCGGCAACTGCAAGCCAGTCATGCCCGGACAGTGAACTGCCAGCGGGAAGCCCGGCCCGCGTCCCCGAAGAGAGCAAGTACGTGGTGGATCCATCGCCGGGTACACGCCTGGCCACGCGGTCCGGGAAAGCCAGCGCCACAACGAAGCCGGGCGCTTCCCTCGCCATGACATCGGCCGGGGGCTTGGGATGCCCGACGGCGGTAACCTCCTGCCGTACCCGCGTCACCTTCTGAATCAGCGTCTCCATCCGCTTGACGTCTTCCGCGAAACGACGAGCGCCTGAGTCCGATCCGGAACGCAGTGCAGTGAGCAGCTTTAAGAGGTCAGCGCCGGGCGCTCTCTGATCGCCGGCCACGAGTGCCACCGTTTCAGCCGCTGCACGTCGGCCCACAACAGCCGATCCGTCCAACAAAGCGCGGGCAAGTCGGGGATCCGCTGGGATGCGGGCCAGGGCCTTGCCCGCGGCGGTGACAGTTCCGTCGTGTGCAACAGCACCCAGTTCCTGGAGGATCTCCACGGCATCGTTCATGGCCGCAGCAGGCGGTGCGTCGGGTAGCTGCAGGCCAGAACCACCCGGCGCGCCCCAGCAGGCAAGGACCAAGGCAGCGCTGGTGAGGTCTGCAACGGAGATCTCCGGTATCTGATGTACCGGAGCTGCGGCAAAGGCTTGCTGGTCGTAGCAGCGAACCACCGTGCCCGGTCCTTGTCGCGCTGCGCGGCCGGCGCGTTGATCCGCCGATGCGCGCGAACAGGAAACGGTCACGAGTCCGGACATTCCGCGGCCGACGTCTCGCCGTGGTTCCCTTGAAAGCCCGGAATCGACGACCAACCGTACACCGGGGACAGTCAGGGACGATTCAGCCAACGACGTGGACACAATGATCCGGGGCGGCCCGCCGGGTTCACGGCCGGATACGGCGCGGTCCTGAGCTTCCGGACCGATCTGGCCGTGCAACTCGAGCACCTCCACATTTTGTGGCAGCTTCCCGCGAAGACGAGTAGCGACGTCGGAAACTTCCCGGGCTCCCGGGAGGAAAACCAGAGCGTCTACTTCGGGGTTCCGGCTCAGGGCGGCCGCGTGGCATCTCGCAGCAGTGTGGGCCACATGATCGAGGAAACTCCTGGATACGCCCCGGGCATCGAGTCGATGCTCCCGGACCGGCGCCCATTGGATCTCCAACGGGTACAGCGCGGAAGGACAGTCGACGACGGGTGCCGGCCCACCGCCGTCGAGCCCTGTCCCAAGAAGCTTTGCGAAACGCGGGGCGTCGAGGGTTGCCGACATGGCCACCAGCGTCAGGTCACCCCGCAATTCACGGACCTCCGCGAGCATGCCCACCAGCAGATCCGTTTCGAGTCCACGTTCGTGGACCTCATCCAAGACCACCGCGTCGACGTCTTCAAGGCCGGGGTCAGCCAGGAGACGCCGAAGGAGAATGCCAGGCGTGACGAATTCGACCACAGTGTCTTGGCTGGCTTTGCTTTCACCTCTGACGCTATAGCCCACCCTGCCACCCAGGCGGCTTCCGTCGAGCAAAGCCAGACGGCGTGCGGCTGAGCGGGTGGCCACACGCCGCGGTTGGGTGACGACAACGCGCGGCTGGCCGGAGTTCTGTTCGGACACGAGATTGGCGAGCAACGGCGGAACCAGTGTGGTTTTTCCTGTGCCTGGTGGCGCCTGCACAACTGCCGTTCCGCCGGATACCGTGCCGCCGTCGCCCTGGGCTCTTAAGGCAGTAGCAAGTTTGCCGAGGGAATCCGCAAAGACCAGTCCCGTACCGATGGTGTCCAGTCTGAAAGTCACCAGACCATTGTCCCTGTTGCGTGGCAATTGAAAGGCCACGCCCCTCATTGGGAGCGTGGCCCTTCTCATGGTGTTGATCTTATGGTGTTGCGTTTCTAGCCGATGGTAGAGGCGTCGATGACAAAGCGGTAGCGGACGTCGGAGGCAAGAACGCGTTCGTAGGCATCGTTGATCTTGTTGGCCGGGATGACCTCGATCTCGGCGCCAAGGCCGTGCTCCGCGCAGAAGTTCAGCATTTCCTGGGTTTCGCGGATACCGCCGATCGCGGAACCGGCGAAGCGACGACGACCCGTAATCAGCGAGAACACGTTGACCGGCAGCGGCTCGGCGGGCGCGCCAACGTTGACCAACGTGCCGTCGAGCGTGAGTAGCTGAAGGTATGAGCTGATGTCGATGGAAGCGCTGACGGTGTTGATGATGAGATCGAAGGTACCAGCGAGCTGTTCGAACGTGGCGGGATCGCTGGTGGCGTAGTAGTGGTCTGCGCCCAACTTGAGCCCGTCCTCCATCTTCTTCAGCGACTGCGAGAGCACTGTCACCTCGGCGCCCATGGCGTGGGCAATTTTGACGGCCATGTGGCCGAGCCCGCCAAGGCCGACGACAGCAACCTTCTTACCGGGACCGGCGCCCCAGTGGTGCAAAGGTGAGTAGGTGGTTATGCCGGCGCACAGCAACGGTGCGGCGACGTCGAGGTCCAAGCCTTCCGGGATGGTGACGACGAAGTCCTCATCCACCACCACGCTGCTGGAGTAGCCGCCCTGGGTGATGGTGCCGTCGCGGTCAACAGCGCCGTAGGTGCCCACGTTTCCCTTGAGGCAATACTGTTCCTCGCCCGCAAGGCAGTTCTTGCACTCCTTGCAGGAGTTCACCATGCAGCCGACGCCTACGCGGTCGCCCACCTTGTGCTTGGTGACGTCCGCGCCGACGTCGGTGACGATGCCCGCGATTTCGTGGCCAGGAGCCAAGGGGTACTGCTGCGGGCCCCAGTCACCGCGAACTGTATGGATGTCCGAGTGGCAGATACCGGCAAACTTGATGTCAATGTGGACGTCGTTCGGACCGACCTCGCGACGTTCGATGGTGGTCAGGGTCAGGTCTCCCGTGGCCGAGGGGGCAGCGTAAGCGTTGGCGGTAGGCATGTTTCTCCTGCTTTGTGTACGTTGTTGGGTGTTTCCATCCAACCTCCTTTCCCAGAATGGAAGGAGTTACTGCTGTTAGGGGTAATGACAGGGCCTCCCTTAGCGGGCCAAAGGTCCTACCGTTGAAGCATGGACAACCGGACAGAGACGCGTGACTTCCTCTCCACACGACGGGCGAAGATCACGCCCGAGCAAGCGGGACTGGCCGCCTATGGTGGCAATCGTCGCGTACCGGGACTCCGGCGCGGCGAAGTGGCCATGCTGGCCGGAGTAAGCGTGGAGTACTACACGCGGCTGGAGCGGGGAAATCTCGCTGGCGTCTCGGAAAGCGTCTTGGAATCCCTGGCTAACGCCCTGCAACTCGACGACGCCGAACGCGCCCACTTATACGACCTCGCCCGCGCAGCGAGTGAAGGTGGCAGGTCACGACGCCGGCCCGTGCGGAAGCAGGCCATCCGGCCTGGCGTTCAGCTCACCTTGGATGCCATCAGCGGCTCGCCCGCTTTTATTCGGAACGGTCGGTTGGATCTCCTGGCAACAAACGCCCTTGGGCGTGCTTTGTACTCAGATATCTACGATAGTCCCGCCGGGCCGCCCAACCATGCCCGCTTCCTTTTCCTCGACCCGCGCAGCCGGGATTTCTACACGGATTGGGAACGGGCGGCCAACGACACGGTGGCCATTATGCGGACCGAGGCAGGCCGCGATCCTTACGACCGGGGCCTCAGCGACCTTGTGGGTGAATTGTCCACACGCAGCGAGGAGTTCCGGGTCCGCTGGGCATCCCATAACGTGCGCCAGCATTACACAGGGAAGAAACACTTCCGTCATCGGATAGTTGGCGACCTGCATTTGTTGTACGAAGCCCTTGAGCTGTCCGCCGATGCCGGTTTGACCTTGACGGTCTACAACCCGGAACCCGGCACCGGTACGTCCGACGCCCTGCAGCTGCTGGCAAGCTGGGCCGCGACGACCCTAGCGAGCCCTGAGGATTCCGGGGACCTCCGGACCATCCACAACAAATGATTGCGTCATCAACTCCAACGGACACCGGCGAGCGGGCCTTCCTGTCCCTCGTCGCAAACGTCGATTCCGATTCGCTCCCCATCGGCTCCGAATCGTTCACGGAGACAGAATCTCCCGATCTTGCAGGGTACGGAAATGTGGCTGGCCATCATCTGGTACCTGACCGATCTTCTGGGCAGCGCCGAAGCACTAAGGTACCGGTCACGTGGCATCCAGAGACCTGAACCGGCGTATTTGCTGCCTACGCTCCAGGCATCCGAAGCCAGCATTTTTCCGGCGGTGACCGCCGGAATGCCTCTTCCTTGCCGTCACACAGGAGGGTCATTGCAGAGGAGCTAAAAATGTCAGTGCGCCATGACAGGGTTGGTTCATGGGAGCAATCGGGCAGATATTGGCACGGCGGGCGGGTTCGGCCCGCGCCGATGCGCTGCTGCGTCAGCGGTCCCTGAGGTCCAAGAGTGTCCCTGTCCGGACGGCCACTGGTGTCCCTGTCCGGACGGCCACGTTGAGGGGTACGACGGCGGCCGGCACCTTCGCGGGTGACTCAGGAGGCGCTGGGCTGCTTCCCGGATTGAAGTCATTGAGCGGCTTACCGGAGTTCAGCACAGGTGAGGGCGTGAACTACGGGGACGCTGCGGCTGGTTTGCCTGTAGATCTGGCCGCCGAAGCTGTTGGGTCGCTTCGCGAATCCGTTGCCGATGCGGCGCGGTTGTTTGGGTTTGTTGAGGCTGCCGACTTTGCGGGAAGGATCGAAGAGATCTCCCGGTCAGTGGAGTACCTGCAAGTCGTCGCGGCGCAGGCAGTGGAACGGACCCGGGAAGAAGCACAACAAACGTCGCCGGGGCCGTCAGGGGCGGCGCCGGAATGGCGGA
>NZ_JAPSHI010000067.1:0-3125 GCF_031180005.1 Paenarthrobacter sp. | reverse complement strand
GCAGCGCCGTTCATGAGAATGCCCCGGATGGACCGGCCTTCGCTGGTCCGCGGGCGGCGCAGCGACGCAAGAGTTCCGGGGCTCTTACCACCCAAGTTTAGCCGATGAGGGACTTTGTCCACTCGTTGGGCCGCCGCGGTCCTTCTTGCAGGGTAAAGGACTCCTGCAGCGCAAAGGACCGCGGCGGACTGTCAGCGGTAGTACTACTCGTCGTCCGCTTCCCCGCCAGGGCGGGAGGTCTGGGTGGCCAGGCTGTCCCAGAAGGAGGTGTCGGCGTCGGCAATTGCTCCGTCAGCGATTGCTGCGGCGGTGGCAGTGAGGGTGGTGACCGTCTGCTTGATCAGGTATCCGTTGCTTCGGAGGCCCAGGGCATAGCCGTCCAGGTAATGGTCGGACATGCCCCGCATCTCAAACAGGAGTGTCGCGATCCCGTATTCCACAGCGATCCCGTTGCGGCTGATCGTCTCGGCGCTGCCGCCCACATACTTGCCGAGGTGGCCCCAGCCGGTGGAGTCGACGCTGTTAAACACGACGGCACCCAACTGCTTGGACTTCTCGACAACTGCGGGATCGGCGTTCGGCGTGGTGGGGTACAGTATGGACCCGGACACCAGCTTGCCGTCGCGTTCGCTGCGGGTGCCCTGGTGGTGCAGGTCGATCATGTAATCGATCCGGTACTTGCGCATCACATTGTTGTGCAGCGCCTGCGTTTCCGGCTGGACCTTGGCTACGTGGTCGCGGTTGAGGTCCACCTCTTCGGCGTTGTACCGCGTCATGTTGCGGTCACCCTTAGCCAGGTAGTCGTCCAGCGGGAAGTTCACGTCCCCCATGGCGCCGTCTGCGTTGAGCATGGGAACGACGAGGATGTTCGCGCCGTCGAGAACGTCCCGAGACTTTCCGGTGCCCAGGTGCTTGACGAATTCCAGCGCGCCCTCGGTGGTGAGCTGCTCGTTGCCGTGCTGCTGCGTCAGGTAAAGGATGGTGGGCTTCGCCGGATCCGACATGTATTTGACCAGGTGGATATCCCGGCCCTTCACGGTCTGGCCGATGACCTCCAGCTCCATGGCGCCCTGGCGGGCGTCCTGGTCCTTGAGGAAGGAGACCATTTGCTCGTAAGTGGCGAGCTTCGACGTGGTGATCTGGCCGTTGCCGTCATAGTTGGGGCCTTCGCCCACGGCCATCGCAGGTGCCGGCGCGGCCACTGCTGCCAGTGTCAGGGCTCCTGAAACTGCCAGCGTCCTGAAGGTTGCCAAGGTTTTTCTCACAGTGCGTTACCTCTTTCGAGTGCATATAGGTGCGGCCAGCCCGCCATGTCCCCCATTGCGGCCTGTGACAAAGCCAACCAACCTGGACTAATCCTGTCAATGGACGTGACAAGGATCTGCAGTCAGTTATTACGTTTCGAAAGGAGCTCTCCTGCCCTCGTGTTCCGGCGGCACCATCCGGAGTTTCCGCCCGACACAATCCGAAAGCGGATTTGCTCCCGGGCGCACCAGTGCATTTAGGTGAGAGTACCCATCCGGAGCGGCCGAGAGACCTGGATCGATGACGCCGCAGCAACCCACATAGTGCAGGTACGTCCTGCCTGCGAAGGTGCTACTGCCAGGACCGATGGAAAGGAATTCCAGCATGTCCCTGAACACCGACCACATCCGCGTCACCCACGCCGGATCGTTGCCCCGCACCCCCGAACTTATTGCCGCCAACGCTGCACGCCAGGAGAACCCTTCCGATGTCGAGGGCTACAACGAACTGCTCACCGCTTCCGTGGTGGACCTGGTCCAGCGCCAGCAAAGCCTGGGCATCGACATCCCCAACGACGGCGAATACGGGCACGCCATGTCCGCTGCTGTGGACTACGGCGCCTGGTGGTCCTACTCCTTCGCACGCATGGGCGGGCTGGAACTGGACAACGACGCCAAATGGGCGGTTGAACCGAAGGAATCCACCCCGGGCAACGTCCAACTGACCGGCTTCATCCATCGCCGCGACCGCGCCATCTTTGCCGAGGCCTACAACGACCCCACCAGCGGCATCTTCACCGGTGGCCCCAAGCCGTTCCCGAAAGTCACCGGACCGCTCGTTTATACCGGCCAGGACGCCGTCGCCTCCGACATCGCGAACCTGAAGGCAGGCCTGGCCGCCGCCGGACTGAAGGACGGGTTTGTTGCGGCCTTGTCCCCTGGCAGCGCATCACGCATCACCAATGAGTACTACGCCACGGAGGAGGAGTACATCTACGCCTTCGCCGATGCGCTCCGCGAAGAGTACAAGGCCATCATCGACGCCGGCCTGATCCTCCAGATCGATGATCCCTCCATCGCTGAGAACTGGGACCAGATCAGCCCCGAGCCGAGCGTATCCGACTACCTCAAGTTCACCCAGATCCGCGTGGAAGCCCTGAACTACGCCCTCCGCGGCCTTCCCGAGGAGCAGGTCCGCTTCCACCTCTGCTGGGGCTCCTGGCACGGCCCGCACACCACCGATCTTCCCCTTGCGGACCTGGTAAAGACCATGCTGCAGATTAACGCCGGCGGCTACTCCTTCGAGGCCGCCAACGTCCGCCACGAGCACGAGTGGCGGGTCTGGGAGGACACCAAGCTCCCCGAGGGCAAGGTCATCATCCCGGGCATCGTCTCGCACGCAACCAATGTGGTGGAACACCCGGACCTGGTGGCGGACCGGATCGTACGGTTCGCGGACGTAGTGGGCCGCGAGAACATCGTCGCCTCCACGGACTGCGGCCTGGGAGGCAGGGTCCACCCGCAGATCGCCTTCGCCAAGCTGGAAGCTTTGGGCGAGGGTGCACGCCGGGCCACCAAACTGCTCTGGTAGCTGCGGAGAGTTACAACGGGAACCCGCCGGTTCCGTGGCCGCCTGGACTGGGTGCACGGGACCGGCGTTTCGTTTCGCGGGGCTTGCTAAACTGGTAAAGGCCGACCAGGAATCGGTCCGCCCCATTTCAACCACTTCGGATCTGCTGCGCCATCGCGCGCCCATTTTCGCGGTGGCAGCAACACCAATCCCCGCAGGAGACCCAGCACTACATGACAGCCCTGGCACCCGAATCTTTCCATGAGCAGCTTCTGAACCGACGCTACGAACCCAATGTTGCAGCCGTCAAC
>NZ_JAPSHI010000031.1:0-41814 GCF_031180005.1 Paenarthrobacter sp. | reverse complement strand
ACAATCCCGAGGGATGTGAGAGAAGGTTTGCTAGCCGGTGTTGCGAAGCCCTGCAGCTACCCCGTTGACGGTGATGAGCATGGCCCTTTGGAGCCGCTCGTCGATCTCGCCGCCGGACAGCTGCTCCTCGCGCACACGGCGGAGCAGCTCCACCTGAAGGTAGCTGATCGGGTCCAGATACTGATCGCGGATTTCGAGTGAACGCTTCAGTGTCGGCTGGGCATCGAGGAGTTCGATCTCGCCGGTAAGCCGCTCGATTTCGGCCACAGTGAGCTCGTACTCGTCGCGGATCATGTGGAACAGGCGGTGCAGTTCCTCCGGGACCAGGGACGAAACGTAGTGACCGGCAATTTCCATGTCCGTCTTGGCCAAGGTCATTTCGACGTTGGAGATGACAGAGCGGAAGAAGTGCCAGCGGTCCATCATTTCCAGCAGCTGATCGGTGTCACCGGCTTCGCGGGCGGCTTTCAACCCGGAACCCACGCCGAACCAGCCGGGAACGATCTGGCGCGACTGGGTCCAACCGAAAACCCACGGGATTGCCCGCAGGCCACCGAGTCCGGCACCTGAATCCGGACGCTTGGAGGGGCGCGAACCGATGTTCAATGAACCCAGCTGCTCCACCGGTGTAGACGCAAGGAAGTAGGCGGGAAGCTGGGGATCGTCAATCAATGTACGGTAGCGGGCGAACGCTGCATCCGAAATGGTTTCCATGACGTTTGCGTACCGCTCACGCTCGTCATCCGAGGTGCGCGGGGTGCGGTGCAGGGCCGAACCCTGCATCACTGCGGCCAGGGAAAGTTCCAGGTTTTCGCGGGCGAGCTCGGGCAGGGAGTACTTATCCGAGATGACCTCGCCCTGCTCGGTGAACTTGATCTCGCCTTCAAGAACGCCGTTCGGCTGGGCCATGATGGCGTCGTAAGTGGGTCCACCACCGCGGCCAACTGATCCTCCGCGGCCGTGGAAGAGGCGAACGCGGACGCCATGCTTGGCAGCTACATCACGCAGCTTGCGCTGGGTCTTGTGGATCTCCCACTGGCTGGTCATGACGCCGGATTCCTTATTGGAATCGGAGTAACCCAGCATGACTTCCTGGATGTCGCCCCGGAGACGGACAAGTTCCCGATATGACGGATCGGAGAGCAACTGGTCCACGATTTCGGCCGAAGCCCGGAGTTCCTCCACCGTTTCCAGTAGCGGAGCGAACCCGATCTTGGCATGGGGTTTGCCGCTGAAGAGGTCGATCAGTCCAGCCTCGCGGGCAAGAACTGCTGCGGCCAGGACGTCATCGGCGCCTCGGGTCATGGAAATGATGTACGTTTCCACGACGTCCGGGCCGTAAGTGTGGAGGGCCTGGCGGATACTCCGGAAGACGTCGTATGTGCCGTCCGCAGTGCCGTCAAGCTTGATCGGGTGGCCGGACAATGGGCGGCGGGACGCCAACTCCGCGCCCAGGAACGTGAAACGTTCCTCACGCGTCAATTCGCCGTAGGGCTTTTCAGTGCCGAGCCTGTCCACGAGCTGCCCCACAGCATCGTGGTGGTAATCGGCGTGTTCGCGGATGTCCAGTGTTGCCAGGTGCAAGCCAAAGGCAGCGATTGCCCTGCGTACACGCGCCAACGCGCCGTCTGCCACCAGCGCTGCCGAGTGGTTCCGCAGCGAGGCCTCAAGCAACCCAAACTCCGCGAGCAACTCAGGAGTAGTGGCGTAGTCTCGGCCCGGCTCGTGATAAGTGGAAGCTGAAATACGGCGACCGGTGTTGATGAGCTTGGCCTTGATGCACGTCAGCTTGAGCCTGTAGGGCTCCTGCGCGTTCAGTTCAAGGATACGTTTGTCCAGTCCAGGGAGGTTCTTGAGATCCACAGCGATCGAATCCAGCAGTTCCTGGTCGGCCCCAAAAAGAGCCGTCGAATTGGAGAGCACCGAGATGAGTTCGTCGATGAGGGCAATGCTGATCCGGACAGCGTTTTGGTTCTGTAGCTGCAGGATTTCCCTGGTGACAGCAGCAGTAACGTTCGGGTTGCCGTCACGGTCTCCACCGATCCACGAACCAAACTTCAAGGGTGCAGCAGCCGCCGGGAGCGTTACACCATGCTCAGCCAGGAGTTCCGAAAGGTCGGTCAGCATTTCCGGCATGGCGTCGGTCAGGATGCTGTTCAAGTAGTAGATGGCGTTTCGAGCCTCATCCACCGGTGTGGGGCGGACTTGGCGGAGTTCGTCAGTCTGCCACATTTGGTCGATGATCTCGGCGAGTTGCCGGTCCTGGCGGCGCCGCGCCGAGGTCCCATCCGTGGTTGGCTCAGCAAGGACGTCCGATAGTTTGCGGACCTTATCCAGCACAGAGCGACGTGATGCCTCGGTGGGGTGAGCTGTGAAAATGGGCCGGACATCGAGTTCGTCGATCACATCCTGCAGGACCTGTGGGCCCGCTTGGCCGGCTATCTCTGAGACCGCTTTTGCCAACCAGCCGTCCTTTTCCTGCCGGGTACGCAGTCCACGAACGCGATGTACCTGCTCAGCTGCATTGCTGAGGTGAAAATAGAACGCAAAGGCACGGACCAAATCGGTCGCCTGGTCCAGCGGCAGGGAGGCGAGCAACTCGCGGACCTGGGCAACGACGTCGTGCGCGCTCCAAGGGCCGGTAGCATCCGCGCCGCCTCGTGCGGCTTCTTTAGACTCCTTGGTCAGCAAACGAACCTGCTCCACGAGTTGGAGCAGTTCCGGACCGTGTTGTCGAACCAGGGACTCGCCGAGGAGGGTGGATACGCGACGCACGTCGGCACGCAGTTCGGCTGCGAGATCGGTGTCTTGATGGGCAGTGTGAACCATTGATACTTACCTTCGGGATCTGGTTTGGCCCGTACACTGCGCTGGATACTGTGAGCCGGATTACTAATGTTTCCTACGGGATCTTACCCGCACAGAAGTCAACAAAAGAATGTGTCTCAGATTTTGGCGTCGCCTTGCGCAACCAGAACCCCCTGTCAGTAGTTGTAGGAGAACTTGTTGGGAGCCAACCCCGGGCCACTCAAGGTGTAGCTCAGTTCACGACTTTTTTTATTGCCCTTGGAATCGGTCACCACATGGAATTGGAGATCTTCCCGTTGCACAGCGCTGGTGGCACAAATAGCAACGCGCCGGTTCTCCAGCGCGCAGGTCCATCCCTCCGGAGCCTGAAGGGAACCTTCCTCGATCCATGCATCCGCGGCTACCGAAAATACGGCCTTGCCGCTACCTAAAGGGCCTCCGCCTGAGACTCGGAAGTCGATTTCCATGATGATGTTCCTTGAACTCCAGCCTGAAATTTGCCGTACAGAGCCGCGGACAATCGCCGGAGCGGTGGTCTTCGGGCCTTCCGAGAGTGCGGGAGTGGGTGTGGGGGAAGGTGGTGCCACCGGGGACGCGGCCACGGAGGGTTCAGGGGGCTTCTCCTGTGCGGGCTTCTCCTGTGCCGGTTTCTCCTGTGCTGGCGGCGAGGGTACCTGCGCCCCCGAAGGCACCTCCTCCACCGGGGTTGGAAGCAATTCCACCGCTGCTGACGGTAATTCCGCCGGGGCCGGCACCAGTTCTGACGTAGCTGGCGGTAAGTCCGCCGGAGAGGAAGATGCAGGGAGCGGCGTGCCGCTTGGCGTAGCCGCCGAAGTGGGCGTCGCCGTTTCACTGCCCCAGGGTGGACCGCCAGTCTCCACCGCGCGCTGCTGCGAATAAGTTTCCGAAGTCAGATGGTCAACGATCCCTATGGACCCCAACACAAGCCCCATCCCGGCCGCTGCGACGACGGCCACGACTATCGGTTGGGCGAGCGCTGGTGCGATAAGTGCAGCCTTAGCGGGGAAAACCGCGCCTAAGACGCCCAGTCCCGTGCTTTTTCCTGCCCAGATGGTGATGGGAACACCCGTCACCAAAGGCAGGAGCACGGCCCGCATGCTCCCTTGAACGTCCTTCAACTCCGAGAGGGCGGCCGTACATGTAGAGCAGCCATTCAGGTGATCCCGAACCTTGCGTTCGGTGGATGCCGAAAGTCCACCGCGGACGAAGTTGCCGAGTTTTGAAACGAACTCGGAACACTCACCATCGGCCTGCTCTGCGATATGGCACTGCAGGTATTGCCTCCTGAGGCCCTCCCGTGCACGGAGGGCAAGCGCTGAAACGGCATTGGGGGAAAGCCCCAGAATGGGTGCAACGGCTGCAGGTTTCATGCGTTCCACGTCCAAGTACCACAGCACCGCCTGCCACCGTTCCGGCAAAGTGCGGAACGCTTTGGCGACCGTGCGCGATTCGAAAGCACTGATGGCGGCATCCGAATCGGCCAAGGCATGATCCAGGACAGAGTCATCACCGCTGGGCAGGACCTTGCCGGCTTTTCGGTTCCGTTGATGGGAGAGCCTGGTTACTGTCGATAACAGGTATGCCCGGAAGAATGTATCCGGCCCCCTCCCGGCCACGAGGCCTTGCAGCACAGCTTGAAAAGCCTCGGCCACGACATCCTCGGCATCGCTTGGATTGTCCACGTTGCGTCGGGCGACGATGGATGCAATGGACACGTGACGCTCGTAGAGACCATCAAACGCGGACATGTCTCCGCCCCTGACCAGCTCAATGAGACGCCCGTCGTCGTCGATTGTTGATTTGCTGCCTGCGTTTGACCTGTGTGCCATCTATGGCATCCCCAAACCGTAATGAACCCTGCCCATATTTATGGAGTGGGGGCTGGAGGCAAGTCGTGACGCGTTTTTCTACAGAGTCTTTACCAAAGCTTGGGGAAAGTATCTCGTCACGAACTAGTTATTCAGCGCACTATTCGGATATGACTTCGTTTAGGACCAAATCATTCGGCGAATGCGCGTTTTCACGGTATCTTTTACAGCGAAGATGGCAAACCATCAGTTGCAAGACAGGATGGCGTTTCCGTGCGGATTGGTTCGTGCCCGAGATCCGGACAATCGTAGCGTCACTCGCCAGCGGCACAGCGATTCCGGCCTGCAGGTCAAAACTACTCGGAGCGGCCCGCGCCAGGAATGGCGTCGGCATCAACGAGACCATGAACGATTTTCGTGCGTTGTTTGTGGCCTCGGGACAGCCCATCGACATCGATGCACTTCAATCATTGGCAGAAGGCTGGGCGGAGGTTGCAGAAACAGCCGAGCCCATCTCATGCACCGACGTCTACACAGGTTTGGTCACCCAAGCGCACTTTCAGCGACGGATCCACGAGGTATCCACTTTAGGGCCGGAACACCCCGGCCCGCATGCTCTGGCGATCATCCGATTGCCCGGTCCCCGCCATAGTCGCGGACACTGCTGGACACTCCTTGCCCGGCTCGGGGAAGCCGTCAAAGGCCAGCTGCACGGAACCGGGTCCATGGCCATGTACCAGAATTCTGCTGTCCATATCCTCTTTCCTCTTGGAGAACGCAGCCTCTCCCGGCTACTGGGATGCAAGGCCGTGCTGGAGGCCTTGGGTGATGAGACCCTGAGCCCTGCGCGCATGATGTTTTACCCGCTTTCTGCGGCGGGAGTGTCGAACGCAGCGGCCACCGAAACGGCAGTACAGGACTCCCGCTGAACATCCCGGGGCCGGAATCCGAGCGGCAACGTCACGAACCTTCCGCTGCCAACACTCACCCTGTGACGGAACACAACACCCAAGGATTCGAAGGACCATCCCGAAAATGAACAATCAGATCCATCTAAAAACTGTGTCGCTGGTGACTGCGCTGCTGGCCGTGGTCATGGCTCTCTTGGGCTTGGGGCTAACCGCGCTTCCGGCCAGTGCGGCAAATATTCCGGAAGCAGAAATCACCATCAGCACGGAATCAGTAGTTACCAAGCAATGGGACCAAGTGGATGTGAAATGTGAATGGTCAGTTCCCGACAAGTCGCAACCCGGGGACACCTTCAGTGTTCGGCTCCCCGCTGAACTGCGCTGGTTTGGCGACACTACCTTTGACCTAAAGAACCCGGCTGGTCGTACAGTTGCCACAGCCGCCGTGAACGATGACGGCTTGGTGGTCTTCACCCTGACCGATTTCGTGGCTTCGCATCCCTTGAATGTGGGCGGAAAGTGTTTCTTCACTACTCAGTACTCGCTTGAGCCCACCAACGGAGGAACGGAGGAGCTGAACTTTGTTGTTGGTGACAGCGTGGTTCGTGTCCCCCTAACCACTGAACCCTGCACAGAGGATTGCGACCCGGGAGTGCCAACGTCTGTCGGAAAGTCGATGTGGTGGGCAGACCCCGCCCAGACGAAACTGGAGTCGATCTTCTACATGCCGCCCATGGCATTCGAAACCAACGATGTTGTGGTGACAGACATCCCCGCGGCCGGCATGGAGATCGATTGCAGCCAAGTTACACCCCGAGTTGGCAAAGTAGTGAGCGGCGCCGGCAACATAGTTGAACCTTTCGATAATGAGCAATATCCGGCAAGCATTCAGTGCACCCCGGAGTCGCTAACGGTCAGTTGGCAGGGGCTGCCGGAAGGCGAGCATGTGGAGCTCTTCGTCGTCACGACGGTGACCGACCCTTCCCTGGATGTCTACGAGAACAACGGAACGGTTAACATCTCGGGCGAACAAAACCCCGTTGGCGCCGAGGCGCGTCGAAGCATCGCCAGCGGAACGGGCGACGGGACAGTCGAAACGACACCGACGCCGAGCCCCAGCACAGCACCCGCAACACCGACACCGACACCGACGCCGAGCCCCAGCACAGCACCCGCAACACCGACACCGAGCACCAGCACCGCAACAGCAACGCCGGAACCGGCCCCGAGCACCAGCACCGCAACAGCAACGCCGGAACCGGCCCCGAGCACCAGCCATCCCGTTGTTGTAGTGATTCCGGAGGAACCGGCGGAATCCACCGACGAAGACAACTCTGAGCAGCTGGCCAACACCGGCGCCCAGGGGCAAGGGTTCATCTTCATTGCTGCGGCGCTTCTGGCCGTAGGATCCCTGCTCGCCTTCGCAGGTGCCCGTAAGTACGGGCACCGGTCGCACTAAGAGTTCGACCGGATAGCGCTCTTCGGGGCAAGACGGCAACGATGGGTTGGGCACTTGGTGCGCGGCCCATCGTTGCCGTCCATCAATCCCGGCTCGCGCTGGCATGAGTAAGGGCCAGCGCGAGCCGATCCAAGAGAAGCGCGGGCCGATCCAAGGTAGTGGGACGGGCTCAGGTGGCGGAGAATTCCGGGAATGTCCAAGACCGGAGCATAGTTGAGGCAAGTGCAACCGCCACGAACTGACGTGAACCAGCCGAGGAGAACCATGAGCTCGCCCACCATCGCAACCGACGCCCAAATCGCCCGTTGGGAGCGGTTCCGTGCAGGTAGAAATGCAGCTTTGGCCACCGAACACGGCTGGCTGACGCTCACATCCTTCCAATGGCTTGAGGGCCAGCCCTCGGAGGTTGAGCTCGTTCCCGGCCTCTGGTCAACAGACGGCACCACGGCCTTCCTCACGGCGAGCGCTGCGGACGGACTCACGCTGGTGGAGACAGGAGAGGTCGTCGATGGGACCATCTCGGCGGCGCTGCAGGATGAAGAGTCGCTCATGTGGGTGGAGTTCGGAGGCGAGGACGGCAAGCAAGTTGTGGTGGAACTCGCTATGCGTGCGGATAAATACGCCGTTCGCACGCGCGATAGCAGCTCCCCGGTATTGACTGGGTTCAAAGGAGTCCCCACCTACGACTACAACCCCGGTTGGGTTATCGGGGGCCGGTTTGAAGCCTACGACGAGCCAATGGACGTGCCAATCGGCACGGCGAACCCCTTGGTGGACGGTGTCCACAGGTCAGTGGGCGAGGTGGTGTTCCGTGTGCCGGGTGTTCCCCACGAGATCCGGCTGCATGCGGAAGAGGAGAAGCTGGGCGCGCTCAACGTAACCTTCCACGATGAAAGCAACGGTGACACCACGGATGAATGGCGCAAGGTGTTCATCCCGCGGCCCCGACCCGACGGGTCCGTAGTGATCGACTTCAACCGCGCCATCAACTACCCGAGTGCCTTCACTCCCTATGGCACCTGCCCAATGCCTGTCCGGGGCAATTCAATCGATGTTCGGGTGGAAGCCGGGGAGAAGCTTCCGGAGGACTAGCTCCCGGACACCAATGGCTGTCTGAGCCACATCAGGTTTAGGCGATGGCCGAAACCCCTGTCACTGCACGGCCAACGATCAGCGAGTTAATTTCGTAGGAACCTTCGTATGTGTAGATGGCTTCGGCGTCGGCGAAGATCTTCGCGATGCGGTAATCGGTGACGATTCCGTTCCCGCCCAGGATTGACCTGCCCAACGCCACGGTTTCCCGCATCCTGGCGCTGCAGTAGGCCTTGGCAAGCGCCACCTGCGCCATCTCTGCGCCTCCGTGCCGCACTCCTTGCGCATCTGTGAAGATGTCCTCCTGCAGCTGCGCGATCCGAACCATCATTCCCATGCTGGCTACCGCGTTTCCAAGCATGTCCACCAGATGTTGCTGGATGAGCTGGAACTTGGCCAGCGGCTTACCGAACTGCATGCGCTCGACGGCGTACTGCCGGGCGACGTCGAAGGCTGCAAGTTGTTGGCCAACTGCCTGCCAGGCCACCATGATGCGGGAGCCACGGAGTAGGTGGTTGGTGTCGACGAAGCTGCTGATGCCAGCGAAACGATCTGCCTCAGCTACCTCAACGTCCGCAAACACGATGTCGGCGTTCTGCACAGTCCTCAGGGCAATTTTGTTCTCGATGCGGCTACGGGTGATGCCCGGCAATGATGCGTCAACGATGAATGCACGCACGGCGCCATCTGTTTCGTCCTTGGCCCACACCAGCATGTAATCGCAGAACGTCCCGTTCCCAATCCAGCGTTTGGCGCCGTTAATCACCCAGTAGTCGCCGCCGTCGGAATCTTCCCGCGCAACCCGGCGCGCAGTGGTCTCCATTCCTCCGGCGACGTCGGACCCGTGGCCCGGCTCAGTAAGGGCGAAGGCCCCGGTTGTGCGGAGGTTGGAGGCGTCGTCCAGGTAGCGGTCCTGCTGAGCGTCACTGCCGAAGTCGTACAGCGACTCCACGAAGAGATCGTGGTGAACCATGAAGAACGTTGCGATCGAGGTGTCGACCCTTGTCATTTCGGCAATAACCAGGCCAGCGAACAGGTGGGTATATCCGCGCTGGGCGGGCGCGCTGAGCCGGAGGGCCGCGAGCTTAGGAAGAATGTTTTCGGGAAACTCTGCTTTCTCCCACCACTGCCCGGCGTATGGGGCGATCTCGGAGGCAAGGAAGGTCCGGAGTTCGTTGAGTTTCCGTTGTTCCTGGACGCTGAGCAGCGATTCGAAGTCAAAGAAGTCAGCCGTGGGTAGGTCAGCCACTGACGGCGAAACGGGACCGGCGGAACCGGAACCAGCGGGAACTGTCCCCGGCAAGGACCCGGAAGGGCCGCTGTAATCGCCCATCACTTGAGTCCCATTCGGATTGCGCCATCGAGTCGGATGGTCTCCCCGTTGAGCATGGCATTTTCGACGATGTGGGCTGCCAGGTTTGCGTACTCCACGGCACGGCCCAGGCGTGCAGGATGCGGGACCTGTTGTCCGAGGGAGTCCTGGGCTGCTTGGGGAAGTCCGGCCATCATGGGCGTTTCAAAGATGCCGGGCGCGATGGTGGCTACCCGAATCAGTGATCGGGCAAACTCCCGCGCCAAGGGCAGCGTCATTGCCGCTACGGCACCCTTGGATGCAGCGTAGGCTGGCTGGCCGATCTGGCCTTCGAAGGCAGCCACGGAGGCGGTGTTGATGATGACGCCGCGTTCGGGCCCACCCAGTTCCGTGGAGACGGGTTCGGTTTCCACCATGGCAGCAGCGGCCAGGCGGATCACGTTGAAGGTGCCCACAAGGTTGATCTGTATGACCTTGTTGAAGTTCTCCAGCGGCAGCACGCCTTCGCGGCCAATGACTTTCCCCGGCGTTGCGATACCTGCGCAATTGACCACGATCCGGAGCGGTCCCAAAGATACGGCGGCATCGACGGCGGCCTGGATTTGCGATTCGTTGGTGACGTCTGCAGGAGCAAAGACAGCACGTGGACCCGACTCCCCCTCACCCGAACGTGCCGCATTCAGTTCGGCCGCATATCCGTCACCAGCCGATTGCGGCAGATCCACCAGTACCACCGAAGCTCCGGCGTCGAACAAGCGCTTCGCGGTAGCGGCCCCTAGCCCTGATGCCCCGCCGGTTACCAGCGCGACCGTGCCCTTGATGTCCATTCATCCTCCTTGATGCAGACCCAAATCCGTTAATGAATGTTAACTGGAATTGTTGGCAAGCGCACACTTCCTGCCCCGCTAGGCTGATTGCATGTCCAGCCAGACCGAACCCGGGGCGCCGGCCCCCTCCACAGACGCCGCCGAATGGGCAACACGTGCCACCCAAGCGGCCCGATCAGTGACCCGAAGCTTCGGCAGGCGCCTGCTCTTCCTGCCAGGTACGCACATAGGTGCAGTGAGCCTGCCCAGCAACACCATCAAGAGCCTCTCCGGCCCGTGGCATTACTGGTGGCAAGCGCACTACGTGGACTGCCTGGTGGATGCGGGCCGCCGCGAACTCGCGAGTAAAACAAAGTTCGACGGCGACTCCCGCCCGAGCGCGGGCCGGCTCGCTTCGCGGCTGGTCACCACCATCCGGTTGCGGAATCTGCTGCGATTCGTCAACGACTACTACGACGACATGGCGTGGCTGGCACTCGCCACGCTGCGATTGGAAAAGCTTGCCGAAGAGACCAACAAACCTGGTCGGCGGCGGAACGCCTATGTCCGCAAGAGCCTGACGCTGCAGTTCGATTCAGCTTCCACGGACCACCTTGGCGGCGGTACTTTCTGGAGCACCAAACGGGACTTCAAGAACACCCCTGCCACAGCCCCCGTGGCACTCTATTACGCGCGGACCGACCACACAGAGCGCGCACGGAAGTTGGTGGACTGGCTCAACAACAAGCTCCTCCACCCGGAACGTGGCGTGTATCGGGACGGGCTTCGGATCAGTCAGGGCAGGGTGATGGTGGATGAGGCCATTTACACCTACAACCAAGGCCCGGTCCTGGGTGCGTTGCTGGAACTGGGCGGTGATGACAACCTGCGCAGGGCCGCCCTGCTGGTGGACGCCGTGAAACGCGAGCTGACGCTGCCCGGCACGCAGGTCATCCGTGGTGATGGCACGGGCGATGGTGGCCTTTTCACCGGCATCCTGCTCCGTTATCTCGCTTTGGCAGCCCGGGACGCCCGGCTCCCAGCCACAACCAGGGCAACGGCCAGGTCCTTGGTTCGCAGCACAGCCGAAGCGTTCTGGGCCGGGCGCCGCGAGGACCCGAACCAGGCCACGGGTCGTAAGGGAGCTCCAGCCATCGTGTTCTCCTTCGACCCCCAGCGTCCGGCGAGCGAAACGTACCCGGTGGGTGCCGCCGTCGAGCTTTCCACGCAGCTTCAAGCTTGGATGGCGCTGGAAGCTGCCGCCACGCTCTAGTTGCCGCTTGAAGCGGGCCGCTTCCTTTGCGGATACGGGGCTTCGTGACGGGCAAGCATCTCCACGAAACCGGCGATCTTGCGAGCACGGGTATCGGCCCTTTTGACCCCGTTGGTGCGGTGGATGAGGGCGAAGCGGTTCTGGGAGGTCAGACAATCGAACATTGCCTGGGCCTCCGGGACTGCGGCGATGGCTGCCGCGAGGTCATCCGGAACCACGGAATCGGCCGGTCCGGCGTAGGCCGCTTCCCAGCGTCCATCAGCTTTTGCGGCCTCGACGGCCGCTCGTCCGGCAGCGGTCATTCTGCCCTCGGACTCCAGTCGCGCAATGTGCCCCACATTCCGCGCTGACCAGATACTCTTACGGCCGCGGGGCGTCATTCGCTGGAAGTAACTTTCGGCGTCGCGGCTCCTCGCTTGGCCGTCAATCCAGCCAAAACACAGGGCCTCATCCAAAGCGGCGTCGTAGTCCAACTCCGTGAGCTTGCCGCCCTTCTTGTGCAGAATCAACCACACGCCGGGACTCTCAGCGGCATGCTCCGAAAGCCAAGAGCGCCAAGCGGCTCCGTCGGAAACAAGGAGTTCCTCAAGTTCAATGGGCATGGGTTCATTCTCCTGTGAAATGCACCGTCCCCCGCAAGGCCACGCGGCATAGGCTGGGAGCGGACACCCGAACCGCGAGGACCCAACCCAGGAGGACCAATGTTGCGAGCCCGCCCCATCCACTACACATCGCACTTTGAGCAATGGGCCACGCTGCTGCAGGCGCTGGGTTTGGTGAAGACGGTGGACGACGGCGACTGGCAGGAGTTCGACGCCGGTTCGGGTCGCGTCGCGTTGGGTCGGCTGGAGCGTGGTCACCCACTGGATGGCTACACGATCTTCAGTGTCGAGGTAGGGAACCTGGAGGAGTTCGCACGCCGCACCGAAGAAGACGGCACCCAGGCGGAGCTCCATGAAGCCTCCTACGGGCCCTCTGTACGCATCTCTGCCGATGACGGCTTCGAGTTCTTTGCTTTCCCGGCGCAGCGGGCAGCAGATGGCAGCTGGGCCACATCAATTGATGCCGATCCAGCACTCACGGTGGCAGCGACGTGGGTCAGCCCTTTGGTGGCGTTCTCCGCAAACGTTTTGCGAAACATCGGCGCCCGGCCACGCACGGAGGACGACGAATCGGCCACGTTCACCACCAAGAACGGCGGAATCCTTCAAATTACTCACGGCGCGGACGCCACCAACGGGGACCTTGCGTTTGAGTACGACGGCGATCTGGAACCACTGCTGGCGCGCCTCAAAGCTGCGGATGTCGAGGCCAGGATCACCGAAGACCTCCTCTACGTCGCCAACCCGGATGCTGTGGGCGGCGCAGCGCCGGCGTCGATTGTCGTGGAGAAGTCACCAGTCCCGGCCTCGTAATACAGCCGAGAGCGTAACCCCGGAGCCACGGCGCCGCTGCCAAGGAAGTTCGGCTGGGGATGCGGTAGAACTTAACCATGAGCGTACGTACACCCGACCCGTATCCAGGCTGGCTTTCGGATGAAGACCTCTTCGAAGCCCGCGGCCGCCTCCCCATGGTCTACGTGGAGGCCGTTCCGGTCAGGCTGGATCCGCTCGGGTATGTGAACGAAGTGGGCACCCTCCTTCAGGGCGACGCCGACGGAAACATGGTCCGCTACCTCGTCTCCGGCCGCGTTCTCTACCGCGAAACCATCCGCGCGGCGCTCCTGCGGCACATGGAAAAGGACCTCGGCCCCCTGGCTTTCCCGCAGCTGCCCATCAGCCCTGTTCCCTTCACGGTGGCCGAATATTTCCCGGCCCCGTCTCAGACAGGCTTCACGGATGACCGCCAGCACGCCGTTTCGCTGGCCTACATCATTCCTGTGACCGGCGAATGTGAACCCCGCCAGGACGCTTTGGAACTCACGTGGATGACGCCTCAAGAGGTGCTCAGCGACAACGTCCAGCAGGAATTCGACGGCGGCCGCGGGAATCTCGTCCGGCAGGCCTTGGCTTTCTCGGGCATCGTTCTCTAGCGGGTCCCGGCCCCTTCACCAGCTGGTCTTTGTAGACTGGACGGCGGACCCCACGAGAACCAAAGGACTTCCGATGACTCACAGCCCAGCCACACAGCAATACATGGAAAAGCAGGCTGGGGACCTGCGGCCCGGGGATTTTGTGTTCCCACCCGGTGACGGGCCGGCCCAGGAAATTACCGCCGTTGAGGTGGAAAACGACGATTACGGCGTTGCCGCGTTGCTGCTGGTGACAATGGTCGACGGCGGTGCAGTACGGATCGCTGTCGGGTCAAGTGTTCCGGTGGGTGATGGAGTTCCGGTTGGTTCCAATGTTCCTGAGTCCAGCACCTCGGACTCAAGCACCTCCGCAGGAGGCGACGTCGACGCTCCCGCGGTGCCCGCCGTCGTTGTTCCTCCGCGCCCGGAAACGCCGCCCACGCACACCGGACCGAGCGCCGAAGAACTTGCCCTTATTCCCGAGCCCGACGGCACGCCGGAAGCCGTGGTCCGTGCCGCGGCCGCCAACCATAAGGGCAAGAACGGCGTGCAGGTCCTGGCGGATCGGCTCGCCAAAGGCATCAATACGAAGTCGGGGAGCTGCCTGCGAGACCTGAGTGATCTCGCCTTCGATCTCTGCATCGTGCTGCGCGACCCGGACCACGCTCTGGCAGTCGCCGACTTGCTGAATGTGCTGCCTTTCGACGGCAATCTGGACCGCTGGGCATCGATCGAACGTGCCTTGGCGCTATCCAGTTTCATTTGCCGCGAAGCCGGACAAAGCGATCGTGCTGCGGTTTACGAGAAACTGTTGCGCGCGCCCGAGTCCCAGGAAGAAGACCCCTTCAAGGCCCGGATCAATGCCCGGGTCAGGCAGCGGTCGCTGAACGAACCCAATCTGTACGACAAGGAAATCTTCCGCGCAATCGACAACGGGAACCACGAAGCCGAACGCGAATGGCGGTTCCTCCGGCTCGAAGCGCTCATGTTCCTGCGCGCCCACGGTGGATCGAAGACCATCGACGAGGACGAGCTGGCCCGGCGGATCGGTAACGAACTTGAGTCGGTGCGCGCCTAGCTTTCCCGGTACCGCTTATTCGGGAATATCAAGACCTGTTATGTGGGCGCCAACGGCGGTAGATTCGGGGCCATGACGAACAATCTGAGCGTTGTGATTAATGCCGACGCGCAGCAGGTTTGGACAATGCTGCGTGAACCGTCGTTGGTGGCTCAATGGCACGGCTGGGAAGCCGACGATCTTGCCGACGAAATCAAACAGATCTACTTCAACACCGATGTTGTGGAGGGGCCCGACCACACGAGCCTGACCGTCAACGGCGGCGATGTTTTTGAGCTCCACCCGGTCTCCGGTGGTACGGAGGTGCGGGTCACCAGGGCCGCCCTCGACCACAACTCGGAATGGGCCGAGTGGGATGAGGACATCACCCAGGGTTGGCTCACGTTCCTGCATCAGCTGCGGTTTGCGCTGGAACGGCACCCCCACGGACACCGGCGGACCCATTTCATTTCCCTGCCGGGTAAAGGCGGACCGGCGATCGAGAAGCTGGGGCTCGGGGATTTGCCGCCTGTTGGGGAGGAGTACTCGCTCACTCTTGCCACCGGTGAGAAGATCTCCGGCAAGGTCTGGTTCAAGAGCCGTCACCAGGTGGGCCTCACTGTGCACAGCTACGCCGAGCATGGGGACGGACTGCTGATCGTGGCGGAGCAACTGCCGATTCCGGAGAAAAGGCCCGACGGCGGCTCCATGGTGATTGCCTCCACCTACGATTTGGGCGCCCACACATTAGCGGACATCCGGTCCTCGTGGGACAACTGGAAGGCTGAGAACTACGGTTCGTAGGGTTTCTTCGGAAGGTTACCTGCCGTAAAGCTGGCACACTTGGTAGCGTGCCAGCTTCCTCATCTGCCCCTGCATCTTCCCCTGCTCCCACCCGGCCTGACTTGCCCGGATTGTCCGACCGGCAATCCGAGTTCTCCTTTTCTGTGGGCCAGCGCCTAACTGAAACGTGCTCCCCGTCGGACGCCCAGGTGGAAGTAAACGGAGGCTCTTTCCTGGGCCGAACCGGAACCATCACCACACCGCACGGGACCATCCAGACGCCCGCGTTCATCGCCGTCGGGACCAAAGCAACCGTGAAGGCAGTGCTGCCGGAGTCCATCGCCGAGCTCGGCGCGCAGGCTGTGCTTGCCAACGCCTACCACCTGTATCTGCAACCGGGGCCGGTGATCCTCGACGCCGCTGGCGGGCTTGGCGCGTTCATGAACTGGTCGGGGCCCACCTTCACTGACTCGGGCGGATTCCAAGTGATGAGCCTTGGCTCGGGGTTCAAAAAAGTCATCGACATGAAGAACGTGGACAGCTCAGGACCGGACGATGCAGTAGCGCCCGGCAAGGAGCGGCTGGCACACATTGACGACGACGGTGTCTGGTTCAAATCCCACCTCAACGGGGATCGGCACCGCTTCTCCCCCGAAATCTCCATGCAGGTCCAGCACCAGATCGGCGCGGACATCATGTTCGCCTTTGACGAGCTCACCACGTTGCAGAACTCCCGGGCCTACCAAGAGGAGTCGTTGGAGCGAACGCGGCTGTGGGCCCTGCGATGCCTGGAGGAACACGCTTCGTTGACCGCTTCCCGTGTGGGTAAGCCATACCAAGCGCTGTTTGGTGTCATTCAGGGAGCCCAGTATGAGGACCTGCGAAGGAAGGCCTGCCAGGATCTGGGCGCCATGCCCTTTGACGGGTACGGGATCGGAGGTGCGTTGGAGAAGGAAAACCTGGGCACCATTGTGCGCTGGTGCAACGAGGAACTTCCCGAGGACAAACCCCGGCACCTGCTCGGGATCTCCGAACCGGACGACATCTTCACGGCCATCGAGAACGGTGCCGACACTTTCGACTGCGTCTCCCCCACCCGTGTTGCCCGGAACTCCGCGTTCTACACACCCTTTGGCCGCTTCAACTTGTCCGGCGCTAAGTACAAGACGGACTTTGGGCCGTTGCAGGACGGCTGCGATTGCTACACCTGCCTGAACTATTCACGGGCCTACATCCACCACCTCTTCAAGGCCAAGGAAATGCTCTCGGCAACCCTGATCTCCATCCATAACGAACGCTTCGTGGTGAAGATGGTGGACGACGCCCGCCTGGCCATCGAATCCGGGGAATTCTTCGAGTTCAAGGCGGAGACGCTGGGCCGGTACTACTCGTAGCGCGCCATCGCCGGTCCGTTTCGGGGCTAGGCTGCGCACCGTGCCGAACGCACGGCATGGTGCGCAGCAAGCCATCGAAATGGGCCCCTGCGGAGGCTAGGCCGCGGCTACTCCGTAGCTCGGCTCTCGCTTCTTGATCCAGCCAACAACCAGCACGGTGACGGGTACGAACAGGAATTCCACGGCCGTCTTGTAGACGAAGCCAACCAGGACGTAGTTCAGGAACGAGCCGAAGTCCGTGATGCCGATGACCGACGCCGCGATGCTGCAGAAGATCAGGGTGTCAACGAATTCGCCCACCACGGACGAGCCCATCAGGCGCGCCCACAGAGACTTCTCGCCAGTGCGCTCCTTCATCTTCACCAGGATCCAGGAGTTGATGGTCTGCCCGGCCAGGAAAGCGAGCAGTGAACCGAGGACGATCAGCGGAACCGGGCCCAGGGCACCTTCGATGGCTGCCTGCTTGGCTGTGCCGTACTCGTCATTGAAGCCCGGCAGCACGATGATGATCCAGTAGCAGAGCGATGCGAACACCGAGAGCGCGAACGAGGTGATGATGGCCTTTCGTGCCACCTTGAACCCGTAGACCTCGCTCATCACGTCACCCAGGATGTATGCGAGGGGGAACAGGAAGAAGCCGCCGTCAGTGATAATCGGCCCGAACACTACGCCCTTGGAGGCGCCGATGTTGGACAGGATCAGCACTACGGCCATGATGGCCAGCATGATGCCGAAATACGGCGAGCCGATCGAAGCGAAGCGCGGTGCGGGCTTGCTCAAAGTACTGGAGCCTGAGGGCGAGGGCATGGGTCATCCATTTCTTAGTGGTTCGCGCAGGCGTCCGTAGTAAGACTGCCCCGCTGTATTAGCACTGTGGTTGGTGGGGCATCCGGCCCGGCACCGATTCCATTCTCCCACTCCGCGCCTGTACTTTCCTGTCTGCACAACCATCATCTTTTGAACATGTTCAGAAGCCATGTCATACTCATCCTTGAACACGTTCAAAATTCGATTGAGGAGCGGCACCATGGCAGCAAAGAGTGAGCAGACCCGGCAGCTCGTGGCCAACGTCGCGCTGAAGATGTTCCGTGAAATCGGCTTTGAGAAGACCACCATGCGCGCAATTGCGCAGGAGGCTGGAGTCTCCGTCGGCAACGCCTACTACTACTTCGCTTCCAAGGACGAGCTCGTCCAAGAGCTCTACATCCAGGTACAGGACGAACACGCCACAATGGCTGCGCAGGCCCTCGAAGGCGTCCAGGATCTCGCGGGGCGCCTCAAAGCAGTTCTGCACTCCGGTATCGACGTCATGGCGCCGTACCACCAGTTCGGTTCCGATTTCATCGCGACGGCGATCCGGCCGACGTCGCCCGTCAACCCGTTCGGCGAGGCGTCCACCGCCGCCCGCGAGGCCTCGCTCGCGATCTTCCGGTCCGCCGTCGAAGGTTCCTCCCCCGCCGTCGCGAAAAAGTTGCGCGGCGATCTACCCGAGCTGCTGTGGCTGGCTTACATGGGCGTGGCGCTGTTCTGGGTCTACGACCGCTCCGAAGGACAACGCCGTACACGAAAACTTATCGACGGCGCCGCTCCTCTGGTGGCGCGCGGCCTGTCATTGGCGAAAATTCCCGGCGTCAGCAAGGTGTTCGACGACGTCCTGGGGCTCGTGCGACGCGTCAAGGAAGACTCGTGATGCCGAGGACGGTGGTGATTGCCGGCGCTAGTGGCTTCATTGGCAGCTACTTCACGCAGCGGTTCATTGACGAAGGGTGGCAGGTCCGGACAGTTGGGCGGGACACGTCGGCTGACGCTCAATGGCACGACGACGGCGCCATCACCAAAGCGCTTGACGGCGCCGAACTGCTGGTGAACCTCGCCGGACGCTCCGTGAATTGCCGATACGACGAGCGGCACCGGCGCGAGATTCTGGACTCCCGGGTCCTCACGACTCGCGCTTTGGGACGCGCCGCTGCTCGATGTGCCGAACGGCCCAGAACCTGGATCAACTCAAGTACCGGCACCATCTACCGGCATGCGGAAGATGGTCCTCAGTCTGAGGTCACCGGCGAACCGGGAAGCGGATTCTCCGTGGACGTTGCCCGTGCTTGGGAGGACGAGTTGGCGGCTGCCGTTGCTCCGGGCACTCGAAAGGTGGCGCTTCGGATCGCGATCGTTCTCGGCGCGGGTGGCGTCATGAGCCCGCTCCGGAACCTTGCTCGGCTGGGGCTGGGCGGGCACATGGGCCATGGCACGCAAAAGTTCAGCTGGATCCACGTGGAGGACTTGTTTAGGACGGTGTTGTTCGTGCACACCCACGCTGAGCTGACCGGTCCAGTTAACGCGGCAACGCCCTATCCTGTGGACAACCGCGAGCTGATGTCACTTGTCCGGCAAAGCATGGGTGTCCCGTTCGGCATCCCAACGCCGGCCTGGCTGCTTGAAGCCGGCGCCATCCTGATCCGTACACAAACAGAGCTTGTACTGAAGAGCCGATGGGTGGAGCCCCGGAAACTGCTCGACGCCGGGTTCGCGTTTGAGTATCCTTCGCTGGCCGGCGCGCTCAACGAGATCGCCGAGGGCAAAGCCAAACGCTCGCTCACATAATCGCCCCTTCAGCCGAACGCTCGCTCACATCACTCGGAGGTAGTCATGAGCCATGACCCTTGGTCAATCGATGAAGAGTGCGCGCTGGCAACAAGGAGCCCATCCACAGGATGGCGCTACGGACCAAAGGATCGGGTGGTGCTGGGAGGCAAGGGACTGACTCTGGGCATATCCGTGGCGCACTTGACGTTCTGCGCGTTGCTGTCCAGCCAGAGTCCCGAGTTGGCCGTTGTCTTTTTCATTTACAGTCTGCTCCCGGTCTGGGCAGTTGGTGCCGCTGTAGGGTCACTCCTCGGACTGGCCCTGCGACGCGTTCGGAACCAGTGGCTTCACGTGGCCGCATTCTTCGCTGCGGGATTGCTCGTGTGCGTGCCTTTCGGCGCATTTTCGTCCACGGGTTCCCTTCTGTTTCCCACGTCGATTGCCGTCGCAGCGGGAGTTGGCCGCCTTGCCATTTGGAAACTGGTCCGCATTAACCGTGCCGGTGAACCGATGTAGCGGGGAACATCTCTCTCATAGTCGGCATAAGGCTGTCCAAATCTGTTTCGGAGCATGGCTTCTTCCCATAACGCGCCCAGATGCTCCACCGCCATTCCAGCCGGCAGAGTCACGAGAGCCCACACAGAACCCCTGTTTACCGCCACGCCTGCGTGGATCAGCCACCACCCGAGATACATCGGATGGCGGCTCACGGCATAGGGTCCGCTGGTCACTAGTCCCTCGGGGTGGCCCAGGGCAAAACTTCCCGCCGTTTCACGCCGGCGCTCCGAAACCGCCCAACCGGTGAGTCCTGCGCCAGCCAAAGCCAAGGCCAAACCGGCAGCCCTGCGTCGGACCCTGTCCCCGGAAACCGGAACGGGACGCAGGTGATCAAGGACGACGTCCAACACCAGACCGGCAACCTGACCTGGTGGTAGCGGAATATTGGCTGCCTCATGCTTCAAGACGCGGGCCGCGCGTCGAACTCCACCCATGCCTTGAAGATAACTCCGGCTGTTCGGGAAAGCCACAGCGGAAAGCTGCGCCCGAAAACCTGTGGAGCGCCGCCGCCGTCGGACGCTAACGTGCGCCACCGCCGTCGGACGCTAACGTGCGTGCCCGCCGTCGGACCTCAACCCGAGCCAGCCGAAACCTAAGGAAGTGTTAGGAAATCCCCCGCGAGCTAGGGCTGTGCCGTGCATCACCCATAGTTTGGAACATGTCCTCTTCACCTTGGAGGGCCTTTCTTAGTCGACGAAGAGCCATGCGCAAGGACGCCATGAGCACGAGCTTCATGGACAGAACGAACTCAGGCAAGACACGGCTGCCGTTTCCGGCGCCGTCCAGGAAGGTTCATTGATGAGCACCCAGCAAGCTGCACCTCTGAGCGAAGCCGCCCAGACACGTAAAGCCGTGAGCAACATCCTCAAGGGCTCCGCGGGCAACCTCGTGGAGTGGTTCGACCTCTACGTCTATACGGTTTTCGCGGCGTATTTCCAGTCGCACTTCTTCAACTCCTCGGACGACCTGCAGGCTGGTCTTGAGGCGATGGCGGTCTTCTCGACGTCGTTCCTCATGCGCCCGATCGGCAGCTGGTTCTTCGGCCGGTATGCCGACCGCAAGGGCCGCAAAGCTGCGCTGACACTCAGCGTGACCATGATGTCCGCGGGTTCCTTCGCCATCGCCATCCTGCCGACGCAGGACGTTATAGGCCTCTGGGCCCTGATTCTGCTGGTGTTCATCCGCATGGTCCAGGGTTTCTCGGTGGGCGGCGAGTACGGAACCAGCGCCACTTACATGTCCGAAGCTGCAACGGCCAAGCGCCGCGGCTTCTTCTCCAGCTTCCAGTACGTCACGCTGATCGGCGGTCAGATGCTGGCCCTCCTTGTGCTGGTTATCTTGCAGAACACCATGAGCAAGGATGACCTGACCGAGTGGGGCTGGAGGATTCCGTTTGCTATTGGTGGTGCCGCTGCACTGGTTGTTCTCTGGCTTCGCCGGTCCATGGAGGAAACCCTCTCTGCTGATCAGCTCCGCGCCGCGCACGTCAAGGTTGAGGGCGAGGCACAGCCTGGGACCATGAAACTGCTGTTCACCAAGCACTGGAAGCCGCTGCTCATCTGCATCGGTATCACCCTGGGCGGCACCGTGGCGTTCTACACGTACACCAACTTCATCCTGAAGTTCATGAACGATACGTCCGGCATCGCGAAGACCGATACCTCCGTCATCAACTTCTGGGCGCTGTTCATCTTCATGCTGCTGCAGCCCGTGTACGGCATGCTGTCCGACAAGATTGGCCGAAAGCCGCTGCTGATCTGGTTCGGCGTCACAGGCGTACTGTTCACGTGGCCGTTGCTTTCCACGCTGGCTGGAACCAAGGACCCGTTTGTGGCGTTCCTCCTGATGTTCGGTGGCCTGCTGATGGTGGGTGGCTACACCTCCATCAACGCGCTGGTGAAGGCTGAACTGTTCCCGGCGTCCATCCGCGCGCTGGGCGTCGGACTGGGCTACGCAATTGCCAACTCGCTGTTCGGCGGCACTGTACCGCTGATCGGTGCGGCCCTGCAGAAGTCGGGCCAGGTGGACATGTTCTTCACCTATGTCACTGCCGCTATCTTCATCTCCCTCCTGGTGTACATCTTCGCTCTGAAGAACAAGAAGCCGACGCACTTGGATGCCGAGCAGGGCAACGCCTTCGCGGCAAAGGGCACGGCAAAGGGTGATACGGAAGTCACTGCGAAGGACGACGACGACAAGAAGGATCTCGTCAACGCCTAACCTGGCTGCCTTGTGAGGCCCGCTTTGCGCCCTTTGGCTACTCTGAGGGGCGCAGAGCGGGCCTCGCAACGTTAAGCTCTAGTAGCGGACCAAACTCGCGAACCAAACCCACCAACCAAACCCGCGAACCAGCCCACAGCAAGCCAAAGGACCCTGACAGTGCACGTGCTCATCGTCGAGGATGACGACGCCATGGCGTCGGCCCTGAGCGCAGCCGTGGCCTCTGCTGGCCACAAGCACACCCGGGTGTCCCGGGGCGAGGACGCGCTCCTGGCCCACCGGCAGCACGAAGTGATCCTGCTGGACCTCGGCCTCCCTGACATGGATGGCTTGGACGTCCTGCGCAAACTGCGACAGGTCACGCAGATTCCTATCCTGATCCTGACCGCTCGCGACGACGAACGCAGCGTGGTGTTGGGCCTTCGATCCGGAGCCGATGACTACCTGGTCAAACCCGTGAAACTCGTGGAATTGCTCGCCAGAATCGAGGCAGTCACCCGGCGCGCCAGCCGTTCCGGACAGGACGCTCCGCACACCATCGTCCTCGGAGATTTGGAAGTGGACCTCGACCGCCGGGTGGCATCCGTGGGCCAAAGACAACTCGCCCTCACGGCAACCGAATTCGACCTCCTCAGCCTGCTGGTCAGGAACGCAGGCTCCGTGGTGACCAGGGAGCAGCTCCTGGATGCGCTCTGGGGCGACGCATTCCTGGCGCACTCCCGTTCCTTGGACGTGCACCTCACAGGCCTCCGGTCCAAGCTCCAACTTCCCGGCTTCATCATCAACGTCCGCGGCGTCGGCTACCGCGTAGAGCAACCGTGAAAGTCCGCGTACTGGGCATCCTCAGCCTGCTGGTGGTTGTCATTGTGGTGACGGTGTCCAGCGTGATCCTGACATCGGCGAGCAGGGAGCTCACCCAGGAACTGCAGATCAACCGCGTGGCAGCCCTCAACCGTTTCGCGCAACTGGCCAGCGACGCCGCTGAGGACAACGACACAACCCAACTCCAGCGTGAAATGGACCGCTATTCCGAGCTTTACGGCGAAGGGATCCTGATCCGGCTTCAGCAGCAAACGGTAAGCTCCGGCAACCTCAGCGAGGACCAACCAGTGGTCAGTGACGCACTCAACCGGGCGAGCCTTAACCTCAGCGACACTACGCTCAACCCCATCCGTGCCTTCGGGACAGGCAATGACTTCATCTCCAGGTCCTTCGGCACGGCCAGCCAGGTACTTGGCGAAGTGGTTGTTGAGGTCAACCTCGAAGCCGCCCGGCAGAAGCTCCGGGAGCGGTGGCTCGTCGTCGGGCTTGCCGCGGTGGCGCTGGGGATGCTGCTGCTCGTGGCGGCGTCGCGGATCACGGCTTGGGTTCTGCGCCCGGTCCACCGTCTCAGCAAGGCAGTCCACGAGCTCGCGGCCACGGGCAAAACCAGCCAGCTTCCTGAAGCCGGTCCGCCTGAACTGCGTGAGTTGAGCCGGTCCTTCACAGCCATGGCCGATACTGTGACTAAAAGCATGGAGTCGCAGCGCCGGCTCATCGCTGATACTTCACATCAACTCCGGAATCCTGTGGGGGCGCTGCGGCTGCGGATCGATCTGCTGCAGCTCGCCTTACGCTCGGAGCCTGAGAAAGAAGCGGCAGCCGGCGTAGTGGCCGAACTTGAGCGGGTGGAAGAAATGCTCGACGGCGTGCTGAAGCTGGCAACTGCTGAACACCGCGCCTCTGAAGTGTCTGCCGGTGTGGAGCCAGCATCAGAGCATAAGCGGCTGGCCGTCATCGACCCCTTCCCGGTCCTGCAAGGTGAAGTGGAAAGGGCGACGCCGGCCGCCCACCTTGCCGGCTCGGAGCTGACATTGGAGGGCCCGGCGTCCGGAAGCCAGATTGTTTGTGACCCGGAGGAACTCGCGCATATGGTGGGTGAGCTCCTCGCCAATGCCCTCAAATACGCTCCGGGGGCACGTATCACGGTGGCGAGCCGGCAGACGCAGGGAGGCACCGCCGTCGAGGTTTCCGACGACGGTCCCGGCCTCCCCGCCGATCAACTCGCCGCGTCCACCACCAGGTTCTGGCGCGCGCCGCAACACAGCAAGATCCCCGGTAATGGGCTGGGTATGACCATCGTGGAACGGCTCGCGGAAGCGAACGACGCACAGCTGGTCCTGCAAGCGAATGAGCCGCACGGGCTGACTGCCCGGCTGGAGTTTGTACGGCCGTGGGAGGAATCGCATGCCTGAGTCAGCGATGATCTCCCGGCGAAGCGCCCTAAAAGCGGTTGCCGTGCTCGGTGTGGGGGGCGGCCTGCTAGCGTCAACAGCGGCCTGCACACCGGAGGACCGGCCACAGGAACTGACCGTTGCCGGCGGCGAATCCGGCGGCTTCTACTTAGAGTTTGCTGCCCTCCTCGCGGACCTGCTGCAACGGGAACGGGTGGCCGAAAAGGCAGTCGCGCTGACCACCGGCGGAAGTTTGGAGAACGTCCAGCGTGTCTTATCCGGGGAGGCGACGCTCGCCGTCGCACTGGCCGACGCTGCAGCGCAAGCCACAGCCCTGGGCAAGGACGACGGGCAGTTGGTGGCGCTGGGAAAGGTCTACCAAAACTACGTCCACTGTATTGTGCGCGAGGACAGCGGCATCCGAACCTTCGCCGACGCCGCCGGGAAGACCGTGGGCGTGGGTGAGGTAGGCTCGGGAACCACCCTCACGGCCGGCCGAATCATTTCTGCCGCAGGACTCTCAGGCGAGACGACTGGGCCGGGCAGGGCTGTGGGGCAGGTCAACCTTGGGCTGAACCAGGCCTTGGCTTCCCTGAAGGACGGTTCCATAGACGTGATGATCCAGTCCGGAGGTGTCCCGACGGCGCCCATCGCCGCCGCGGCACAGGACCTTGGCGTGCGGCTCCTCGACCTTTCCGAACTCATCACTGCGATGCGGGCTCAGTCGGAGTTCTTCTACGACCGCGTCCTCATTCCCGCGAACAGCTATGGAAACGCACCTGCCGTGTGGACCGTGGGGGTGGCCAACCTGCTTCTGTGCCGTAGGGACCTGGCGGATCATGTTGTTCGGCAAACCGTGGAGCTGATGGTGGGGCAGGCCCAGGATCTGGTGCCGAAGTCCAGCACTGGCGTTCAATTCCTCAGTCCGGAAACCCTGATCAACACAGCTGGCCTGCCCCTGCACCCGGCTGCAGAGGCAGCTTACCGGGCGCTGCACGGCTAAGGCTGCCACGGTTAGCCGGGAGGCGCGAAATGGGCGTGTGACGGGGGCGAATGGCAAAATGAACACATGACTTCAGCCGTTGCCCCTGCCATTGCCCTGACCATCGCCGGCTCCGAAGCGACCGGCGGCGCCGGAGCGCAGGCCGACCTCAAGACCTTCCAGGAACTTGGAGTGTTCGGCATCGCGAACCTGACGTGCATCGTTTCCTTCAACCCCAAGGACAGCTGGAACCACCGCTTTGTCCCCGTGGACCAGGAGGTCATCGCAGACCAATTGGAAGCCACGACGGCGGCATATGGTGCCGCTTCCGGCGCGCCTTCCGTGCTGGATACCGTGAAGATCGGCATGCTCGGAAGCCCGGCGACCATCAGCACCGTGGAAAACGCACTGGCCAGCGGCTCCTTCAGGCACGTCGTGCTGGACCCGGTGCTGATCTGCAAGGGACAGGAACCTGGCCACGCCCTGGACACTGACCAGGCCTTGAAGGCGCAGATCCTGCCGCTGGCTACCTTCGTCACTCCCAACCACTTCGAGGCCGAGTCGCTTTCCGGACTCACCATTACTGACGAAGAGTCGCTTAAGGCCGCCGCCATCCGCATTCATGAGATCAGCGGCGCAGCAGTCCTTGCCAAGGGTGGGGTTCGGCTGGAAGGCCCGGACGCCGTCGACGTTTACTACGACGGCGAGACGCTGGAGGTCCTGCGTGCGCCCAAAGTTGGCGAAGTCGCCGTCTCGGGTGCCGGTTGCTCGTTGGCCGCTGCAGTGACTGCCGAACTGGCCAAGGGTGCGACGCCGCTGGAAGCTGCCCGAACGGCGAAGGCCTTCGTGACTGCCGGCATCAAGAACCGCGTGTCTTCGGGGGCTCCGTTTGATGCCCTGTGGCAGGGCGGGGCGCTGTCCTAGCGCGAGACCTCTGTTTAGCGCGAGACCTTGCCCATGAGCGAAGCGATGGGGCGCAGGAACAAGGGCCGGGCCAGGAACCAAGCGGCGGCCGTGAACACGATGGATGCTGCGAAGATCCCGAAACCCCACCAGCTGTTGTTGTCGTCGTTGGAGGCGTACATGTGGTTGAGGTTCCGCAGCGCACCGGTTGCCAGCACCAGGGTCACGTGGACGATCACGAAGGCCACGAAGTAGATCATCACGGGGAAGTGGATCTTCCGGGCCAGCTCGATCGGGTAGAACTTGTTGATCGCAGCCTTCTTGGGCCATGCCCCGGACATCCGAATGCCCGTGATGATGGCCAGCGGCGCGGCAATGAAGACCGTGATGAAGTAGGTGAGCAGCTGGAGGCTGTTGTAGTTGTTCCAGCCGTTTTCAACGGGCCAGTTCAGTGATGCGTACTGCAGCCCCGCCGAGATGGCATTCGGGAAGACGTCCCAACTGGTGGGAACGATCCTCAGCCACTGACCAGTAGCGAAAAGCAGCACGATGAAGATGATGCCGTTCAGGACCCACAGCGCGTCCAAGGTCAGGTGGAACCACAGGTCCAGGCTGATCTTGGTGGGGGGATTCTTGGTCTTGATGAAACCTTTGTTGTTCCGGGTCCAGTTGGCAGCCGGGCGCGTGGTGGTTCGTACCTGCCAGCCGGACCGAATGATCAGCACAATGAAGAACATGTTGAGGAAGTGCTGCCAGCCAAGCCAGGCCGGGAACCCTGTCGGGGCGCCTTCAGGAACGGCGGAGTGCCCCGGGTAGTCGGTGAGGAACTGTTGCACGGGCTGGAGGGTCCGGAGCCATTGCGCAACGAGCACCAGGATCAGTGCCACCACCAAAGCTCCTGCGGTGACGACGACGGGTTTGAACCACCTGTTCGACGTGATCCTGGACGACTTGCTTGAAACGGACATCAGGCCGCGTTCCTCTCTGGCTTGTTTGGCTGCGACCAGTTGGCGCTATATAGCGATTCAACCAGTTGCAGCCCGACGGTGAAAACGGTACCCGGGTTTCGGGGCGTTCGACGTCAAAAATCGCAGCATTCGGATACATGCCGCAATACATATTTCTAGAACAGACTTCCAGAATTATTTCCCGGTCTGCAAGGGCCAGTCAAGGCTTGCTGTTGGCTATGTGGATTCTTTCCGGAGTAAGATTCCAAAAATGGCCGGGCAACACTCCGGTCTTTCTTCTGGCTGCGGGAGGAGCGAGAGCGTGGTTCGCAAGACATCCGATGCAGCCAACACTGCCGGCTCCTGGCAATGGACCCGCACCGCGGCAACACAGCGAAATCTCCTGGACGCCGCCGCCAGCGTTTTCGTGGAGCATGGCTTTACCGACGCGAGCATCTCGGACATCGTGGCGCGGGCAGGATCCAGCGTGGGCAGCCTCTATCACCACTTTGGCGGGAAGACTGAGCTCTTCCTCGCCCTGTGGGACGACTACCAAAACGAACACGAGCGCATGGTCGCCGCGTCCGTGGCGAAGGCGCGCAAAGCCGGCGAGAACGATCCCCTTTCGCTGTTCAACGTGGGCAGCCGCAGCTACTTCGACTACACCTGGAAGCACCGCCACTTGGAGCGGGTGTTCATTGAGGGCGACACTCCCCCGGGCTTCGAGGTACTTCGGCGGGAACGTGGGCGTGAGTGGGTGCGACAGAATTCCGTGCTCCTGGGCGCCAGCGACGACACCTTTGGCAGGCTCACCGTTGCCGTGATCACGGACATCATCACCGTCGCCGGGCAGGAGGTGGCTCTCAGCCCCACTAAACGCGAGGCCGACGAGGTTGTCGAAGCAGCCGCGGTGCTCGTGCAGCGCCTGGTCCGCTAACTTCGCGGGTCCCTGACGGATATCCGATGCCGTGTGTTCTACATGCATGTATGGGGGTACCATACATGCATGGACACTCTCGATGTCGACGGGCTCTTTCGTGAAGCTGCGGATCTAGGCAGGATCAGTGAGGAATTGCGCCAGCAGCAGTTGACCGCTGCCCGGCGGCGACAGGAAGCAATATTTTCCCTCCATGCGGCGGGTCTGTCCATTCGGGAAATCGCGAAACGGTTGAACTCCAGTCCAGCCGTCGTGCAGGCGTCAATCAGGTCGGCCCGGGCTCGTAGGCCGGTCATGATCCGTCGTGAGGAACGCATCCCCTTCGAGCTTCACCTTCAACTCGGGCTAAAGCTGCACGAAGATGAAGTTGCTATCCGGAGAGTCGGTCGAGCGGGCATTCAGCGGATGCGCGAGAAGCCGAGGAACCCCGTGGCCGAAGAGTGGCTAAACCGATGGGAAGAGCTTCTGGAACGGCCCGTGGACGAGCTCGAAGCCGCGATGCTTGAAGACAGCCCGTTCGCAAAAGAACTAAGGCAAATGAGTCCCTTCAATGGGATCCTTACCCAGGACGAACGGGTTCTGGCGATAAAGAAGGCGGCAGCCCTTGCGCCGTGAGGAGCTTGAGCACGCCATACGTGCGGCAACCGAGATCATTCATGCCGACCGGGTCATCGTCATCGGAAGCCAATCCATACTCGGTTCCTATACTGAGGAGCAGCTGCCTTGGGCCGCCACCATGTCAGACGAGGTGGACATAGCTCCGATGTCAGATGACGATGCGGGGACGCTTGCCGACAGCATCGACGCTGCGATTGGCGAATGGTCGCCCTTTCACGAACAGTTTGGGTTCTACGTTCAAGGAGTCGGTCGAAGCACTGCCGTGTTGCCGCGTGACTGGGAGTACCGGCTGGTCAGCGTGCGCAACGAAAACACAAAGAACAGCACGGGTCTTTGTCTCGACCCTTACGATCTATGCGCTGCCAAGTTAATCGCGGCGCGTCCCAAAGATCACGCGTTTGTGCTGGCCCTGGTCGACGCCGGCTTGATTGGGGCAGCGAGGCTGGTGCAGCGAGTCCAACAGGTCGATGAAGCGGAGCCGCGACGTGAAAAAGCACTAGCTTGGGCGAAGTCTCTGATGGGCTGAGCAGCCGCGGTGCTGGTGCAGCGCCTGGTCCGCTAGCTGCGCGGGTCCGCCACCCATCCCACGAACAGTGGCATTCCTGTGTCAACGTGAACGATCTGGTAGTGGAAGGGGTGGTCGAGGACGATCTCCCGCTCCGGGACCACGGCGCTGGAGGCCTCGGCATTCATTTGGGTCACCGCCGAGGCAATAGTCCCCTTTTCGGCAACGGTGATGTTGGCAGCTTGGGCCGCCTGTGTCAGTTTCATTCCCTGCTGAATCGCGTCGAAATCTTTGTCCGTGGCCAGCATCTGGTTGAGTCCAAGTGTTTTGAAGACTCTCCTCAGCTCAAACGTAGTCTTGTGGTCCCACTTGGGGAGACTGATCCGTACCATGCCCTGCTTGGCGGCGCCCAAGCCGTTAGCCACGTCCGTCAGCACCTCCGCAGAAACGGCGGCCGGACCCGCCGCCCCTGACGCACCAACCGAACCCGATGCACCGCCGTCGGGCAGTACCAGCCGCATGACGAAACCCTCGGCGTAAGGCAGATCCACGGCCTTCCATCCGGGAGCTTCGGCGTAGGCCATGGAGAGGGAGGTGTACATCATTGGCACCTTGATTACCTCCCCACCGCCCTTGGTGAAGGGGCCGTCCGCAGTGTCGTTGGCGTCGAACGGCGTTTGCCAGGCGGCGGCGAAGTACAGGGCATTGAGCAGGCTGAAGGTGTTGTCAGGATCGTATTGTGCGGGTGCTTCCTTGATCCGGCCACCGGTGTTCCTGCTGACCCACTGGTCGATGGCCGGCTTGGTCACGGCTTCGTCCTGAAAGTTCACCGGGTACACACCGGTTCCGAAATGTTTGGCGAGCGTGGTGAGAAAGGCTTCGCCGGTTGGCACACCTTTGTCAACGAACAGCCCGTTGGCGGCATGCATGACCGGCTTACGCGGCGGGTTCTCTTCATCGACTGAGCCAGGGTCGCCGTCGAACTTTTCAAGGGAGGCCAGCAGTGCGTTCATCGCTTCGTCGCGCCCCTTCCCGGGCAACCCAAGGGCTGAGTCCATCTCCTGAGCAGTGGCTCCGGATGCCCCGGCCCGAAGCATGCTCAACGCAATCAGCAGGCTGGCGGGCGACGACACCACGTTGCCGTTGTCCGAGTCGCCGCCATCGGCGAGTAGCGTGGCGCCGAGCTCACGCGCCGACTCATTGAACGCCGCGAGCTGCGCCGAGTAGTCCGATGTCTGAACCGAAACGCGAGTCACGCCGTCGGCCGTTTGGAGTCCGACGTCGGCCGGTTGCGGTGCGCAGGCACTGATGGTCGCGGAACCGCTCACCAGCGCTGCTGCCGCGAGCAGCGCGGTCACTCTGACGGTTCGTTTCATGGCGCATCCCCCTGTTTGGTGTTGTTCTCACATGGTGCTCCGTTTGAGGATGGAATTCACGCGAAGTGAGCGAGGGATTGCCTAAATGTGCCGGGACATGAGCGAGCGTCATGCTCAAGCCCGAGGGACATGAGCGAGCGTCAGCGCTCGGAGTGGGCCGCCAGGAAGGAGTACACCTCGGTCTCATCCACGCCGGGGAACGCGCCGGGAGGCATGGCGGCGAGCAGGTGCGAATGGGCCCGGGCTGACGGCCAAGCGTTTCCGGCCCACTCGTTCGCCAACGACGCCGGGGGTCGTTTGCAGCAATTCGGGTCGGGACAGTTGGACGTTGCGCGGGCGATGGTCTCCCGGCCGCGGAACCATTTCACGTGCTGGTACGGCACGCCAATGCTCAAGGAAAATTCGCCGGCAGCCGAGCGCTCGGTGCGGGCTGTGCACCAGTACGTACCCGACGGCGTGTCCGTGTATTGGCTGTAGGCGCTGAACTTGTCCGGAACGTCGAACACTGCCCGCGACGTCCAGGCCTTGCATGACGGCTGCCCTTCAATCGCCCCGGTGTGATCCTGCGGGAAGGTGACGCCGTCGTTCTCGTAGGCCTTGTAGATGATGCCGGACTGATGGGTCTTCTGGAAGTGCGTGGTGATGCCCAAGTGCTTGGTGGCCAGGTTAGTGAAGCGGTGCGCGGCAGTTTCGTAGGACACGGCGAAGGCATCCCGGATGTCCTCCACGGCGATTTCCTTGGCGGCCTTGGCTTTTTGCAGGAATTCCACCGTTGCCTGTTCGGGAAGCAGCAAAGCGGCGGCGAAGTAGTTGGTGGCCACTCGCTGCGCCAGGAAATCCCCGTAGTTCCGCGGAGTTTCGTGTCCCAGTACGTAGTGGCCCAACGCTTGCAGGAGGACCGAACGGGGGTCGTGGTCCTGACGTTGGTTCTGCGTCAGATAAATTCTGCGGTTCTTCAAATCGGTCACGGAACGCGTGGAATGGGGCAAATCGCCCACATGGTGCAGAGTGAAACCCAGGTTCTCGGCTATGTCCGCGATAACGTGCTGGCTCAACGGACCGGTGGTGTAACCCACTCCTTTGAGGACCTTCTGCGCCTCGGCCTCGTACTCGGGGAAATAGTTACCGCGCTCGCGCATCATGGCACGCAACTCGCCGTTCGCGCGGCGGGCTTCTTCCGGCGTCGCGACTTGCTCATTGAGTTTGCGTTCAAGCTCCTGAAGCAGCCCCACTTGCGACTCCAGCACATCGAGCGGAAGCCGCGAGCTGATGCGGATTTTGGGCAGGTTGAGGGACTCATAAAGGGGCCCCCGCTGGTACCGTTCCAGCTCGATTTCCAGTGCTGCCCGGCGGCTCGGCGGCTCCGCTCCCAGAAGCTGGTCGATAGTCACACTCAGCGATGCAGCGAGCTGCTGAAGGAGCCCCAACTTAGGTTCGCGTTTGCCGTTTTCTATGAGGCTCAGCTGGCTCGGTGCGGTCCCGACGGCGGCACTCAAGTCGTCGAGGGTCAGCCCGGCCTGCTTGCGCAGATGGCGCACGCGGCGGCCAAGGCTGATGACGTCCAGTTCAGGGGACGCAGCGGACAACGACGGCGACGCGACTTCGCGATTCCAGCTAACAGGCGACATTTCTTGAGAATACGCGAAGAAGTGCATTTCTTTCCATAGTTTTCCTCTAGTAACCCTCTTGGAAGTGCAGAAAAGTAGGTCTTACGAAAAAGAAATACAGACCCCGGACAAGCCGGCCGATGCAGCAAAGGCGCAGCGGAGGCCGGCCCGGGCACCACTTAGGAGACATGCAATGACCGCATCGTTTGAACCAGCAGAGCAGACCGCAGAGCAGCAGGCAGCAGCGCTGGAACTTGAATGGTCCGCCAACCCGCGTTGGGAAGGCGTCACCCGTGATTACTCGGCCACCGACGTCGTCCGCCTCCGCGGTCGCGTCTCCGAAGAGCACACCCTGGCCCGCCGCGGTTCGGAGAAGCTCTGGAAGCAGCTCACCGAGGAAGCTCCCACCGGCGGCTACACCAACGCTCTGGGCGCACTGACCGGAAATCAGGCAGTGCAGCAGGTCAAGGCCGGCCTCCGCGCCATCTACCTGTCCGGCTGGCAGGTGGCCGCAGACGCCAACCTTTCCGGCCAGACCTACCCGGATCAGTCCCTGTACCCGGCCAACTCGGTACCCCAGGTTGTCCGCCGCATCAACAACGCCCTGCTCCGCGCAGACCAGATCGAATACGCCGAGGGCGTCAAGACCGTTGAGGACTGGCTGGTTCCGATCGTCGCTGACGCCGAAGCCGGCTTCGGTGGACCGCTCAACGCCTACGAGCTCATGAAGTCCATGATCACCGCAGGTGCCTCGGGCGTGCACTGGGAAGACCAGCTCGCTTCCGAAAAGAAGTGCGGACACCTCGGCGGCAAGGTCCTGATCCCCACCCAGCAGCACATCCGGACCCTGAACGCAGCCCGCCTGGCAGCCGACGTCGCCGACACCCCCACCGTGGTCATCGCCCGCACCGACGCCGAAGCCGCAACCCTGATCACCTCAGACGTTGACGAGCGCGACCAGGAATTCATCACCGGCGAACGCACCGCCGAGGGCTTCTACAAGGTCCGCAACGGCATCGAACCATGCATCGCCCGTGCCAAGGCCTACGCACCGTACTCCGACCTCATCTGGATGGAGACCGGCACCCCGGACCTGGAGCTGGCCCGCAAGTTCGCCGAATCGGTCAAGGCCGAGTTCCCGGACCAGATGCTCTCCTACAACTGCTCCCCGTCCTTCAACTGGCGCAAGCACCTGGACGACACCACCATCGCCAAGTTCCAGCGTGAACTCGGTGCCATGGGCTTCACGTTCCAGTTCATCACCCTGGCCGGGTTCCACGCCCTGAACTACTCGATGTTCGACCTCGCCCACGGTTACGCCCGTGAAGGCATGAGCGCGTACGTCGAGCTCCAGGAGAAAGAATTCGCCTCCGAGTCCCGCGGCTACACCGCCACCAAGCATCAGCGCGAAGTCGGCACCGGCTACTTCGACGACATCGCTACTGCGCTCAACCCGAACGCATCCACCCTCGCATTGGTCGGATCGACCGAAGAGGGCCAGTTCCACTAACCAACACCCGACGGCGGTGCCTCCGCCGGCCCGCGGACCGGCAACGCTCTGCCTGCTATTCCCCACGTCCCGGTTTCGACCTCGCTGAGCGAGGACGAGACCGGGACGCAGGGCCCCTTTTACGCAGGCTGCCACGCCACCGGCTCCTTAGCCTCGTGCCCACCTCACCCGAGTGCCGCCGTCGAACTTTTGCTTCTCATAGGAGAGATTGAAATGAACAGCTTCACTGACAACTTCACTATCAACGGCATCACTATCACCGCGCAGCCCATTTGCCGGCAGAACGAGGTCCTCACGCCGGATGCGCTCGAGTTCATCGGCAAGTTGCACCGGGCCACGGCTGATCGTCGTCAGGAGCTGATGCAGGCACGGCATGCCCGCCGTGGGCAGATCGCCGCCGGCCAGGATCCGCGGTTCCGCCCGGAAACCGAGGGCATCCGAAACGACCCGTCGTGGCGTGTGGCTCCTCCGGCCCCGGGCTTGGAGGACCGCCGCGTGGAGATCACGGGCCCGGTGGATAAGAAGATGACCATCAATGCCCTGAACTCGGGTGCGAAGGTCTGGCTCGCAGACATGGAAGACTCCTCCACGCCGACGTGGCGCAATGTCATCCAGGGACAGCTGAACCTGACTGATGCCTTGGAACGCCGCATCGACTTCACCTCCCCTGAGGGCAAGGAATACAAGCTCAAAGCTGCAAAGGACCTGCCCACTATTGTGGTTCGTCCGCGTGGCTGGCACCTGCCGGAGAAGCACATGCTGATCGACGGCAAGCCGATTGCCGGCGGCATCGTGGACTTTGGTTTGTTCTTCTTCCACAACGCCCGCCGCCTGCTCGCCCAGGGCAAGGGCCCGTACTTCTACCTGCCGAAGATCGAGAACCACCTCGAAGCACGGCTGTGGAATGACATCTTCGTCCTGGCCCAGGACCTCTTGGGTATCCCGCAGGGCACCATCCGCGCCACGGTGCTGATCGAAACCATCACGGCCGCCTTCGAGATGGAAGAGATCCTGTACGAACTGCGCGATCACGCCTCCGGTTTGAACGCCGGGCGCTGGGACTACATCTTCTCGCTGATCAAGAACTTCCGTACCCGCGGACCGCGTTTCGTGCTCCCGGACCGCGGCCAGGTGACCATGACCCAGCCCTTCATGCGCGCTTACACTGAGCAGCTGGTCCGGGCTTGCCACCGCCGCGGTGCCATGGCGATCGGTGGCATGGCTGCCGCTGTTCCCAACCGCAAGGACGAGGCAGCAAACCAGGCCTCGTTCGAGAAGGTACGTGCAGACAAGACCCGTGAGGCCAACGACGGTTTTGACGGTTCGTGGGTTGCCCATCCGGACCTGGTGCCTGTTTGCCGGGAAGTTTTTGACTCAGTTCTCGGAGACCGCCCCAACCAGCTGGACCGCTCCCGTGAGGACGTCACCCCGGATGATCGGGCGCTGATCGACATCGCCAGCACCGAGGGCACCATCACCGAGGGGGGCGTTCGCCTGAACATCGAGGTGGGCATCCGCTACATCGAGTCCTGGCTGCGCGGCAACGGAGCTGTGGCCATCCACAACCTCATGGAAGACGCTGCCACCGCTGAGATCTCCCGCTCCCAGCTCTGGCAGTGGATCCACTCCCACGCCATCACCGACCACGGCGACATCATCACCCGTGAATGGGTGGAAGACATGCTGGATGAGGAATACGCCCGACTGGAACGCTTCGACGGAGACCGCTTCGCTGACGCCCGCGCCATCTTCGAAGAAGTCACCCTGGCCGAGGAATTCCCCACCTTCCTGACCATCCCTGCGTACGCCCGTTTCCTCACCGAGGCCCGTGAAGAGGCCACGGAAGAGGAACTCGTCGCCGCCTAGGTCTACTGGGTAGCGACACATCAAGCCCCGACGCTGGGCTGCCTGCACTCTTCGCAACAAGTGACCCCGACCGTCGGGGAGGCAGCCCAGCAACGGGGCTTTCCCATGCCCCGCGCACTCCGCTTCGCGGCCTAGCTGCACAGCATGCCGGGCGCACGGCACGCTCCGCAGGGAACCCCCGAAACGGCCAGGGTGGAGACGGGCAGGGCGGAGGCGGGGCAGCGCAGGGCAGGGTGGAGACGGGCGGAGGCGGGGCAGCGCGGGGCAGGGCGGGGTTGGGCGGGTTTGGGCCGGGCACAAACCTAGCGCTGCCGGGCCACCCAGCGCACGGACAACGTGGTGCACACGCAGAACGCGAGTACCGAGCCAAGGATCACGAACAGCGGGACAGTCCACCCCCCGGTAACACTGTGCACGAACCCAACGACAGTGGGAGCCAACGCAGCGAAGCAGTAGCCAACGCCTTGCACCACGGCGGACATCTTCCCGGCGGCGGCCTGCGATTGTGCGAACTTGATGATGGCAATGAAGATCACCGTGATGCCTCCACCCTGTGCAACACCGCCCAGCGAGGACCACATCCACCAGCACTCAGGTGCCAGCAACAAGCCAACGGGAACTGTAAGCCATAGCGCACTCAAGGTGACTGCGACCGTCGTCGTACTCGCGAACCGGGCCAGGAGCGGCACACCCAAGCCGCCCACAATCGCGAAGATCTGGAACAGCGAGGAACCTGCACCGGCCTCGGCGGTGCCCATGGCGAGTTCGTCGGACAGGAAGCTCGGCAGCCAGGCGGTAACCCCGTAGTAGGAGAACGCCTGGCCCGCGAAGCCAAGTGTGAGGCCCACAGTCAGCCATCGAACACCCGCAACACGACCGGCACCGGCAGAGGACGGAGCAGGAACCGCCAGGGGAACAAAGGCCTTCCGGGCACCAACAGTGGGTACCCAGAACAGGATGGCCGCCAAAGCCAACAAAGCGCTCGCAGCCAAGGCAAGTCGCCATCCCACCAGTTCGGCAAGGGGCGCCGTGGCCACGGAAGTGAGGAACGAGCCAACGTTGAGGGCGGCCGTGTAGACGCCCATGGCCGTTGCCTGGCGCCGGGGCGCGAAGTCGCGCCGGATGATGAGTGGCACTGCTATGTTGCCGATAGTGATGGCCACACCAATGATGACCGTGCCCACCATCACCGAAACGCCACCGCCGCTGGAGCGGATCACCACGCCGGCCAGCACACCAAGAAGCGTGAGCATCACGGCGACTTCTGCCCCAAGACGGCGGCCTGCCAGTGAGGCCAAGGGCGAAGCAAGGGAGAAGCAGAGCACGGGGATGCCGGTCAGCAGTCCGAGCTCAACCGGAGAGAACCCAAGGTCCTGCTGAAGGGAGTCCACCACGGGCGCCACCGCCACGAAAGGGCCCCGCATGTTGAGGGCGATCAGTCCGATGCACGCAAGGATCAACCAGCCTCGGGGAATCTTGGCAAGAAATTGGCTCAAGGGACAGGCCGAAATGTGACAGGAAGCGTTTTCATCACTTTCATTGCTATCACGCTCCCGCGCCGCGAAGGGCCATATGGAGCGCTTATCCCGCTGCTTGAAGCGTGGCCTCAATCACTGCCGGCGACAGGACGTGCTGGGTGACCATGTGGCTGGCGCCCAGGATCGCTGCATGCTGCCCGGCCATGGAAATGCCGATGCGCAGGTGCGTCGTGGCCAGGGGCAGGGACCGCCGGTAGACCACTTCGCGGATCCCCGCCACCAGATGCTCGCCTGCTTCCCCCACGCTGCCTCCGATGACAATGATGGACGGGTTGAGCAGGTTGACCACGGTGGCGAGCACATCACCGACGTCGCGCCCGGCCTGCCGAAGCGCCTGAATTGCCTGCAGGTTGCCCTCATCAACAAGCCGCAGGACGTCAGCGCCGTTGGTAGCTTCCAGCCCTTGGGACTGTAGTTGGCGCGCGACGGCGGGACCTGAAGCAAGCGCCTCAAGGCATCCGTGGTTGCCGCAACGGCAGAGGACGTCGTCGCCGCGCGGGACACGGACGTGCCCGAGGTCGCCGGCGGTTCCGTTGGCGCCGCGCTGCAGTTGACCACTGCTGATGATGCCGGCGCCGATACCGGTGGCCACTTTGACGAACAGGAAGTTGTCGTGGTCCGGCCAGTACGCTGTCCGTTCACCGAGGGCCATGATGTTGACGTCGTTGTCCACCAGGACGGGAACCGGCAGGGAGCGCTGGACGAACGTGACGACGTCGAATCCGTCCCAGCCCGGCATGATGGGCGGCTTCACCGGCCGCCCGGTGTCGTGTTCAACGGGACCGGGGAGGCCGATGCCCATGCCTGCGAGGTCGCCGGGCTCACGGCCCGCTTCGGCGAGGATCTCGCGGCCTGCAGCAACGACGCGGCCCAGGACGATGTCCGGACCATCGGCGACTTCCTGCCCCAATCGTCGCTCCGCCAGGACGTTGCCGCCGAGGTCGGTGACGGCAACAATCACGTGGGTAGCTCCGACGTCGACGGCCAGGACCACCCGCGCTGCCGGGTTGAAAGCAAAACGCGACGGCGGCCGTCCGCCGGTGGAGCTCGCTTCGCCGGCGGGTCCGACGAGCCCCGCGCTGATGAGGGAGTCAATGCGTGAGGCCACAGTGGAACGGGCCAGTCCCGTGGTTTCGGCGAGCTCAGCGCGGGTGCGGGCCTTGCCGTCGCGGAGGAGTTGGAAGAGATTACCAGCGCGTGAAAGATTGCCGGCCTCTGGCGCGGAGGTGTTTCCGGCGTCGGTCCCGGCAGCTTTTGTCATCCAATTAGTGAAGCACGATTGCTTATGCATGTCACCCAGCGGAAGTTTGTCGGACTATCTGCAGCTTTTGCTGGACCATCGACAAAAGTACCCTTAGGCTGAAATGAGTGCGTAACCGGCGTGCTTGGTGGAACCTGTAGCTCCCTCGGCAAGGGCTCACTAGACTGGCGCCATCTCGCTGATACTCCAGAACAACCCTCCCCGGAAAAGGAACCCAATGTCTTATTCGATCCAGCTGTACACCCTGCGGGACGCTCTTCAGGAGGACCTGCCGGGCACCATTAGGAAGGTTGCCGAGATCGGTTTTACGCAGGTGGAGCCGTACAACTTTGTGGCCACGGCCAAGGAATTGGGTGAGGCATTGAAGGAGAACGGCCTGACCGCGCCTTCCGGGCATGCCCCGTTGTTGTCCCAGGATCAGGACGAGATCTTCGCTGCGGCCAAGGAACTGGGCATCACCACGGTGATCGATCCCTTCCTTCCCGCGGAGCACTGGCAGTCCGCCGAGGACATTCAAGCTACGGCCGCCAAGCTCAACGCTGCAGCGAAGAAGGGTGCCGGGTATGGCATCCGGGTGGGGTATCACAACCACGCGTGGGAGCTGGAGTCCACCATCGAGGGCAAGACCGCCTTGGAATACCTCGAGGGGTTGCTGGATCCGGAACTGGTCCTGGAAGTAGACACGTACTGGGTTGCCGTCGGCGGTCACGACCCGGTGGAGCTGCTGGCCCGCCTCGGTGACCGGGTGAAGCTCATCCACATCAAGGACGGCCCGGGGAACACCGACACCAAAGCACAACAGCCTGCCGGCCAGGGCACCATCCCGGTGCTGGACGTCATCGCCGCAGCCAAGTCCCTGGAAGTGGGCGTCGTGGAATTCGATGACTACTCCGGTGACATCTTCGAAGGCATCACCCAGAGCCTGGCCTACCTGACCGCCGCAACCAGCGCAGAGGCAGCCGCCGCAGCCAGCGCAGAGGCAGCCGGCGCAACCGGCGCCCAGGCAGCGGAAGGAGTGCAGGCATGAGCTTCACCCCTTCCACCCGGAAAGGCCCCGTGGGCGTTGCCGTCATCGGTGCCGGCAACATCAGCAAGCAGTACCTGGACAACCTGACGATCTTTCCCGACCTGAAGGTCCTGGTCATCGCGGACCTCTTCGTCGAGGCCGCGGAAGCCCGCGCCAAGGAATACGGGGTCGCAGAATTCGGTACGCCCGAGCTGGCACTGAACCATCCCGACGTCGAGCTCATCATCAACCTCACCATCCCGGCAGCGCACGTCGAAGTCGCCACAGCGGCAGTGAACGCGGGCAAGCACGTCTGGACCGAGAAGCCCTTCTCGCTGGACCGCGAATCCGGGCTGGGACTGCTCAAGGCAGCAGATGCAGCAGGTATCCGCCTCGGCACTGCCCCGGACACCTTCCTGGGTGCGGGCCTGCAGACGGCACGGCGGATCATCGAACGCGGCGACATCGGCACCCCGCTCACCGGAATGACCACGTTCCAGACCCCTGGCCCGGAATCCTGGCACCCAAACCCGGCGTTCTTGTTCCAGCACGGAGCCGGTCCCTTGTTCGACATGGGCCCGTACTACCTGACTGCCCTGATCCAGACCTTCGGATCGATCCGCAAGGTCGCCGCCGTCGGCTCCTCCGCCAAAGCGAGCCGCATCATCGGTTCCGGACCCAAGGCGGGCGAGGAATTCGCCGTCGAGGTCCCCACGCACGTCTCCGCGATGGCGCAGTTCGAAGGGGGCCAGTCCTCCCACAGCGTGTTCTCCTTCGAATCCCCCCGCCAACGCATGGGATTCGTGGAGATCACCGGCTCCGAAGCGACGCTGTCCCTCCCGGACCCGAACTACTTCGACGGCGACCTGAAGCTCTGGCGACCCGGTGCCGAAGAACCCGAGATCATCCCCGCCACCGGACCGGCCAACGGCCGCGGCATGGGAGCCCTGGACATGGCCCGCGCCATCCGTACCGGCGCACCGCACCGCGCCACGGGCGAACTCGCCTACCACGTCCTGGACACCATGGTCTCCATCACCGAATCGGTGGAATCAGGCACTTTCGTGGACGTCACCAGCAACGCCCCCGTCTCGGCTGCCCTTCCCGAGGACTGGGCCCCCGAAACAGCGACGCTCTAGAGGCGAGGAACACTATGACTATCCCTGGAAACACGCCACTGGGCGTTGCGGCAATCGGCTACGCCTTTATGGGCAAGGCCCACTCGAATGCGTGGCGGAACGTAGCCAGCTTCTTTGACGTGCCGGCCTTCGAGCAGAAAGTGCTCGTCGGCCGGGACGCCGGTGCCGTCGCAGAAGCCGCTGCCAAGTACGGCTGGGCCGAGTCCGCCACTGATTGGCGCTCCGTCATTGAGCGCGACGATATCCACATCATCGACATCTGCGCACCGGGTTGGATGCACGCCGAAATCGCCATCGCCGCGCTGGAAGCCGGCAAGCATGTCCTGGTGGAGAAGCCGCTGGCCAACACCATCGGCGAGGCTGAGTCGATGACGGCGGCCGCCGCTAAAGCCCGTGCCCGCGGCGTGCAGTCGATGATCGGCTTCAACTACCGCAGGGTCCCCGCGCTTGCCCTCGCCCGTGAGTTCATTGCCGAGGGCCGCCTTGGGACCGTTCGCCACGTCCGCGCAGCGTACTTGCAGGACTGGCTGACCGACGCCGAGTCCCCCATGACCTGGCGCCTACGGAAGGAAACCGCCGGATCCGGCTCCCTGGGCGACATCGCCTCGCACGCCATCGACCAGATCCTTTACCTTTTGGATGATGCCGTCACCGAGGTCTCGGGCCGTCTCCAGACCTTCGTGGATCAGCGCCCCGGCGCGGAAGGTCCGGAGGATGTCACGGTCGACGACGCCGCCTGGGTTAATCTGACTCTCGCCTCCGGAGCAATCGCCTCTGTGGAAGCCTCCCGCGTGGCTACGGGCCAGAAGAACTCCCTCAGGCTCGAGATCTACGGTTCGCTCGGTTCGTTGACATTCGACCTGGAGAACCTCAACGAACTCCAGTTCATGGACACCACAGTGCCTGTCCGCGAACAGGGATTCCGGAGAATCCTGGTAAACGAACCCGAGCACCCGTACCTCGGAGCGTGGTGGCCACAGGGTCACATCATCGGCTGGGAGCACACCTTCACCCACCAGATCCGCGATTTCCTTACCGCGATCGCCTCCGGTGAGGCACCGTCGCCGTCGTTCGAAGAGGGCCTGAACGTCCAGCACATCCTGGCCGCGGTGGAAGAGTCCGCGGCAGCCAAGAGTTCACTCATCCAGCTTTCCGCCAGCACCACTGAAGGAGCCTGACATGCCCCGCCCGTACACCCTGTTCACTGGCCAGTGGGCCGACCTCCCTTTCGAGGAAGTCGCGCGCCTCGCTTCCGGTTGGGGCTATGACGGCCTGGAAATCGCCGTTTCCGGAGACCACCTGGACGCCTGGCG
>NZ_JAPSHI010000008.1:0-156605 GCF_031180005.1 Paenarthrobacter sp. | reverse complement strand
AACGATCCGCGGACAAAACCAACCGCACTGCTTCCTCACGGAACGCGGCATCATATTTTCTTCTGGGCGTGCTCATCCGAAACGCAATCTCCCATCAAGCTGTCTCAGAAAACCATACGGCCGCAGTTGGGTTCAAGCCCGAGGGATGTGCGAGACGGTTGGGTTCAAGCCCGAGGGATGTGAGAGAAGGTTAGAAGAGTGCCACCTTCGGCGCCTGTGGGAAGATTTCGTCCAGTTCCTCGCGATCCTGCTGCGTGGGGACCCAGCACACGGCTTCGGCATTTTCACGGATCTGTTCCGGACGGGTGGCACCCGCGATGACGCTGCTCACGCCAGGCTGCGCGGCCAACCAGGAGAAAGCCAACTGAAGCTCGCTGATGTCCCGTTCTTTGGCGAACTGGCCGAAGCGGCCAAGCTGCTCCCAGTCGGCGTCGTGCACCAGGTTGGTGCGGGTGTGGCTCAATCGTGAGCCTTCCGGAGCTTTCCCCTCGGAGTACTTCCCGGTGAGCAGCCCGTTGGCCAGGGGGAAGTACGGCAGGACACCCAAGGAGAATGCCCCGGCCGCGGGAAGCACTTCGAGTTCAGCACGCCGGTCCAGGAGGTTGTAATGGTTTTGCGTCGAGATGAAGCGGACGCTGCTTGATGGTGATTGTCGTGCTACGTACTCAGCTTCGGCTATTTGCCAGCCGGCAAAGTTCGAATGCCCGATGTAGCGCACTTTGCCGCTGGAAACCAAGTCACCCAAGGCTGCGAGAGTCTCCTCGATCGGAGTGCGCGGGTCCGGAGTATGGAACTGGTAGAGGTCGATCCACTCGGTGTCCAAGCGGCGGAGTGAAGCTTCGACGGCTTTCACGATGTACCGCCGGGAACCTCGGGCATCGAAGTCTTTGCCGTTGACTCCGCGCATGTCCAAACCGAATTTGGTTCCGATGACCACGTCATCACGGCGGCCTTTCAGCGCCTTGCCCAGCATGACCTCACTCAGGCCGGGCTCACGACCGTAAACGTCGGCGACGTCAAAGAACGTTACCCCGGCATCAATCGCTGCGTGGACAACAGCGTCCGTGCCTTCCTGGGACTCAGTTGGGGTGTTGGCGCGGCCCAGGTTGTTGCAGCCCAGCCCTACAGCTGAGACTGTCAGTCCGGAATGGCCAAGGCGTCGGTATTCAGTCATGAATTCAGCCTATACGGGGCGCGGGGACCAGATGGTCACCCGAGGCAATAAAGGCTTCCCCAAGCTAACGGGCGCCGTAAGAGATTCCGGATTCCTCCATGGCGTCCTCGAGCTGCGCTATGGCTACCGGGCCCATACCGTGGAGCTTGGAAAGTTCCACTTCGCCGAACTCGGCCAGCTGCTCCAGCGTCTCTATCCCTTCGTGGGCCAGGGCCCGTTTCGCCGGCGCGGCGAGACCTTTGGGCAGCGGTGTATGTCCGGGCCAGTTGCTCTTGGGCGACATGGAGATCCCTCCTGATGCGTTGGGTGCTACTTAGAGAGTAAAGCCCGCGCCCTGCTTGGGCGAGTGCTTCACCCGGAATGCTGTGGGGTCGCTGTGCGGCGCTGCGGCAACAGTGAGCTTGGTGAAGTCCAGATCCTCACCACGAACACAGATTTTGATGGCGTTGACGGCTTTGTTGACGTCCGGACAGAGGCAGAAGATGTTCAAGTGGCCGTTGCCAATTTCCGAACGGTCCACCACGCCCAACCCACGCCACGCCAGCTCACCGGTGAGGGCGGCTTTGGCCTTCCGCTCAAGATGCCGGTCACGTTCGGTGCCGTCCTTGGTTTTCAACGCAATTTGGGCCACTACCCAGAACTGTTCGGACTCGGGGATTTCGGCGTAGCCGTCTTCCTCGCATTGCGCGGCGAAAGCGGCCATCAGGCCTTCCACGGCAGATTCATCGGCAACGTTTGCTTCGTCGGTCTTGCTTTGGTGGCCCACTACACCGTGGTTGACCACGAACTGCTGGTCTTCGTCGTCGTACCAGGCCTCCCGGAAGTGAAGTACTCCTTCGTCGTCGCGCTTGTATGCACGGATGATGCCGCTCATGCTCGTCCTTTCCTGAACCACTCGGCGCTGGTGCTGGTGGCTCCATTGACGTCGAAAGGTGCTTTCATGGTGTTCACTGCCTCGAAGAGGGCCGCGCATTCTGCGCGCATTGCGTCCACCGTCCGTTGCGGATAGTCCATGACCATCCGATGATGCTCAAACTCGTCTTCATCGTCCACGAACACTCCGTGCCTGATGGAACGGATAACGTCCAGATCCATATCGATCATGTGGAATTCCATGACGCCGGGCTTGATGGGATTCCAGCTATGACAGGTGGCCAGGTCAACGTAGATCCTGAAGTCGCCCGGATAGCTGTCGTCGTAGAACGTAGCCACAAACTCGCCGGTTCGCGGGACTAACAAGACCGCATCTGACGCCGTATAGAAAGCTGCGCCCGGGCGTGCGCAAAACTCCCCCGCTCCCTGGAATATCCACCAGCCGTGAATGTCCTCACCAAGGTAGCGGCCAGGCACTACCCAGTGGGCCTTTCCGTCCCATTTCCTGTTCCTCGACACCACGAGGTCGCCGGGCTGCAGTGCACCCGGCACGCGCTCGTCCGTCACAGGGTTGGCAGGCTGCCGGTGGTGGGGTGTTCCTGGCCCGGGAGGGGCCTGGCAAACGGGACCTTCGTCCCCAAAACCTGGGCTACGACGTCGTGGGTTATTTTCTGGGCGGTGAGTCCCACGCGTTCCAGGACCTGGCTGCGTGAGCCGTGTACAAGGAATTCAACCGGTAGGCCCACTTCGTTCAGGGCCGTGTCTACACCTGCAGCCCGCATTTCCTGCCGTATGCGGGAGCCCACCCCACCTGCCCGGACGCCGTCTTCGAGGCAGATCACCAAGCGGTGACGGGCAGCTAGTGCGATGATCGATTTCCGGACAGGAAGGACCCACCGGGGATCCACCACAGTTGAGCTGATGCCCTGGTCACCCAATCGCGCAGCGACATCCAGTGCGAGTTCGGACATTGAGCCGACGCTAACAATCAGGACATCGTTTTCGTTGGAGCCCTCCGGGCGCCGCGCGAGGATGTCCACGCCGTCATGAAGCCTCTGGATTGCTTCAACTTCGGAACCTACGCTGCCCTTGGAGAACCGCACCACAGTGGGGGCATCGTTGATCGCCACCGCCTCACGCAGTTCTTCGCGGAGCCGGGTGGCATCACGGGGAGCAGCCAGATGGAGCCCAGGCACGATCTGGACCATGGCCATGTCCCACATCCCGTGGTGGCTGGGACCGTCCGGGCCCGTCACACCGGCACGGTCCAAAACGATGGTGACACCGGCCTTGTGCAGCGCCACGTCCATGAGGAGCTGGTCAAAGGCGCGGTTCAGGAAGGTCGCGTAAACGGCCACCACCGGGTGGAGGCCGCCGAACGCCATGCCTGCCGCGGACGTCAGCGCATGCTGCTCCGCAATGCCGACGTCGATCACGCGCTCCGGATGGCGCTCAGCGAACTTGTGCAATCCCACGGGGATGAGCATGGCGCCGGTGATGCCCACGATGTCGGGGCGTTCGTCGGCAATGTCCGCGATTTCTTCAGCGAATACCGAGGTCCAGGATCTGGCACCAGGCATTTCGGTTGGCTCGCCCGTTTCCGGGTCAATGATTCCTACGGCGTGGAATTGGTCTGCTTCATTGGCGAGGGCGGGGGCATAGCCGTGGCCTTTTTCCGTCATGGCATGAACAATGACGGGTCCGCCGTACGCCTTGGCGGTGTTGAGCGCATGCTCCATTGCCTGGAGGTTATGACCGTCAACGGGGCCGATGTACTTCATGCCAAGGTCCTCGAACATGCCCTGCGGGGCCCACCAGTCCTTGATGCCCTTCTTCATGGCATGCAGGCTCTTATAGGTGAATTGACCGGCAGGGCCGCCGTTCTGGAGCTTCTTCTTCCACCAGTCCAGCATCCGTTCGTAGGCCGGGGTGGTACGCAAGGAGTCGATGGTGGGACGCAATGAAGCAAGGTAGTCAGCAAAACCGCCCACAGTGGGAGCGTAGGAGCGCCCATTGTCGTTGACAACGATCACCACGCGCCGCCGTTTGTCGGCCGCAATGTTGTTGATGGCTTCCCACGCCATTCCTCCGGTCAGCGCTCCATCGCCAACAACGGCGACGACGAACCGGTCGCCCTCGCCGGTCAGCTGCCGGGCACGCGAGATGCCATCTGCCCAGGACAGGGAGGAGGACGCATGCGAGCTTTCCACGATGTCGTGCTCGGACTCCGCACGGTCAGGATAGCCGGACAGTCCGCCTTGCTGGCGAAGCGTCGTGAAGTCTTGGCGTCCCGTGAGCAGCTTGTGCACATAGGACTGGTGCCCGGTATCGAAGACGACACTGTCCCGCGGTGACTCAAAGTTCCGGTGGACAGCGAGCGTGAGTTCAACAACGCCCAGGTTGGGACCAAGATGTCCACCCGTTGCGGCTACGTTGGTGATCAGGAATTCCCTGATTTCGCCGGCCAGTTGTTCCAGCTCCGTGCCGGATAGTTTGGCCAGGTCCCGTGGATCCTTGACGGTTTCCAAAAGTCCCAACGGCCCTCCTTAGGGTGTATGACGTGCTTGTTAACTCTAGCGCGTGCCCGGACCCACGCGTTGCGCCGGGGATCCGAGTCCTGGCATAGGCCAGCCGGGGCTGTTCCCGGGACGCCAACAGCCCCGGCTGGTCGGGCGACCAGCCGGGGCTGTCCGGCTTATGAATCAGCTGGAAACCAGCCGGTCCGTTATGCCGAGATGTGGCGCAGAACGTACTGCAGGATGCCACCGTTGCGGTAGTAGTCCGCTTCACCCGGGGTATCGATGCGCAGGACGGCATCGAAGGACTTGGAGGTACCATCTTCAGCCGTCGCAGTTACCTTGAGCGTCTTCGGCGTAGTGCCGTTGTTGAGCTCGGTGACGCCTTCCACCGCGAAGGTTTCCGTACCGGTCAGGCCCAGCGTTGCTGCGGACTCTCCGGCAGGGTACTGCAACGGAAGGACGCCCATGCCAATGAGGTTGGAGCGGTGGATGCGCTCGTAGCTTTCGGCAATGACGGCCTTGACGCCCAGGAGCGCCGTGCCCTTGGCCGCCCAGTCACGGGACGAACCCGAACCGTATTCCTTGCCTGCAAGGACAACCAGGGGCGTTCCTGCTGCCTGGTAGTTCTGGGCTGCATCGTAAACGTAAGCCTGGGGCGCACCTTCCTGGCTGAAGTCGCGGGTGAAGCCACCCTCGACGTTGTCCAGGAGCTGGTTCTTGATACGGATGTTGGCAAACGTACCGCGGATCATGACTTCGTGGTTGCCACGGCGTGAACCGTAGGAGTTGAAGTCCTTGCGCTCCACACCGTTGGCCAAGAGGTACTGGCCCGCAGGGGTGTCCGATTTGAAGGAACCGGCCGGGGAGATGTGGTCCGTGGTCACGGAGTCGCCAAGCTTCAGGAGCACGCGGGCTCCGGAGATGTCCTTGACGGGATCCGGCTGGGCCTTCATGCCCTCGAAGTATGGGGGCTTCCGTACGTACGTGGAATCCTCGGCCCAGGCGAAGGTGTCACCGGCAGGCGTGTCGAGAGCCTTCCAGCGGTCGTCGCCGTCGAAGACGCCTTCGTAACCCTTGGCGAACATGGCCTCATCGATGGAGGAGTCAATGACTTCCTGCACCTCGATGGGGTTCGGCCAGATGTCCTTGAGGAAGACCTCGTTGCCCTCGGAGTCAGTACCCAGGGCGTCGGTGTCGAAGTCGAAGTCCATAGTGCCGGCCAGGGCGTAAGCGATAACCAGCGGCGGCGACGCCAGGTAGTTCATCTTCACGTCCGGGTTGATGCGGCCTTCGAAGTTGCGGTTACCGGAGAGGACTGCAGTGACGGAGAGGTCGTTGGCCTGGATGGCCTCGGAGATTTCCGGCTCAAGCGGGCCGGAGTTACCGATGCAGGTGGCGCAGCCGTAACCCACGATGTAGAAGCCAAGCTTCTCCAGGTAAGGGGTCAGGCCGGACTTTTCGTAGTAGTCCGTGACGACCTTCGATCCCGGGGCAACGGAGGTCTTGACCCACGGCTTGGAGGTCAGGCCCTTGTCCACGGCGTTGCGTGCAAGGAGGGCGGCAGCCAGCATGACGGACGGGTTGGACGTGTTGGTGCAGGACGTGATCGAAGCGATCGACACTGCGCCGTGGTCCAATTCGAACTCGCGGCCGTCGGCAGTGGTGACCTTGACCGGCGAAGAGGGGCGGCCATTCGCACCGTTGGCGGCGGAGTAAACGCGCTCCGTCTCCGTGGTGTGCGAATCAGCATGCGTGAAGGACGGCGCATCCGAAGCCGGGAACGATTCGTCCAGGGACTCGTCCACGCTGCCGTCTTCGATGGCGACGTAGTTGTGGATGTCCTTGCGGAACTGCTCCTTGGCATCCGTGAGCTCGATGCGGTCCTGAGGACGCTTGGGGCCCGAGATGGAAGGAACAACCGTGGACAGGTCCAACTCGAGGAACTCGGAGAAGCGCAGTTCGCGGGAGGGATCGTGCCAGAGGCCCTGTTCCTTGCTGTATGCCTCCACGAGGGCGACATTCGCTTCGGAACGGCCGGTCAGGCGCAGGTAGTCCAGCGTGACGTCGTCGATCGGGAACATGGCGGCGGTGGAACCGAATTCCGGGCTCATGTTGCCGATGGTGGCGCGGTTGGCCAACGGCACGGCGGCAACGCCTTCACCGTAGAACTCAACGAACTTGCCGACAACGCCGTGCTTGCGCAGCATTTCGGTGATGGTCAGCACCACGTCAGTAGCGGTGGCACCAGCGGGGATGCTGCCCTTGAGCTTGAAGCCCACAACGCGGGGAATCAGCATGGAGACGGGCTGGCCGAGCATTGCAGCTTCGGCTTCGATGCCGCCGACGCCCCAACCCAGGATGCCCAGGCCGTTGACCATGGTGGTGTGCGAGTCGGTGCCCACACAGGTGTCGGGGTAGGCGCGGACAACGCCGTCTACCTCGCGGGTCATGACAGTGCGTGCCAGGTACTCGATGTTGACCTGGTGGACGATGCCCGTTCCCGGGGGAACAACCTTGAAGTCATCAAATGCGGTCTGGCCCCAGCGAAGGAACTGGTAGCGCTCACCGTTGCGCTGGTATTCGATCTCCATGTTGCGCTCCAGTGCGCCGGAGTTTCCGAAGGCGTCGATCTGGACGGAGTGGTCGATGACCATTTCTGCGGGCGCCAACGGGTTGACGCGCTTGGGGTCACCGCCGAGTTCCTTGACGGCTTCGCGCATGGTAGCCAGGTCCACGACGCAGGGAACGCCGGTGAAGTCCTGCATGATGACTCGGGCGGGGGTGAACTGGATTTCCGTGTCAGGCTCCGCATTGGGATCCCAACCGGCCAGGGCGCGGACATGGTCAGCCGTAATATTGGCGCCATCCTCAGTCCGCAGGAGGTTTTCAAGCAATACCTTAAGGCTGAACGGAAGGCTGTCTGCGCCCTCTACGGAGTTCAACCGGAAAATTTCATAGTCGGTGCCGGCTACATTCAGTACGCCTTTGGAACCGAAGCTGTCCACAGTGCTCATGGCAGGACTCCTCTCGCAACAGTTTCATCTTTGTCGCGTGGTTGGCCGCTAGCCAGTTAGGCGCACCTTACTTAGCCGGGCGGCATCTCTCGTGGTCACCCCGGTCCGCAGCGTCGGATTCTGCGGAGCGGGGCTACTACAGCCATCGTAGTGGCATACCGCGGCGTTGCGTCACTGATCGGGCATCGCGATGGAAACAGGCAGTTACTCCTTCTGCACCATGGCAGTCGGGCAGCCGCCCGCTAAGCAGCGGGGACGATCAGCCCTACCGTTTCCAAGTGATGGGTGTTCGGGTACAAGTCGAAGGCCCTCAGCGATTCAAGCCGCCAACCACCTTGATGGAAGTAACCCAGATCACGTGCAAAGGAGGCCGGATCACACGACACATAGGCGATCGCACGCGGTCCTGTGGACATCAGTTGCTTGACTACGGCCTTGCCGGCCCCGGCGCGTGGGGGATCCAGAACCAGCGAGTCGAAGCTGCGGGCGCGCTGGTGCAGGACCCGCTCAACACGTCCCTGCACGATTTCCACCTGGGCTTCCCCGTGTAGGTTTTTGCGGGCATCCCGACTAGTGCCCGGCGCGCCTTCCACGGAAAGCACCGAACCGGTAACTCCGACGGCGTCCGCCAAAGGTGCCGTAAACAGGCCGGCACCGGCATAGAGATCGGCAACTGCAGCGCCGGGCTGCAAGTACCCGCCCTCGGAGAGAAAGCCCGTCACAGCGCCCACCAGCGTGTCCGGGGCGTCCTTGTGGATCTGCCAGAAACCCTCACCGGTGACACGGTACTCATGGCCGGCCGCGCTCTCCTGCACCCAGGTCCTCCCCCGCAGCTGCAGGACCTCGCCCTTGGTGGGGTCGAAGCTCGCAACCGAGACGTCATGCGGCAACTGAGACAGGATGCTGTGCAATCTCTTGGGACTCGTTGATTCTTCCGGAGCCAGCAGGATCAGGGGCCGAGAACCGTTGGCGGGCACCGCGACTTCCACACGGGCGATGCCCGACAGCTCGAGGTCCCACAGCTTTAGCTCGTTGAGACCCGCAACCGCCAGAGGCATCTCCTTGATGGGAAGCACGACGTCAGAACGGTGCGCATGCATGCCCAACCGACCCTTGGGGGTCACCGCGAAGCTGGCGCGCGTACGCCAGCCGAGTCCGCCGTCGTGGTTGTCTCCCACGCCTTCCACTTCGGTGGCGAGGTCCAAGCCGGCAAGCCGCTTGAGCTGTTCGGCAAGTACTTCCGCTTTCAGGGCCCGCTGGCGCTGCAGGGAAATATGTCCGAGTTCGGCGCCTCCCACCGGCGGGGCTCCACGGCGCCATGAGCCCAGCGAATCAGCCTGCTTCCAGAAGTGCGGAACACGGTCCGGTGAGGCCTCCAGGACCTCGACGACGTCGGCACGCCAGAAGCGCGACGAGTCGCCGGAGTCAGTCAACCGGACACGGACCTTCTCACCCGGGATTGCGTGCCTCACGAAGATGACGCGCCCTTCGTGCCGGGCAACGAAGTGCCCTCCGTGGGCGATGGGGCCAACGTCCACCACCAGTTCGGTGCCGGGCGCGCCTTCGTGTTCTGCGTTATGGGAATTGTTGTGGGAGGTCATTGGGTATCCTGCAGTGCCTTTGCTTCTTCGGATGACTTCAGCTGCCACGGAACGCTGGCAACCATGACTCCGGGTTCGAAATGGAGCCTTGTCTTGATTCTGAGTGCTGTTTGGTTATGGACGAGTTGTTCCCACCATTTGCCCACCACATATTCGGGGATATACACCACGATCAGGTCCCGCGGTGAGTCGCGGCGCATGTTCTTGATGTACTCCATGATGGGCGTCACGGTCTCACGGTAGGGACTGGCCAACACGGTCAGGGGAACGGGAATCTCCAGCTTCTCCCAATCCTTGACGGTCTGCGCTGTCTCTTCCGGGCTGATGTCCACTGTGACGGCGTCCAAGCGTGAAGGCCTCGACGCCCGCGCGTACGCCAGTGCCCGGAGGACCGGCTTACGCACGTGTGAAACGAGGAGAACCGCGTGAACCCTGGTGGGAAGTGCGCGGGGCGAAGAGTCCTCGTCCACGGCCAGCTCCCTGGCCACATTGTCGTAGTGTGCCCGAATGCTCCACATGATGAGGAAGAGGACAAACATGGCTAGAAGGGCGATCCAGGCGCCCTGCTCGAACTTGGTGATGAGGACGATGACAAGGACCAAAGCCGTCATTCCGAAGCCCAGCATGTTGATGGTCCGCGATTTGATGATGCGCCGGCGGACAGCCTTGTCCCGGGCGAGTTTCAGCTCACGGCCCCAGTGCCGGATCATGCCGAGCTGGCTGGCTGTGAAAGAGATGAAAACGCCCACAATGTACAACTGGATCAGCTTGGTGACATCTGCGTTGAACGCCAGAATCAGGACCAGCGCCCCGGCTGCAAGCGCAAGGACGCCGTTGCTGAATGCAAGCCTGTCGCCTCGCGTACGGAGTTGTCGGGGCAGGTAGCCGTCCTGGGCCAGGATCGAACCCAACACGGGGAAGCCGTTGAACGCCGTGTTGGAGGCGAACACCAGGATGATGCCCGTGGCCGCAACTACGACGTAGAAAAGAATGGAACCGGACCCAAAGATGGTGTCGGCAATTTGGCTGATGGCAGGAGTCTGGATGTACCCCTCAGGCAACGGCTTTCCGTCCACCAGGAATTCCCGTGCCGGGTCCAGGACGATGTGCACCTTGGTGGCGTTGGCAAGGTAGAGGATGCCGGCCATCATGGATACCGCAATGACGCCGAGCAGCAGCAACGTAGTGGCCGCGTTTTTGCTTTTGGGCTTCTGGAAGTTCGGGACGCCGTTGCTGATGGCTTCGACGCCGGTCAGCGCCGCCGCGCCCGAAGAAAAGGCACGCAGAAGCAGGAAGGCCCCTGCCAGCCCTACCAGGCCTTCATCGAATCCGGGCTCGGGGACAATCGTGAAGTTGGCGGACGGCGCCTCCCCCAAGGTGCCCGTTACGGCCTGGAAAATGCCCACGGCGGTCATGCCGAGGATGGACGCCATAAAGATGTACGTGGGGACGGCGAACAGCGTCCCGGCTTCCTTGACTCCGCGAAGATTGACCAGAGCCAGGATGATCACGCCGATAGCAGCAATCAGTGCCTGCTGGCCATGCAGGGCCGGGACGGCCGTGGTCAGGTACGTAGCGGCCGATGACATGGACACGGCAACCGTCAGTACGTAATCCACCAGCAATGCTGAGGCTACGGTGAGCCCGGCATGCTTACCGAGGTTGACGCTGGCGATCTCGTAGTCGCCACCGCCGGACGGATAGGCGTGCACGTTCTGGCGGTAGGACGCCACCACTGTGAGCAACACCACCATGACGGCGAGGCCTACCAGTGGGGAGAAGGCCACGGCGCTCACGCCGGCAAGGGCCAGCGTCAGCAGGATTTCGTCCGGGGCATAGGCCACTGAGGACAGGGCATCCGAGGCGAAGATCGGCAAAGCGATGCGTTTGGGCAACAAGGTGCGGGACAGACGGTCGTTCCTGACTGGCCGGCCCACCAACACCCGCTTCGCGGCATTCAGAATTGTCAGCACTCCGCAAAGCTACTCTGAATCCCCAGGGATGTCATGACGGTTGTCGCGAGCTTGCCCGCGGTGCACCGGTAAAGTCATACCGAGCGGGATGGACAAGACACATAAGGAGACACGGTGGCTCACTTCGTGATCATGGGTTGCGGCCGTGTTGGCGCAACCTTGGCACACACTTTGGAGGATGCAGGCCACTCGGTGGCCATCATCGACCAGGACGAGCGGGCCTTCCGCCGGCTCCGCAACACCTTCACGGGTCGCAAAGTCACCGGGGTCGGCTTCGATCGGGACACCCTGAAGCAAGCAGGCGTTGAAGAGGCCTACGCCTTTGCGGCCGTCTCCAGCGGCGACAATTCGAACATCCTTGCCACGCGAGTGGCCCGCGAAACATTTCATGTTGCCCATGTGGTGGCACGCATCTACGATCCCGGCCGCGCCGAAATCTACCAGCGGCTAGGCATCCCCACCGTCGCAGCCGTCCGCTGGAGTGCCGACCAGGTCCTGCGCCGCATACTTCCCGAGCAGCACCTCGCCGGTGACTATCGAGAGCCCTCAGGCCGCCTGGTACTGGCTGAAGTGGACCTGCACGAGGATTGGATCGGGCACAGCATGGACTCCATTGAGTCCGCCGCCGGGATCCGCATTGCGTTCCTCACCAGATTCGGTGAGGGCCTGCTGCCGCAAGCCGGCACCGCATACCAGGAGGGTGACACGGTCCACGCGATGGTGAACCTGGACAGAACCACAGAGATCAGCCGGATTCTCGCAAAAGCACCCGCCAAGGAGTCTTAGTGAAAGTTGTCATTGTTGGCGCAGGCAGCGTCGGCTCGTCCATCGCGCGTGAACTGCTCGCCCACAAACACGAGATTCTCCTCATTGACTTAAAACCCGAGGTCATTGGGCGCAGCGGGCTGCGAGGTGCCCGCTGGCTTGTGGGCGATGCCTGCGAACTCAGCACATTGCAGGACGCCAAACTTGAGGATGCCGACGTCGTGGTTTCTGCCACGGGTGACGACAAAGTGAATCTGGTGGTATCGCTGCTTGCCAAAACCGAATTCGGCGTGGGGCGGACCGTGGGACGCGTCAACAACCCCAAGAACGACTGGATGTTCAATGACTCCTGGGGCGTGGACGTGGCCGTCAACACCCCGCAGCTCATGACAGCCCTCGTGGAAGAGGCTGTGGAGATTGGAGACATCGTGCGTCTGTTGACCCTGCAGACAGGTGTCGCATCGATCGTGGAGTTCACTGTTCCGCATGATTCCCACGTCATTGGCAGCACGGTGGGCGGTATCGACTGGCCGGAAGACGCGACGTTGGTGGCCATCCTGCGCGACCACGCCCCCATCACGCCTACGCGTGACGACGTCCTCGATGGTGGTGACGAACTCTTCTTCGTCACCACCATCGCCGCCGAGGACGGCCTGAGGGCTCTGTTGTCACCGGGTTCCGACGACGGCCGGGATCCCCGTGACGATGCTGCCGTGGCAGCCGATCAATCAGCTGAGGACGACGGCTTCGACGGCTGAGGTGTCGGTTCGGGAACAGCAGGCTTAGTGACAAGCCAGGCCACCCAGAGGCCCAGGATGTACAGCGGAGCGCCCATCAGCAGCCTGGTGGTAGCCAACGCTGTCAGTCCGGGCTCCCCCATGAAGTACAACGGCACCTGAACCACCAGGCGGAGAGCAAGCACCGCCACCACGATCCACGTACCCAAGCTGTAGGCACGGAGCCTTTCTGCATCCTTCCGCCACTCAAGTCCCTCGTTGCGCACGAAGCCAAACAGCAGGCCCGCAACCGGCCACTTGAGCGCGATGGAAAGAACCATGGCCGCTATATAGGCGATGTTGGTGAAAAACCCGAGGACGTAGAAGTCCTCCGCCTTACCCGTGGTGTTGGCCAACCACGCGGAAATGCCCACACCCACTACGCCTGCCAGCGCCTGGGTCAAAGGGCGCCGTTGGATCAGGCGCACTACGGTGAAAACTGCTGCAGCCGCCAAAGCTGCGATCAGGGACGGCGTTAGATCGCGGGTGATGGTGAAGGTCACCAGGAAGACCAACCCGGGAAGGATGCTCTCGGCGATACCCTGGACCCCGCCAGCTGACTTCAGCATGTCCACGTGCCCCGCGCTGTTCCGGTGTAGACCGGCTTTTTCGGCGTAACCGGCAGCAAGGTCGGACACAGTGGGTGAGTCCGCACCGGGGCTGGCCGGACTCGCCTTGGCGGTGCCGGGTCCGGGGGCGCCGGGCAGCGGTACTTCGTCGTGCGGGGGCGTCGGGCGCCCTGTGTCCTTCGGTTCTGATCCGTTGGCCACGGTCATAGGTGCTCCTGACGGGAAAGTATTTCGTATCGGGGATTGAACATGGCGGGAAGGCCATCAACCTGGGTCACCATGCCGTTCAAGCGAAGTTCCACGCCGGCTTCAATACCGGGGACCCGTGTCCTGCCCAGCCAGATCACGCGGAGGCGGTCATAGGGCTTTTTTGCTCCCCCGGAAGGACGTTGGTCTCCAGGCCTCAGGGAATCGACCACCACAGCCGAGAAGAACGGCTGTTCGCTGGGCGGCTGATGGGTCACAGACTCGATGAAACCGGTACATACAGCCCTGCCCCGCGCAGGAAGATCCCGAACTCCCTGCCCAAGGGGCCCCCGACCGGAAATTTCGCTGTGCCCGGAGGAATCAACCAATCTGGGTAATCTCCGGCCCTCGCTCCGGCTGTTGCATTGCGGGCCCTGCCGGAGGAACGGCACCTTGGGGAGCGCCGGCGTGGCCCGGTACCGCAGAATCCTTGGGCAGGCGCAGCTGCAGCAACTCGCGGGGAGGCATCGGATTGTCGCCCCGGACAACCACAACCTTACGGAACAGATCTTCCAGTCCTGCTGCGGCCTCGCGCTCCAACGCAGCCTGCCCCCCAAGGACACCACGAAGGAACCACCGCGGTCCGTCCACGCCCATGAAGCGGGCGGCACGGAAGCCACGGCTGCCGTCAGTAGCTTCAGCTGGCAGTTTGGCTACCAGTTCCGTGCCGAAAGCTCCGGAAACCTCTTCGGTTTCTCCGCCTTGGCTCGCCACGGACTGGTTGATCTGTTCACGGATCTCGTTCCATAGACCCTCGGAACGCGGTGCCGCAAACGCTTGGAGCTGCAAGCTGGAACCGTTGAGGTCCATGGTCACGGCGACCACGCGTTGGGTGGCTTCTTCCACCTCAAGCCGCAGCTGGAGACCTTCGGCCGGTTCGATCAGCAGAGCACCAAGGTCAACGTAGCCATCGCGGCTCTCGATCTCCTCTATGTCCAAGGGACCTTTGCCAAGCCGGAAGTCACCGGGCGTGCCGGAGCCGGCCGATTCGGAATTAAGTGCCTCGGCACCCGACTCATCGACGATGCCGGCAGTATCCGACCGCTCGTCCTTGGACTTCTTGCCGCGCCCAAAAAGCATTGGGTATCTCCTTAGTAGTGGTCTATCCCCAAGTAAACCGCAACCACGTTAAACGGCGCTAAACCGCGCCAATGCGTCAGGCGTTGGTCTGCGGCACACGCCGGGTTCAGTAGTTTTCTCAGGCCTTCGGTGCGTTGAAGCCGCCCGTGGACCCGAAGCCGCCGGTCCCCCGAACGGAATCGGACAGTTGGTCAACAGCCACGAACCGCGCGTATTCGACACGCTGAATCACCATTTGTGCAATTCTATCGCCGCGCTTGAGGTCAATGGCGTTTTTTTGGTCGGTGTTCAGGAGCGTGACCGCGATTTCGCCACGGTAGCCCGCGTCCACGGTGCCAGGAGCATTGACCACCGTGAGCCCATGCTTCGTAGCCAGCCCGGAGCGCGGGTGGATCAGGGCCACGAATCCGTCCGGCAACGCAATGGAGACACCGGTTGGAACGAGCTTCCGCTCGCCGGGGGCAAGGTGCACGTCCTCCCGGGCACGGAGATCGGCACCCGCATCACCAGGGTGGGCGTACGACGGGGCTTCCAACCCGGCGTCGAGCATTTTCAGCTGTACCTCCAAAGTGGGGGCGCCGTACGCTGTGGTGGTTTCGCTGTTATCCGCGACTGCGGAGGTTGCCTCTGTACTGAATACTGCGGTCTCGTTGCTCACAGTGGTTCATTCTACTGGGATCCGCCGGTACAAGGCCCGGTTGGTCCGGGGCGAAGCCCGTTGCCAATGCCCGATAAGCTGGACCCATGCCTACGCCTGACCAGTCTTCCCCTGTGCCTGCCCGGAACACCCCTTCGGCCTCCGAGGTCCTGTACACCGAGAAGCTGTGGCCGTCCGTATGGATCTGGGTTGTGGTTGTAGGCCTTTCCGGCGCCGGTGTCCTGATGTTTGGTCCCATCAGCGCAGCAGCCGGCATCATCGCCGCTCTGGTGCTCCTGGCCATCATGACCATCATGTTGGTGCTCTCCACGCCAACCATCACGGTCACAACTGACACCGTCAGGGTGGGTCGTGCGAGCATCGAACGGAAGTACGTAGGTTCCGTCCAGGCGTTCAAAAAAGGCGAAGCCACCGCTGAGCGGGGTCCGCGCCTGAATGGACTCGCCTACATGTGCTTCCGCGGGTGGATCGATCCGGTGGTCAGGATTGAGATCACCGACCCCGCAGACCGGACCCCCTACTGGCTGGCATCCTCGCGCCGGCCCGATGAGCTCGTTTCGGCACTCACCACGCCACGGGACTGATCCCGGGACGCTGCGCCTAGCTTTCGCACTCGGTGCAGTATTGGTGCCCGCCCCGTTCCGCAGCAATCTGGGACCTGTGCTTCACCAGGAAACAGTTGAAACACGTAAATTCGTCAGGCTGGGGTGGCATGACCTGAATGAGTAGCTCTTCGCCGGAGAGATCAGCGCCCGGCAACTCAAAGCCATCGGCAAGGTCGGTCTCATCGACATCCACCGCGGAGGACTGCTTCCCCGACTGGCGCGTCTTGAGCTCTTCCAGCGAATCCTCGCTGACGTCTTCCTCGGTTTTCCGAGGGGCATCGTAGTCCGTGGCCATGGTTCCTTCTTCGTCCTCCATACCTGTCCGGGTATACCTGTTCCGGGTTGGAAACCGGATCGCAGGAACTTCCCTGCAACCGGCTTAAGGATGCAAACGCCGGACGCCCCGGATTTGTGCCCGATCTCGGCCAGATTGTCCTCCCCCGGGCCCCGAAAGTCCATAGACCCTCTCCTGCTGCGAAATCAGCCGAAACCCGTCCGGAATGAGCCGGCTTTCAGCGGAATTATCACGGCACGCCCTTTGCCCTAGTAGGAAAAGCCCCCCGCGAGTGGCAGAGTTTCGAATGTCAGTTATGCCATGTGGTGGAGGGTGTTATGCAGGATCTACGACTGGTAGGCGTCCACGACGACGGCGGGCATCTGCTCTTGAGCGGCCCCGGTGGTGCGATGTTCCAGCTTCCGATCGACGAGGCCTTGAGGGCCGCGGCGAGCCGTACCCCTGCCCAGGTGGCCGCTCGCGCCTCCAACACGCCGATTTCCATGTCGCCCCGCGATATCCAGGCCCGGATCCGCAGCGGAGCCACGGCAGTGGAGGTTGCAGAGCTTTCCGGCCTCCCTCTTGCCAACGTGCAACGCTATGAAGGCCCCGTGCTTGCAGAGCGTGAGTACGTAGTGCGACAGGCCCGAAACATCGAAGTTGCCTCCCCTGCTCCGGGGCATGACATCTACCGCTCCGCTTTTGGTGACAACCCGGCCACTCTTGGAGAGATGGTCGACTACCGGCTTTCAGCGCACGGAATCGACTCCTCCTCGGTGGATTGGGATTCGTGGCGCCGCCCGGACGGTACCTGGACCGTCGTCGCACGCTTCGAAACTGTCCCCGCAGCTCACGGAAGCATCGGCGAAGAACCGCCCGCCATGTGGACCTTCAGCCCCCAGCGCAAGTCGCTGCAGAATGCCAACCGTTGGGCCCAGCAACTCAGCGAACTTGAGCCGATGGACGGCCCGGTCCCGGCCCGGCGGCTTGCTGCCGTCTCGGACAGGCCGTTCGATTTCGAGACCGACGCCGAAACGGCAGCACGCGCGTCCGCGAAAGAATCCGACAGCCTGCTGGAAATGCTCCGTTCGCGGCGCGGCCAGCGCCTTGGCGTGGATGAAGACGGCGACGACGCTTTGGCAGTCCTCTTGAGCAACGTTCCCGCAGCGCACCCGCGACCGGGCGAGGAAGCAAACGAGGCTGAAGAAGCCGGCGTAACGGATGTCGAGCCAGAGACTCCTGTAGTCGAAGAGCCCGCACGCAAAGACGGGCGCCCTTCGATGATGTCCAGGCTAAGCCTCGCGCCGCGGCACTTCGATTCGCACGACGACGACGGCGACGACTCACTGAAGCTCCACAATGGCGTCAGCACAGACACACGTGAAATAACGGTGGTAGCCGGCCCGCTTCGACCTGTGACGTCCTTGCCAGGACGCAAACCTGCAGGGCTTGACGAACTCCTCGGCGGCAGCGGCAACCCGCAACCCCGAGCAGATGACGAAGCCGACAGTGCGCAGTCTTCCCATGGCGCGCGTCAGGACGACATGCCGACAGAGGATCAGAAAGACGCTGACGTGCGTAAGGATGTGGACGCCCCTGCGGAACGCCAGCCGTCCCGCCCAAAGCGGTCAAGTATCCCGAGTTGGGACGAGATCGTTTTTGGGGCGCGCGGCGACTAGACCCGCTTAAGGGCCCCTGCCCCGGGCCAGAGGCAAGCATCGACGTCGAACGGCAGCGGTTGGTCCGCACCTGCCATCAGGTTTGCACCATGAGCCGTGACGCGCCTCATGTAGTGCCGTCGGCACAACGTCTCGTAGCCTACTGCGTCAGCAGGACCGCCTTCTGCGGGCAGATTCTCAGCCAAGGCAGTCCCCGTAAGCCCAGCTTTGTCGGCGCTGTTTTGCGGGGCAACGTCGCCCACCATCACCTGGTCACCCTCCACCACCATGATGCCGTTCACGGTGCGGGCATTCTGCGTTGCCCGGCGGCCGCACCAGCACAAAGCTTCGACCTGCAGTACCTGCACTTTATCGGCGAGTTCAATGAGTCGCTGCGAGCCAGGGAACAATCTGGTCCGGAAGTCGGAAGTGATGCCGAACGCAAAGACATCCACATCCATCTCATCCACAACCCGCGCCAATTGTTCCACCTGGGTGGGCGAGTAGAACTGCGCCTCATCACAAATGATGTAGTCCACCCGCAGTCCGTTGGTTCGCCGGGCCACCACTTCTTCCCAGAAATCGGTGTCGCCCACAACCTCCACCGCGTCGGTTTGCAGGCCCAGCCTGCTGGAGATCCTTGAATCACCTGCGCGGTCGTTACAGCTGAACCGTACACCTCCGCGGCCGCGTGCGCGGTGGTTATGGTCCATTTGAAGGGCCAGGGTGGACTTGCCACAGTCCATAGTGCCTGAGAAGAAGACCAGCTCAGCCACGTTTGCCCTTCTTGCCGGCAGCGGCGAAGCACAGCAGGGGTACTTCGCGTTCGGCCTTGGTCAGTGAACCGTGCTGCCCCACAACCTGCAGGGATGCCGGGCGAGCCCTCCGTGTGTCGTAGAGGGCCAAGGTGTCGCGTGCTGCAATCATGACGTCACCAATGCGCGGGGCCACCTCAGGGCGCACTGCACCGAACAACCCTGCATTCACGCCTTGCTCCCGGGTAAAGGCCCAGATCCTTTCGCCAAAGCGGTGACGCCACGCCTCAATCAGGGACTCCCGGTGGGCCGGAGTGGCATCCGGTTCAAGATAGAGGTGGACCATTCGCGGCTCCCCGGCAGTGTGGCGGACTCCTGCCACGAGCGTTTCATCAGCGGAGTAGTCGATCCTCTGGGATTCCGGGACGTCCAACATGCCGTGATCGCCGGTCACCACAATGGTGGTGCCGACAGGCAGCGTGGCGGACAGCCTCTTGACCGTGGAGTCGAGTTCTTCGAGTTGGTGCTCCCAGCGATCCGACTGGCAGCCGTAGCGGTGGCCTGCTTTGTCCAACTCGTTGGCGTAGAAGTACATGAGGGAACGTCCACCACCGGACATTGCCTCAGCAGCCGCAGCGGTGCGGGCATGCAGGGTGGTGCCGCCAACAAAGCGGCTTCCCCGGAGAGCAGCCTGTGTCATCGGCGAGTTTCCGAACTGAGGCAGGCTGACGGTCACGACGTCCAGTTCTCCGGCAAGCCGTTCAAAGACCGTCGCGTGAGGCTGCCACTGCGCTGGGTCCACTTGGGAATCCCAATTGCCCAGGAGGTTGACTACCTTGTCCTGATCGGGATCGAGGACGTCGTAGCCCACCATTCCGTGCTGGCCGGCCGGCAAACCGGTGCCGAGGCTCGCGAGGGATGCCGCCGTGGTGCTGGGGAAGGCAGCGTCTATCCATGTGGGGACGTTGCGTTGTCCCCCGGCCATGACCGACCGGAGGAAGGGCGTGTGGGAAGACTTCTGCTTCAAGAGGCTACGGCCGAGCCCATCGGCAAGGACCACGCAGACACGCTGCGCTGACGGCAGCTGCAGGTGGTTGGTGAAGCCCGGCATGCCCAGGGACGCGGCAGAGCTGGTAAGGACTTCCGCTATGGACTTGCTTCCAAAAAGCGGGGGCGATGGGAGGTCAGCCGCCGGGCTGGTCCCCGAAGACGTGCTCACCGGGTTCTGTGCGGTTTCCCTCAACGCTGGTGTCCGCGGCTGAGGCGGTTGCTGAAGACGCCCGAACGCGGCCTCGGTGCAGGGATGCTGGCATGTTGGGCCGGGGAAGGGTTGCCCGTGTTGACCGCACGGAGTGCACGGGCGAAAATCTTGGCATCCTGGACTGCTTGGAGTCCGTCCGCCTCAGCGCTGATCCGCAGGACGATGTCTTCCTGGGCGATGGTTCCGCTGTAGCCATGATCGGCTTCGCACTGGGGGTCCCCGCAGCTCGCCGGCCCCATGTCCAGGCGCTGCCCGCCGGACCAGGCGATGGACAAGGTCATCTCCCGGACAGGATCGGATGGCTTGTAGTCCTGGGGTTGCGAATACATGTAGCTAAGGACCACCGAGCGGATCTGGGCCACGGGTACCGACTCAGTGGAGACCTGGGCAACGATCTGTTCTCCGGCCTCATCCAGTTGTTGGTCGTCAACGTGAGTGATGACCAGCATGTCCTCCGTGAGCACCAGCACTGTGATGTGCCGGCGGACCTCTGCGCGGTCGAAATGGGTCTCCAAGTGGACCAGGTGGGAGAGGCACTCCCGGCCATCCAGGGCGTCATCGACGACGTCGGCCACCAACCTCGGGTAGAAACCTGCCTGCTGCAACGCCTGGTCCAGGCTCTGTCCCTGCGAGCTGTGATGATGGGCGGTGTGGTGCCCGGCGTTGGACGGACGGGATTGAGGCGTCGGAGACTGGGTGCTCATTCCCCCATTTTCACAGATCGCTTGGTGACTACCTAACCGTGCGGCCCACTCCTGTGGCTAACCCCGCATCGCACGTCGGGCGCTGTCCGTCCGCTGCGCTGCGTTGCCGATCCATACATCCGCCCCAAGGATGGTGGCGCCCGAGGGTCCAGCCAGGACGGGGTTGAATTCCACCAATGCGATGCCGGGGTGGTCATCTTTTAGCTTGGCGAGCCTGGCTGCAATGTCCTCGAGGGCAACCACATCCACGGCGGGCAGGCCTTGGTAGCCGAACAGTTTCCGGGACGCCCGTGGTGAGCGAATGACATCGTGCAGGTCGGCAGCTGACAGCGGCGGGACCCGATGCGCCCAGTCGTCCAGCAGGTTCACGGCATCACCGGCCAGCCCGAACGACAGGACCGGCCCCAGCAGGGGGTCCTCCATGGCACGGAAGATGCAGGCCTGCCCCACAGGCGCCATGGCCTGCACTTCAAGCGACGGCGATCCATATGGTTCCAAGGCACGACGCATTTGGGCGATGTTCTGCCGGAGGGATTCTGCGTCCTGGATGTCCAGCCGAACTCCGCCGAGGTCCAGCCGGTGCCGCAACGCAGGATCGGTGGTCTTGAGGACCACGGGCCAACCCACGGTCTCCGCGGCCTGCACGGCCTCATCAGGGGTACCAAATCCGAGCGTCGGCACCACTTCAATCCCGTAACCCGACAGCAGTGCGGCGGCAGCACCGGCGTCGAGCTTCCTGATCTTTTCGCCCGTTACACCGGCCAGCATCGCGTTCAGCGTTTCCTTGGTGCCGTCGACATCGCAGCCCTCGGGCTCCACAAAAAGCCCTTGGTCCCGGTCGCGCCACTGCGCGTAACGGACGATCGCCGCCAGGGCCGCCACCGCGGCACCGGCATTGGAGTAGCACGGAAGCACAGGCTTACCCACTGCTCCCACCATGCCTTCCACGTGCACGGACGGATCCAGAATTCCAGTGAATGCAGCCACAACAGGCTTTCCGGCCTCGGCTGCGCATTCGGCCAGGACGCCCGCGAGCGCCTCCACGGTAAGCCCGCGGGCCGGGAGAAGGGCCGCCACAACGGCGTGCACAGAGTCATCAGCGAGGCTTTCCTGGAGACTTGCCCGAAGGGCGGGAAGCGCAACTGACATACCGGCGTCCAGGTCAATGTCCGTCACAAGGCGGCCCACGTCCAGACCGAGGGGGCCGGAACTGTCGGCAACCACTTTGGCCAGCGCGACGGAATTTGAGTAAACGGCCACACCCGGCCCCTTGGGCAGTGCCTGCGAGGATGCTATCTGGGCGATGTCCATAAGTTGTTCGATGGTCTCAACACGGATCACGCCGGCCTGGCGCATCATCGCGTCCACTGCTGCCGACGGTGCCTGGGTGGTGCGAACCTCGTGGCCGGGCGGCAAGCTAAGGCCGGTGACGTCCGACTTGGCAACGATCACGGGTTTGCTGCGGGACAACCTGCGCGCCAAGCGGGAGAACTTGCGGGGGTTGCCGATCGACTCAAGGTAGAGCCCCACGGCGGAAGTATCGGCGTCGTCCTCCCAGTACTGCATGACGTCGTTGCCGGAAACGTCGGCGCGGTTTCCTGCGGAGAGGAACGATGACAACCCGAGCCGGCGGCGGCTGGAGGCTGCATAAACCGCCACACCCACGGCAGCCGATTGGCTGAACAAGCCCAGGCTGCCCCGCGGGGGCATCGTGGGCGCCATCGAAGCGTTCAAAGACACCGCCGGGTGTGTATTCAGGATCCCGAGGGATTCGGGGCCAATGACGCGCATTCCGTTCGCCCTGGCCCGCCGCACCAACTCGTGCTGGCGGGCGAGTCCCCGCTCGCCGTCGTCGGCAAATCCCGCGGTGGCCACCACGATGCCTTTGACGCCCACAGCGGCGCAGTCGTCCACTACCTTGGGCACTTCCTCATAGGGAACGGCGACGATGGCCAACTGCACCGGTCCCGGGATCTCGGACAAGTTTCCGAAGGAGATCATTCCGGCAAGTTCAAACGCTTCCGGGTTGACGGCATAGACAGGACCTTTGAAGCCGCCTTCAATAATGTGCTCCAGCAGCTGGTAGCCTACCGTCCCCCACTTGCGGCTGGCACCAATGACAGCCACCGACGACGGCGACAACAGGTCCCGCACGCTGCGCGCCTCCGCGCGGTGCTCGCGGGACTCCATGACGGCCCGCGATTTCTCCGTGGGATCGATGTTGAATTCGACGCTCACGACGCCGTCGTCGAATTGTCGTTTGAGGTCGTAGCCGGCGTCGGCAAAGACCATGAGCATTTTACGGTTGTCCGGCAGGACCTCGGCCGTGAAGCGGCGGATGCCGTTTTCCCGGGCGGCAACAGCTAAATGCTCCAGGAGGATCGAGCCGATTCCACGGCCTTGGTGTGCATCGGAAATATTGAAGGCAACCTCAGCCTCGGTAGGATCCTCAAGCCTGTCGTAGCGGCCGATCCCCATGATTTCGCCGCCGATGGTGATGACGAACGCCACGCGGTTGATGTGGTCCACTTCCGTGAAACGCCGCACTTCCTTGCCGGAGAGCTTTGGCTTGAAGGAGAAGAACCTCATGTAGATGGAGGCCTGCGACTGCCCCGCATGGAACGCCTGCAAAGCGTCGGCGTCTTCGGGTCGTATTGGGCGAAGGTGGGCTGTCCCGCCGTCGCGCAGCACGACATCAGCTTCCCAATATTCCGGATAAATGCCGACGCCGGGCTGATCCACCATAGGCTTAGCCTAGCTAAAACATCCGTAGTACATCTTTAAGGATCCACCGACCCCATGGCCCGCAGCCAAAAATCCGCACGCACAGCCGAGCCCCTCGGCGATTTCACCGAGAACATCGTCGACATCGACGTCACGTCCGAGATGGAAGGCTCCTTCCTGGAGTACGCCTACTCGGTGATTTACTCGCGCGCCCTCCCGGACGCCCGCGACGGACTGAAGCCCGTTCAACGGCGCATCCTGTACATGATGTCCGATATGGGCCTCCGCCCGGATCGAGGACACGTCAAGAGCGCCCGCGTGGTGGGCGAAGTCATGGGTAAGCTCCACCCGCACGGCGACACCGCGATTTATGACGCCATGGTGCGTATGGCGCAGGATTTTTCCCTGCGCCTGCCGCTCATCGATGGGCACGGAAACTTCGGATCTCTCGACGACGGCCCGGCAGCACCGCGTTACACAGAGGCACGCTTGGCGGCCGCCGCGCTGACCATGACGGACCACCTGGACGAAGACGTGGTGGACTTTGTCCCCAACTACGACAACCAGCTGACGCAGCCGGATGTGCTCCCCGCCGCTTTCCCTAACCTGTTGGTCAACGGCACCACGGGCATCGCTGTGGGTATGGCCACGAATATGCCTCCACACAACCTGGTGGAGGTTATAGCCGCTGCGCGTCACCTGATCGCCAACCCCGGTGCCACGTTGGATGAGATCATGCGGTTCATCCCGGGGCCCGACCTTCCCACGGGTGGCCGCATTGTGGGATTGGACGGAATCCGTGACGCCTACGCCACGGGGCGTGGATCCTTCAAGACCCGCGCCAAGGTTGAAGTGGAACAATTGTCCGCCCGCCGTACCGGCCTGGTGGTCACTGAGCTCCCCTACATGGTGGGCCCGGAAAAGGTCATTGAGAAGATCAAGGATGCCGTCAACGCCAAGAAGTTGACCGGCATCAGCGACGTCGTCGACCTCACGGACCGCAATCACGGCCTCCGCCTGGTCATCGAGTTGAAGAACGGCTTCAATCCCAACGCCGTGCTCCAGCAGCTGTACCGCTACTCGCCCATGGAAGATTCCTTCGGCATCAACAACGTCACTTTGGTGGACGGCCAGCCGCAGACGCTGGGCCTCCTGCAGCTGCTGCAGGTGTACGTTGAACACCGCCTCAATGTGGTGCGCCGCCGCACGTCCTTCCGCCTGGGCAAAAAGAAGGACCGCCTCCACTTGGTGGAGGGCTTGTTGATCGCGATTGTGGACATCGACGAAGTCATCCAGATCATCCGTTCTTCGGACGAGGCTTCGGCCGCGCGTGAACGCCTCATGTCCATCTACGACCTCACCGAAATCCAGGCCAACTACATCCTGGAACTGCGCCTGAGGCAGTTGACCAAGTACTCCCGCCTTGAGCTGGAGAAGGAACAGGACGAACTCCGCCGCGAGATCGAGGCCCTGGAGGCCATCCTGGCTTCGGATGAACTGCTCCGCGATCTTGTCTCCGGTGAGTTGGCCGTGGTCGCCGAAAAGTACGGCACCCCCCGCCGCACGGTCCTCTTGGAATCAGAAGCCGTCTCCCCCACGGTGGCTGCGGCCTTGGCAGCGTCAGTACCTGGGCCGAAGGGCAAAGCCGCAGCGCTACCCTTGGAAATTCCGGACGACCCCTGCTGGGCCCTGCTGAGTGTGTCCGGACAGATCGCCAGGACGTCCAACCAGGAACCGCTGGCCGAATCGGGTCCCCGGACCAAGCACGATGTCTTCCGCTCAGTGGTCAAGACCACCGCCAGGGGAGAAATCGGTGCGGTCACATCCCAAGGCCGCATGCTGCGGCTCCAAGTGATGGACATGCCCGTGTTGCCTCCGGTCTCCGGTCTCCCCAACTTGGCCGGCGGCGTCCCCGCCAAGGACTTCATCACCTTGCTCAAGGGTGAAACCTTGGTTGCCTTCGTCCCCCTGGACTCCGTCCTCGCCATCGGTACGGTCCAGGGCGTGGTCAAGCGTGTTCAGCCGGACTACCCGCTGAACCGTGAAGACTGGGAGATCATCGCCCTGAAGGACAAGGACTCGGTGCTCGCGGTGGAACCGGCGCAGGAGGACAACGTCGACCTTGTCTTCGTGACACGGCAGGCCCAATTGCTTCGATTCAGTGCCTCCAATGTCCGCCCCCAAGGACGTACGGCCGGTGGCATGGCCGGCATCAAGCTTGCGGCCGGCGACGAAGTGATCCACTTCGGTACCGTTCGCGCGGACGACCCTGCCGCCGTCGTGGTGACCATTGCCGGAACGAACGGCGCCTTGCCGGGGACGGCACCGGGCACTGCGAAGGTGACCGCTTTCGAGGAGTATCCCGTGAAGGGCCGGGCCACCGGCGGGGTGCGGGTCCACCGTTTCCTCAAGGGCGAGGACACACTGCTCCTGGCTTGGGCAGGTCATGGTCCGGCGAAGGCTTCCTCGACGGCGGGTGTGGCAAGGGCACTTCCCCACGAACATGGCCGCAGGGACGGATCCGGCGTTCCGTTGTCCCAGCCCGTGGAAGCCATCGGTCCGAGCATGGCATGGGCTGATGCCGCGGAATAACGCGGAATAATCACGAGGTACCCGAACAGCACGGCAAAGGCCAGGGGTTACAGACCTCCGGCCTTTGTGCTGCCGTGGCTGTGAAGCCACCGCACGGGCTAGCCGGTTTGGTTGATGCTCAGTATGTTTCCCTCACTGTCCAGGAACCATGCTGCGGCACTTCCATCAGGCATCGTAGCGATGCCGTCTTCAGTCTTCAGGCCCGGGAAGTCGTAGTCTTCGAACTCGACTCCCTTGCCGCGCAGCTCCTGCACTGTGGCCCGGACATCGCTGACCGTCCAGCCCATCTGGGTGTTCTTCGCAGTCCCTGCATTGGACGTTTGATAGACAAAGAATCCGGTTCCGTCGCCACACCTGTACTGAAGGTTGTCGTCGTCGTCCGGATTTTCGGGTTCCAGTCCGAGTTTTTCGCTGTAATACGCGCGTGCCCGGGCTATGTCCTGTGCCGGTAGGACGGCACCAACCTGCTGATCCTTGAGCATTGTTTTCTCTTTCCGGCTCTCCCCCCGGAACGAACTTTACTCTTGGGAGGGCCGGTAAGTAATTGGAAAACGACAGCATATTTCTTGGGCTGTAGAGGGGTCCCGGCGGGATCAGCTTAGACTGGCCGCATGCCGATCATCCCCGATGAAAAAGACTGGACCTGGGTGCTCTCAGAGCCCTGCCCCGAGTGCGGTTTCGACCCCGCCACGGTGACTCCTTCCACGGTGCCCGGCACCGTCCTGAACATGCTTCCCCGGTGGCGGGCAGTGCTGCGCCGGGAGGACGTAGCAACACGTCCCAACGACCACACATGGTCCAACCTGGAGTACGCCTGCCACGTCCGGGACGTCTTCAGCCTCTTCGACCAGCGCCTGAACCTGATGCTCACCGAGGATGATGCCCGGTTTGCCAACTGGGACCAGGATCAGGCCGCGATCGACGGTGAGTACGGTTCCGCTGATCCGCGGACGGTGGCCGACGAACTGGAGGCAGAGGGCAAGGAGATTGCCGAGTCCTTCGCCCGGGTCACCGAGGATGATTGGCATCGCACCGGTACGCGCAGCAACGGATCCTCCTTCACTGTCCTGACGTTCTCCCAGTACTTCCTCCACGACGTTGTGCATCACCTTCATGACGTGGACGGCTGAGGATACTAGAGCATCTTCTCCCACGTCATGCTCCGGTTCACTGGTGTGTAACCCATGCCGAGGTAGAGTTCCAGCGCCCCGGTGGGGTTTGCTGAGTCCACGTCCAGTGAGGCCACGTCCATTCCTGCTGAGACGTAACGCTGCATCGCATCGGCCAGCAGGGCTTGGGCTATGCCCCGGCCGCGATAGGCACGCCGCACGCCAAGCAGCTCTGTGTAGCCTTCCTTGAAACCGCGGTCGGCGGCAGAGTCAGGATCAAAGCTGGTTAGCTGGTATCCGGCTACTTCTCCTGTGCCGGAGTCGATAACCACTGCACTGAGATCGTGCCGGGCCGTAGGTTCCTCGATGGTGAAACGCCATGATTCTTCGTCCCGCGGCTCGCTCCCCCAGTGGTCCCTGAACGCATCGTTGTGGGCTTGGCGCACAGGTTCAAAGAGCGATGGATCCAGTGTCCTAAGCTCAAGTCCGGCACTCAGGGGCGCCTTTGGCAGTTGCCGGGACAGGGGTCGGTGCATTTCGTTGAACCAGCGCACGGCACCGTAGCCATGCCCCATGAGGAGTGTTGCTTGATGCTCGTGCCGTTCCTCCGTCTGGATGCGGAGACGGGGCGGTGCCGTCGTGTGGCCCGCGGCCTGATCCGACTGGAATCGGCTACGTACTTGTCCTTCCTGCCACAGCAGTACTGCAGAGCCGATACCTCGCTGTTGCCATTCCGGGTCAACGCACGCCATTCCGGTGGCTTTGTCGCCGTCGGGATTCTTGACGATGCGCCCGTAGGCGCGTGCCACACCATCGGAGTCGACACCCAGCAGCGTGCTTGTTTCCGCCGGGTTCTTGGTGGACTCCAGGACGTGGACCAGGTCGCCGTGCTTTTCATACCAGACGGGATGTTCGACGGCGGCAGTCCGGACAATCAGGCCTGCCCAGTTGTCGAGGTCTTCCATGGTGGCTGGTCGCCAGTTCAGGCCGGTAGCACCGGCATCGGGCATGACTTGGCTTGCGGTTTCGAAAGGCATGCCAACAGGCTACTGAGGAGTAGCCCTTCCCACCAGTTCCGCCGCGCCTGTGCTTCGCTTCGCAGCATCCTGTGCCGCAGGCAACTCCAGCCGCACATCTGCCGGATCAATATCGTCCGGATTGTGGGTGACAAGGACAACCGTAACGTCCTTGAGTCCTTTGCGCAGAATAGCCATCATTTCCCGCGCCGAGCCCGCATCCAGGTGGGCAGTTGGTTCGTCAAGCAACAACACGGAGGCTCCGGTCAGGAGCGTCCTGGCCATGGCAAGCCGCTGACGTTCGCCGCCGCTCAGGAAAGAACCGCCAGGGCCGATTCGGGCATCGAGCCCATCCGGCAGTGCTTCCACCACTGAATCGAGCCCGACGTCAGCCAGCGCCTTGTGCATTTCAGCCTCACTGGGCTTCGCTGCGGCCGGGCGGCTAAGCAGGAGGTTGCCGCGGATTGTGGAGTCGAACAGGTGTGCCTCTTGCGGGCACCACGCAGCTCTGCCGGAGAGTTTCACAGTTCCTTCAGTCAGCGGCAGGAACCCGAGGAGCACTGAGAGGAGCGTGGACTTCCCCGCGCCGGAGGGGCCGGTCAGAGCAAGCCAACGGCCAGGCTCGGCAACAGCAGTCACACCGGAAAAGACCTTCGGGCCACCGGGCCAGGACGCTGACGCACCCCGCAACTCCAGTCCCTCCCGACCGGGCCGCTCAGGCAGGTGCCGCGTGCCGCCGTCGTGCTCTTCCGCTTGGCTCCCTGGGGTGGGGGTGTCCAAAGCGCCGGATGCTGCCACCCGGCCGAGCACGGCTGTGAGCGCCGGGGCTTGGCGCACGGCGGACACGATGCCACCGTAGGGTTCAACCAGGGCGAGTTGCATCAGGACAATGACGGCTGACAGCTCCGGGGCAACCGTGCCGTTCAGTACAGCGGGCGCACTCAGTGCGCCCGCCCACAAGGCGGCCATCGTGCAGGCCAGGACAATCACCGCCTGGCCGAGCCCTTCGGCCCATGCCGAACGTTGTGCAGAGAGCGTGGCGGCGCGGTCTTTGTCGCGAAGTGCACCGAGGACAGGTTCCCCCACCCCGTTGGCGCTTAGTTCCGCACGGGCGTCGAGGGCTGCGGCCACTCCCCGAAGCACGACTGAACGCATCTCCTGTTCGGCCTTGGCGGCATTCCTGTCAGCCAGGACTGCCAGGACTGGGGCAAGGATCAGGCCGACGACCGCGGCTACCACCACAGCCGGCATTGCAGCTGGCAAAACGATGGCTGTGGCGATGATTGCCGCGGCCCCGACTCCCATGGCAGTCACGGGAGGGAGGATAACCCTGGGCAGAAGATCGCGGAGGGTGTCTACGTCGTCCACGATGGAGCCCAATACGTTGCCGCCTTGGAGGAGTCGCCTGAGGGACAGCGCCCTGCGGCTCAGCGATGCCCACAGCGCACCGCGGAGGCGGGTCATGGCAGCGAAAACTGCATCATGGGTCAGGAGTCGCTCGCAGTAGCGCAGAACGGCCCTTCCAATGCCGAAGAACCTGACTCCGACGATCGCGCCGAGCAGGTAGAGAATGGGCGGCTGTTCGCTGGCGCGGATGATCAGCCACCCGGACAAACCTGACAGTGCCACTGCGAAGAGGGCGGCCAGGACGGCCACGACACCAGCGGCTGCGAACTTCCAACGTACGGGTTGCAGAGCCTGCAGGACACCATGCAGGCTGCTGGTCGTGGGAGCGGGAGGCAGGCCGCTTTGCGGGTTGGCTTCCTTCGCTGGAACTGCAACGACGCCGGGATGAGTGCCGCTCGGATTGCCCGCCCCGCTCACGGTAGGCACCGAGGTCCCGTGCCGGTGCTGGTTACCGACAGGTACCAGGTGGTCGGCGAGCGCCCGCGTGGCGGCGTCATGGGCCACCAGAATCACGGTGACGGTGCCGCGAAGCGACTCGATGGCGCGGTGGACCACACTGGCGGAGTACTGGTCAAGATGGGCAGTGGGCTCGTCCAGCAGCAGGACTGTCGCACCTGCTTCCACGCGGGCAAGTCCACGGGCAAGTGCGATCCGCCGCAACTCTCCGGGGCTTAGTTCCGCAGGGTTCTTGCCAGCCAGGTGCTCTGCAGAGGCCTTCCGAAGGACACGGGTGACAGCCGCGCAGGTGTCCCCCATATATCCGTCGAGATAGAGTTCAATCTCTTGCTGCACAGTGTCGGTGCCCATAACCGGGTGTTGCGGTACCCACGCCACTGTTCCCGGGTCCGCACCCGTGATGGTACCCGTAACCGAAGCAGACGGTCCTTGGCCGATGAGCCCGGCAAGGACACCCAGGACTGTGCTCTTCCCGGAGCCGCTGTCGCCGTCGAGCGCCGTAACGTGCCCGGGTGCGGCAGTGAAGCCGAGGGGCCCGACGGCGGTTGCTGACCTTCCGTGGTACGTCACCGTCAACCCGCTCACCACAACCCCGGCCGGCTCTGTGCTGGACGGCTCTGTGCTGGAAGGCACATGATCCTGCAGCCGCTTGTGTGAGGGGGCATCCAGCACGGCGTGGGTGGTTTCGAGGGCTGCCCGGCCGTCATCGCTTGCGTGGTGTGCGGTGCCAAGTTCCCGGAGCGGAAGGTAGCAATCCGGGGCCAGGATCAGTGCCAGGAGCCCCGCTTCAAGGGCCATGTCGCCATGCACCAGCCGTACACCGATGAACACTGCCACTACGGCCACGGAGATCGTCGCAATGAGTTCCAGGGCAAGCGCGGAAAGGAATGCCGTGCGAAGCGTGCCCATGGTCTTGGTCCGGTATTGCTCGGAAATATCTTCCAGGGCTGCGCGCTGTTCGGTGGCACGTCCCAAGCCCACCAGAACGGGAAGGCCTTTGGCGAGCTCAAGGATGTGGCCGGACAGTTTCCGGAGCGTGCTTTGCGCCTCCCGGACGGTGTCTTCGGTGTACCGGCCGATGAGGACCATGAACAGCGGCACCAGTGGAACTGTCAGGACGATCACTACAGCACTCACCCAGTCAGCGAAGAGGATCCGGGCTCCGATCAGGAGCGGGACCGTAGCGCAGTTCACGATTGCAGGCAGGTACTGGGTGTAGTAGTCGTCCAGCGCGTCCAGGCCCCGCGTGGCAAGGATCGCCAAGCCGCCGTCGTTCATTCCCGCTACGGGCGACGAACCGCCGTCGGACAGCGAGCGCCTCAACAACCGTGCCCGCAGTTCCTCTTTGACGCCCAGGGCGGCCCGTCTCGAGGCAATTCCTTGGCCCCACACGGTCAGCGACCTGAGGACCGCTCCTACCGCGCCCCAGATCAGTCCGTTGCTCCAATCCGCTGAGCCGGACGTGAGCCCGGCCAGCACCCCAGCCACAGCTTGGGCCATGAGCACCAGGGACAGTGCTTTGAGGGCGGACATCAGGCCAACGGCGTAGAGTGCCGATCGCGTAGCGGGGCCGGAAGGGAACACGGGTTTCATGGGGCGACTAATCTCCCGATTGGCTTGGCGTGGATGGCGAGCTGCCCTTGGGGATCATCACCTTTGCGGCTATTGCCGGCAGGAACCCGTGGGCTTCGGGAATGTGGGCCGCGCTCACACGTCGCCGGAACACCCAGTACGTCCATGACTGGTAGGCAATCACGAGTGGCAGGCCAACGGCTGCAACGATGCTCATGAGGCCCAAAGTGTAGTCCGAGGACGAGGCGTTGGAGATGGTCAAGTTGAAGGCGGGATCGATCGTGGAAGGGATGACCACAGGGAATGCTGCTCCGAAGATCGAGGCTGTGGCGCACGCAATGAAGGCGCCGAGGGCACTGAACGCGCGCCCTTCGGACCCGGCACGGGCCAGCAGCCATGCCAGGATGACTGTAACGGTGGCTGCTGCCACCAAAGCCCAGGTCCAGGGCTTGCCGCTCAGGAACTGGACGGCCAGCATCCAGCCGAACATCGGCAACACTGCGAACGGCAGCAGACGAATGAACCAGCGGCGGGCGCGATGCCGCACATCGCCGTCGGTCTTGAGGGCAAGGAACGCCAGGGCGTGCACCAGGGCGAACGCCACCACACCGAAACCGCCAAGGAGTGCGTAGCCGCTGAACCAGGACATTGGGCCTCCGACGCGGTCCCCGTTGGCGTTCAAGGGTAGGCCGGTGGTGGTGAGCGCCAAGGCTGCGCCGATGCCGAAGGCGGCCACGAAGGACCCGACGGCGATCGCCCAGTCCCAGCGGTTCCGCCACTGTTCGGAGTCCACCTTTCCCCTATATTCGAAAGCGACTGCCCGGAAGATCAAGGCGGCCAGGACTGCCAGTAGCGGGAGGTAGAGGCTGGAGAACAGCGAGGCGTACCAGAGCGGGAAGGCTGCGAAAGTGGCACCGGCTGCGGTGAGCAGCCACACCTCATTGCCGTCCCATACCGGGCCGATGGTGTTCAGCAACACCCGGCGGTCAGTGTTGTGGCGGGCAAACAGCTTCATGAGCATGCCTACGCCGAGGTCGAAACCCTCCAGGAAAAGATAACCGGTCCACAACACGGCGATGGCCACGAACCAGATGGTTGGCAACAGTTCCATTGTCAGTATCCCTTGGCTTTAGTAGGCGAATGCCAGGACGTCGTCGCCGGACTTGTCCGGTCCGGTGCCGTCGTCGTTCTTGTCACGTTGATCGTCTGAGTCCTGCGCGTGGCCCAGTTCGGGCATCGCCGAAGCCACGCCACCGCGGATGTACTTGACCAGGAGCTTCACCTCCACCACCAACAGCACGGCATAGATGGCGGTGAGGACTACCAGCGAGGTCATGAGCTCCCCTGCGCTGACCCCTGGGGACACCGCGGCAGCGGTGAACATGAAGACTTGGTCTATTCCGTTCATGTCCGGGTTCGGGGCCACCACGAACGGCTGCCTGCCCATTTCGGTGAAGATCCAGCCCGCGGCGTTGGCGCCGAATGGTGCAAGGATCCCCAGGACGGCAAGACGCATGAGCCATTTGGACTGAGGAACCACGCCCTTGCGGGTAACCCAAAGGGCCAACAGCGCAGCGAAAGCGGCGAGGCCACCGAAACCGATCATCATGCGGAAGCCCCAGTAGGTCACTTCCATGACAGGCACGTATTGGATTTCCTGTCCGGCGCGCTCACCGTACAGCGGATTGTCAGGAAGGTGCGTGCCGTACTTCTCCTTGTACTCACCGAGCAGGCTGTTCACGCCCTTGACCTCGGTAGTGAAGTCGCCCTTGGCCAGAAAGGAGAGGATGCCGGGCACTTCGATGACAGCCACGATGTCGTCGCAGTTCGTGGCACCGAGGTTGCCGACGCTCAGAACCGAGAACCCCGTGCCGTCATGGCAGGCAGCTTCCGCTGCGGCCATCTTCATGGGCTGCTGCTCGAACATCAGCTTGCCCTGCAGGTCACCTGTGATGGCCGTTCCTGCGAAGGAGATCATGGCCACCACTGCACCAATTCGCAAGGATGTCATCCACACGGTGTAATCGGCCTTGTCACGGCCCGGGATTGCGGCATCGCCGGGAACCAGCGTGCCGTCCGTGCCCACCACATCAATGCCATCGTGACGTCGACGCCAGAGGTGGTACCAGGCGATACCCAGCAGGAAGGCGCCCGCGACAGCCAGTGCACCGAACAGTGTGTGGGGCACTGCAACCAGCGCCGTGTTGTTGGTGAACACAGCCCAGGCATCGGTCATCACTGGCCGGCCATCCACCATTTCGACGCCTACGGGGTGCTGCATCCAGGAGTTCGCCACGATGATGAAGTAGGCGGAGAAGACTGAACCAATCACGGCGATCCACAAGCACGCCAGGTGGACGCCGCGCTTGAGTTGCTTCCAGCCAAAAATCCACAGGCCCAGGAACGTGGATTCAACGAAGAAGGCCAACAATGCTTCGAGGGCCAGCGGTGCACCGAAAACATCTCCGACGAAACGGCTGTACTCACTCCACGCCATGCCGAACTGGAACTCCTGGACGATGCCGGTGGCTACGCCCATGATGAAGTTGATGAGGAAGAGCTTTCCCCAGAACTTGGTCATCCGCAGGTACTCGGGCTTGCCGGTGCGGTACCAAATGGTCTGGATGATGGCCACAACCAGGCCGAGGCCAATGGTGAGCGGCACCATCATGAAGTGGTAGACGGTAGTGATACCAAACTGCCAGCGTGCGATTTCCAAGGCGTCCATGGCTGTCCTTTGTGCGGTGGACCGAAGTACGATGACCTTACTTCTACGTCACGTAGAAAACTTCTCTTCTACACAGTGTAGAACAAGTGGAGGCCCCGGAAGCCCATTCTTTAAGTGGCGTAACCCACGCACAAGGGCCTGTGTTCGGGTACGGCACGCCGATAGTTCTACCTCACGTAGAATGAAGGCCTGAAAAGCGGTAGATTTATTGTGGAATGTTGGATCATCGCTTCCGGCAGCAGGCACCCTGCGCCGGGAGCGGAAGGTAGGGACGTATCGATGGCAAGTCTTGGGGAACTGGAACGGGCAGTGATGGATCTGCTCTGGGCAGGCCAGGAGGCTGCAACTGCCAACACACTGCGGGATCTTCTGGCGCAGGATTCCGAGGCCGGTGACGGCACCGCGGGTCATCAAGGCAAGGATCTGGCCGTAACCACGGTCCTCACTGTGCTCTCACGCCTGGAAAAGAAGGGCCTGGTGGAGCGCGAACGCGGAACGAGACCGCACCGCTACCAAGCAGTCTCCAGCCGCGCCGACCACACCGCCGAACTCATGCACGAAGTCCTGGGCTCGGCTCCGGACCGCGAGGCCGTCCTGGCCCGCTTCATTGGTTCCGTCACCGAAAGTGAAGCCGCTACCCTGCGCAAACTGCTCGGCTACAATTAGCCTTTATGTTCTGGACCTCATACCTGCTTGCGGTCCTGGCAATCATTCTGGCGTGGCCGGTGCCCGTGCTGCTTTCCCGCGCGCAGTGGCCGGCACGGTCCCCTTTCACCGCCATGGTGCTGTGGCAGGCGATCGCCCTCGCTGGTGGCTTGTCCATGATCGGGGCCATGCTCGTCTATGGGCTGGAGCCCATAGGGGACAACCTCATCGCAGGACTCAAGGGCCTGGCCGGGATGGTTTTCAACAACGAGCCCACCACTGCGTTGGGGTTTTGGCACCTTTTTGCACTCTCCGCAGCGGCACTTTTGACCGCTCACTTGGTCTTCACCCTGCTGTTGACCTATTACAAGATTGAGCGCCAGCGGCGACGCCACCGCGAGCTGCTCGCCCTGCTGGCATCACCGTCGGACGACGGCCCCGGCACCGTGGTGATCAACCACGACTCCCCCGTCGCGTACTGCCTGCCTGGCGGCGCCCGGTCCGTGACAGTGCTGTCCGACGGCCTGATGGCAGCACTGGAACCAGCTGAACTCCGGGCTGTGCTTATTCACGAGAACGCGCACCTGTCTCAGCGCCACGATCTCCTCCTTTGGGCTTTTGCTGCCTGGCGTCAGGCCCTGCCCTGGTTCCCCACCACCCGGCTGGCCCAAACGGCGGTGAATTCATTGATCGAAATGCTGGCCGACGACGTCGCACTCCGCACCGAGAGCAAAGGCACCCTGATCAAGGCCATCGCGATTGTTGCCAGCGGCACCACACAGCCAGCTTTGGACGGACAATCGGTCAGCGGGAGTAAGACCCTGGCCGGCGGCCAGGCATTCAGCGTTGGTGGCGCCGTCGTCGAGGGCAATGCAGTGAGCGCCACCGGCGGCGCTGATTCCCCACGCACGACGGCGTCACGCGTCAGCCGCCTGCTCTCACCCAAGCCGCCGCTCACCAAAGCTGCACGGGTGCTGGTCCTGGCGGCCTCGGCCTTGCTGCTTGCGGTGCCCACCGCATTGTTGATCGTTCCGGGGCTACTGGGCTGACGGGCTTCACCGGCTATTGGGAGCGGCTACGTTCGCCGCCGGCGCCACTGCCCGCACAGCACAGAGGTCCCCGACGATGCCCTGTTCCGCCAACCAAGAGTTAGGCGTCGATGCGCTCCCGGTCCAGGGTGGCCGCTCCGGCAATAATGAACTCCTTACGCGGCGCCACGTCCGAGCCCATCAAAAGGTCAAAGACTTCCTCGGCACGTTGGGCGCTATCGATGCCCACCTTCCGGAGGGTCCGGTGTCGTGGATCCATAGTGGTCTCGGCCAGTTGCTGAGCGTCCATTTCGCCCAAACCCTTATACCGCTGGATAGGTTCCTTGTAGCGTTTGCCTTCCTTGGCAAGGTTGGAGAGAAGCACGTGAAGCTCGACCTCTGAGTAGGTGTAGATCATCTCATTGGCCTTCTGGCCGGGGTTGATCACTTCCACGCGGTGCAGGGGCGGAACAGCCGCAAACACGCGGCCGGCCTCGACCATGGGACGCATATACCGGAAGAACAGGGTCAGCAGCAGGGTGCGGATATGCGCACCATCAACATCGGCGTCGGTCATGAGGATGACCTTGCCGTATCGGGCAGCGTCGATGTCGAAACTGCGGCCGGATCCGGCGCCGACAACTTGGATCAACGCCGCACACTCAGCGTTGGACAACATATCGCCAACGGATGCTTTCTGGACGTTCAGGATCTTGCCTCGGATGGGCAGCAGGGCCTGGAAATCGGAGGAGCGGGCAAGTTTGGCGGTACCGAGCGCCGAGTCACCCTCTACGATGAACAGTTCAGAGCGCGCCACGTCGTCAGTACGGCAGTCTGCAAGTTTGGTGGGCATCGACGAGGTTTCCAGGGCATTCTTGCGGCGCTGGGTTTCCTTGTGCACACGCGCAGAGATGCGGGACTTCATCTCGGCGACCATCTTCTCCAGCAGGAGCGCCGACTGGGCTTTGTCGTTGCGGTTGGCCGAGTTCAGCCTTGCAGTTATTTCCTTCTCAACTACTTTGGCCACAATGGCGCGAACCGCTGAGGTACCTAGGATTTCCTTGGTCTGTCCCTCGAACTGCGGCTCCGCAAGCCGGACAGTCAGAACGGCAGTCAGCCCGGCGAGAATGTCGTCCTTCTCGACCTTGTCGTTACCGGCTTTGAGCTTGCGCGCGTTCGTCTCCACGGCCTTGCGGAAGGTCTTCAGCAGCGCGGCTTCAAAGCCGGACTGGTGTGTACCGCCCTTGGGCGTGGCAATGATGTTGACGAAGCTGCGCATGGTTGTCTCATAACCGATGCCCCAACGCAGGGCGATGTCCACCTCGCAGTCACGTTCAACTTCCGCGATCTTGCTGTGACCGTTCTCATCGAGGACCGGGACAGTTTCCTTGAATTTTCCTGAACCGTGAAGGCGCCAAACATCCGTCACTCCGGAATCGGCCGCGAGGAATTCGACAAACTCGGAGATGCCGCCATCATGATGGAACACTTCCTCATGGACACCGGCCTCCCCAGGCGTTCCGGCCAACTTGCGCTCGTCGCGCACGGTGATTTTCAGGCCAGGTACGAGGAACGATGTTTGGCGTGCCCGTGCTGCCAGATCGTCGTAGGAGAACTTGGCGTCAGGGGTGAAAATTTGACGGTCTGCCCAATAACGCACACGGGTTCCCGTGACGCCGCGCTTTGCCTTGCCCACAACATCCAGCACCGAATTCTCAACAAACGGCTCGAACGGCGCGTTGGGACTTGGCTTTGAACCGGAATCCACGAACCGTCCCGGCTCGCCGCGGCGGAACGACATCTGGTAAGTCTTGCTGCCGCGGTCTACCTGGACATCAAGGCGGCTGGACAAAGCGTTCACCACCGAGGCTCCGACACCATGCAAACCGCCCGAGGCAGTGTAGGAACCGCCGCCGAACTTGCCACCTGCGTGCAGTTTGGTGAACACAACTTCGACGCCGGAGAGTCCGGTCTTGGGCTCTACGTCCACAGGGATACCGCGGCCATCGTCGTGGATTTCCACGGAGTTGTCGGCATGCAGGATGACTTTGATGTCATGTCCGAAGCCTGCCAGAGCCTCATCAACGGCGTTGTCGATGATTTCCCACAGGCAGTGCATGAGGCCGCGGGAGTCAGTGGAACCGATGTACATGCCCGGGCGCTTGCGAACGGCTTCCAGGCCCTCAAGGACAGAAAGATGCCGGGCGTTGTATTCAGAACTCGGTGCCACTCGCGGTGTGCTCCTTCGGGGTATATCTTTGGGTGCTTCCCAGCCGTATGTTGACTGGTAATTCAAGGCAAACGCTGCCCGTACAAGCGTAGCCGGGGAAGTCGTCCTGCACTGTTTGCCACTCCAGCGCGGACGCAGGCTGCCTGGTTACGTTACGCACATGTGATACGCGGACAGCGAAAGTGACCCATCCTTGCCATGGATCTGCATCGAATGCTGGTTATATGGATGTACAGAACTACTAAGGAGGCCGACATGACAACAGCAGTTGCAGACCGCACGCTGAACGCAGCTGACCGCTGTGACCGTTGCGGAGCCCAAGCGTACGTCCGCGTTGTACTCGAGTCCTCCGGCGGTGAGCTGCTCTTCTGCGGCCACCACGCACGTGCAGTTGAAGCTACGCTTCGGCCCATGACTTCTGACTGGCACGATGAGACCGAGCGCCTCAACGAGAAGGCTCCCGTCCCCGTCGACTAGGCAGTCCGGCTATCCGGAAACCCTTTTTGATTACATGACAAGGCTCCTCCCACTCGGGAGGGGCCTTGTTGCGTTGAGCTTGTTGCATTGAGCCCACTTGGTGCTTGTTGTGTTCAAGCTGCAGTGCGCACACGGAAAAGCGGCCCAGCCGAAAGTCCGGCTGGGCCGCTCTCAAAGCCGGCTCTGGATGTTTCTAGTCCAAGTAATCCCGCAGGACCTGCGAGCGGGAGGGATGCCGCAGCTTGGACATGGTCTTGGATTCGATCTGGCGGATACGCTCGCGCGTGACGCCGTAGACCTTGCCGATTTCGTCTAAAGTCTTCGGCTGGCCATCGGTCAGGCCGAAGCGCATTGCAACAACTCCGGCTTCGCGCTCGGACAAGGTGTCCAAAACCGAGTGCAATTGCTCCTGCAGGAGCGTGAAGCTGACAGCGTCGGCAGGGACAACAGCCTCCGAGTCCTCAATCAAGTCGCCGAACTCCGAGTCACCGTCCTCACCCAGCGGGGTGTGCAGCGAAATCGGCTCGCGGCCGTACTTCTGGACTTCGACAACCTTCTCGGGCGTCATATCCAGTTCGAGTGCCAGCTCCTCAGGAGTCGGTTCGCGGCCGAGGTCCTGAAGCATTTGGCGCTGCACGCGGGCCAGCTTGTTGATGACTTCCACCATGTGCACCGGAATACGGATGGTGCGGGCCTGGTCTGCCATGGCGCGGGTAATGGCCTGGCGGATCCACCAGGTCGCGTAGGTGGAGAACTTGAAGCCCTTGGTGTAGTCGAACTTTTCAACTGCACGGATAAGCCCCAGGTTGCCTTCCTGGATCAGGTCCAGGAAGAGCATGCCGCGGCCGGTGTAGCGCTTGGCCAAGGAAACGACCAGGCGCAGGTTGGCTTCGAGCAGGTGGTTCTTGGCACGCTTGCCATCGTGAATGACGAATTCAAGCTCACGCTTGAGCTTGGGATCCATGGATCCGTCGTCAGCGTTGATCTTTTCCTCGGCAAAGAGGCCGGCCTCGATCCGAAGGGCGAGGTCAACTTCCTGCTCTGCGTTCAGCAGTGCGACCTTGCCGATCTGCTTCAGGTAATCCTTGACGGGGTCGGCAGTAGCACCGGCCGACATGACCTGCTGGACAGGAGCGTCGTCGTCGTCGGCATCGGAGTAGACGAATCCCGTACCTGAGGGAGCAGCCTTGTCCTTGGTAGCCGTGGCGCCGTCCTCGACGTCATCTTCTCCGACTTCGACTTCCTCGGCAGCTGCGGGATCAAAGTCTTCATCCTCGCCGCTGGAATCCTCAGCGTCGGATCCTGAGGACTTGTTCGCGGCCTCAGCGGCGGCCTTCGCGCCGGGCTTGGGTCCACGCTTCTTGGGTGCCGGCTTGTCAGAGTCGCCCTCTGAGGCCTTATTGGCAGCACGTGTCGCTGCGCGCTTTGCCGATGTTGCCGCCTTCTTTTCCTCAGCGGACAATTCGGCCTGGGCGGCGGGTTCCTTCTCGACGGAAGACGGGGTCACAGAAAACCTTTCTAGCGGCGGTCTGTGGAATCACCATACGGGCAACACCACTATGACCCTGTCAAGTCCGCGATCAATTTCAAATGCGATCGCCGCCGGCAGAGTCTCTATAGAGAACTCCCGACGACACTGTTTTGTTCCCGATGAAGGGGCCAATTCAGGCATTCGAACGCGGACCCAACCGGGTCTCGGCATCCATTGTCTCACGGTTTTGCGAAACGCATGCCTAAAGAATTTTCAAACCCCCTAGGCCACCGTGTCCTTGAACCCGCGCCATGCGGTCTCGGAGCTCCGCGCCCACGTGCAGATGGTCCCCTGTCCCAGAAGGTCCATGAGCAGTTCGGCCAGCCGGTATCCCGGGTGCGCAGCCTCAGCCCGGCTAAGACAGGCGTGCGCAACGGATCCACGCCCCTTGCACCAGGAAATCCAGCCCTGAAGGGTCAATGCCGCTGCAGGCACTACGCCGGATTCGTCGTCGACACATAGCCCGGCAAGAACCTGTTGCAATGCGTCAAGAGTGTTCCAACAAGGCATGTGCGGTCGCATGCCCAGTAGGACATCTCCGTAGGTGAAGACGTCCCCCGACGTATCGGGCTCATGATGAACTTTGGCAGCCGGAACGGCCGAGGCCGGTATGCCGAGTTCTTGTGGGTCGAAAGGCGTGCCTGCGTCGTCTTCGATGAAAAGTCCGAACGCCGCAGCACCGGACTTTGCGGACTCCATGCCTGCTGCCGCCATGACAACCACAGCGTCCCGCCACGCAGGGACTCTCAGGGTGGTTCTGAGGAAGCCCAGGATTTCCGCGTCAACCCCGGGCTGCAGTGGATCATCCGCTTCGCATCTCTTAAGCACGTGGTGCCACACGGCAAGGACGGCGTTCAGACACCGCTCGCTCCGCCACCCACCGAGAATCTGCTTCCCGTAGCGTGTCTCTGCTGCCAGCACCAGAGGGTGCAACGTCCCCGGACTTGAAAGCCGGGGCTGTCCGTGCCCGCTCCTCGGCGACGGCCCGATGGAGCTCCCCCGGTACACAAGTTCTGCACTGAGCCTGCTGTTCTTGATGCGATCAACAGGCAATCCCGGCACCGGGCAACATTGAAGATCTGTGCAGTAGGCGCTGCGCCAGTACTCGGAGCCAACCAGCCACGCGTCCCGGACCGATAAATCAACCTCGTCCAGACTCCGCTGCAGGGCTTCGAGCAGCGGAATTGCCTGCCGGACCACATCGCCGTCGTCCCATCCGGAGTCGGTGTAGACGGCAAGCACCACCCCGTTAGCGTCCTCATCGGCGATCAGGAAATTGCGGATCTGGTCCGCGAAACCCGAGCGTGCTTGTGCTGAATCAAGGTTCGGCAGGTCCACCCGCAGTGTGGCGCCAAGGACTTTCCCTTGCATGGTGATGGCCACAAGGCTGTCCTCGGGCCAGTAACCCAGCATGTGGGGAATGTAGCCAAGAATGTCTTCGGGTTGGTGGATGCTCAGCGTTCTGTTGGAAGTCATGGTTCCACCCTGCTCAAGTCCTGCCGCAGGAGACAGTAACCATCACGCCTATGTGGAAAAGCTGCCGCAGCAGCGCGGACCGCCTAGTGCTCGTCCGGAGAAACGGTTCGTGCGGCACGTCGCCGCTCGATCCGTTCCCGACGCTGCCTGGCAAGGGCGGCCAGCAGCGGCTGCACGTGAATCCCCTGGGAGGCCATCTGGCGTCGCACCTTCCGCCGTGTTACAAGGATGAGCACCGTACCGAGGCCAAGAAGAACGAACTGAACACTGAGGGCAATACGGAACGGCGCAAGCCCGTACAAATCACCGCCCGAGAAGCCACTGGCGTATAGGAGGTCGAGTACCAGACCGATGAGGTAAATGGCGACGAGCGCCGCAATAAAACCGCCAACGTTGACGATGCCGGTTGCCGTGCCGATTCGATGCGAAGGATTGAATGTCCTGGCGAAGTCGAATCCGATCATGGACCCGGGCCCACCCACAGCCAGTACCACCACCAAGACGGCCAGGAGCCACAGCGGGGCGCGCTCAGGAAGAACCAGCACGGCGGCCCAAGCCAAGGCTGTAGCCAACGCAATCAGCAGGACCATGGCGGATCTTCGCATGGGATGTTTAGAGACGAACCGGCCAAAACCAGGGCCGGCAACGATCGCCGTCGCAACAAATAGTGCCATGAGCCCGGAGACGGTCCCTGCATCGAGCCCTTGGGCAGACAACAGGAAGGGATAGCCCCATGTCATGGCAAACAGGTTCCCGCTGAACTGCACTGTGAAGTGGCTCCAGAGGCCGAGCCGGGTGCCGGGCTGTTTCCACGCTCGGGACAGCGAGATACCGGTGGCGCGGAGGCCCTGGCCGGTGTCCCGGGGCGGGTGCCCGGGTGGTGCGTCCCGAAGCACTGCGAGCACGAGGACTACTGCCAGTACGGACATGGCTGCCAGGGTGAGGAACGCGGGTGTCCATCCGGCCGAGTGAAGAAGCAGCGCGAACGGAACAACGCTGAATAGTTGGCCGAGCTGGCCGCACATGCCAGTCAGTTGAGTGACCAGCGGAACCTTGGCAGGAGCGAACCACAACGGGACCAGGCGGATCACCGAAATGAAGGTCATCGCATCGCCGGCTCCCACCAGGACGCGGCCCAGGACGCCACCGGGCACACTGTCCGCAAAGGCCAACTGCAACTGCCCCAGTCCCATGAGCACGGCACCACCTGCCACCATGGCCCGCGAACCGAACCTGTCCACCAGAACACCGACGGGGATCTGCAGCCCTGCATAGACCAGGAGTTGAAGCACCGTGAAGAAGGAGATGGCAGCGGCGCTGGCGTGGAACCGCTCAGTAGCTTCCAGCCCTGCGACGCCAAACGAGGTTCTCTGCGCCACCGCCACCAGGTAGGCGAACACGCCGATCGTCCAGATGAGCCAGGCGCGGGGAGCATTCACCCAACAATTATGCCTGCCGGCAACTCAAAGCTGATTTATTGAGGCGAGTCTTTACGCGCCAAATAGGCCTCTACCGCAGCTCCAATATCCTCGGCGTTAGGCAGCTCATCATTCTCATCTGCCAGCAGCGAGCGGCGGACGACGCCCTCGGATTTCTCGTCATAGCGCGTCTCGAGATTTGTGACTACTGCCTGGACTTCTTCAGAAGCCTCGATCTGCTCCGCGATCTGGCGGCCCACTTCACGCCCGGCTTCCCGGAGCCTGTCCGTTGGCAGCATGAGGGAGGTTGCCGCCCCCAGGTATTCCAAGCCGGCGACGGCGGCCGGCGGGTACTCAGCTTCAGACAGGTAATGCGGGACATGGATGACGTAGCCGGCCACATTGCGTTCCGCTTCGGTGAGCCGGAGTTCCAGGATGTGTCCAATGGCAGCAGGAACATCCACCGTGGGCTTCCAACTTGAAATTCCCTCGATGAGCTCAGGCATGTTGCCATGAACCGTCACTCCAACGGGCCGCGTGTGCGGGACGGGCATGGGGATGGAATGGATCCAGGTCACCAAGTTGACGTCGAGCTCTTCAACTATTCCGACGACGGCCCTCGAGAAGCGCTCCCACTGCAGGTCAGGTTCGAAGCCGGCGAGCAGTAGGAACGGCTGGCCGAGGCCGTCGTTCAGCTTGTACAGGCCGAGCTTTGGCGCCTGGTAGTCCTGCAGGTGATCCTCCACGAAGCTGATGTGGGGCCGCCTCGAACGGTAGTCGATGAGCTGGTCGGCGTCGAACATGGCCACTACCTCGGCGCCCAGTTCGTCCAACAGTTCCGCGTTGATCTGCCGGACCACGTGACCGGCATCGGCAAAGCCCGTGAATCCCATGACCATGTTCAGCCCGCGAAGCCCGGGACTGTGGAAGGTCTCAATGTTTCGCGCGTACAGCGATTCGGGGTCCAGGAGAGAGCCGGATATCCGTTCAAACACGGCGTGTTCCTTTCGCAATGACAAAGTTAGGGGATGTCCCGGGCGCCAACCAGACGACCAGCGACATGACAACACCGGGCACCATTGATTGGCTGGGGGACTCTATTAATCCATACAACGCTCCACGCCATGTGGGCATTCCTGCCCCCGATGTGCCGCAGCTCTCATTTAATTGCCGTCCGTAGCGTTCAAGAGACTACGATCGAAGCGGGCCGGCGTCCTTTTGCGACGCTGGACCTGAAGACCAAGGCCGCCGTCGAAGGAAGACGTCGGGCGCGTACCGGGGCAGGCCGCCAAACATGCGGCCCCGCCATGCAATGCAGAGAGAAGTGAGGACACATCCTCGTGGTCAAGACTACTGACATCACCCTGGGCATCATCGCCAAGGACCTGAAAAAGTCCCCCAGCGACGCACTTGTGATTGGCGTTGCCCAAGGTGCGGACGGGCCCGTACTGCTGTCCAACCCGTTGAGCGCGAAAGCCGCCGAGTCCGTTGCGGGCTCCCTGCAGCTTTTGGGGATTACCGGCGCCGCGGACCAGGTTCACCGACTTCCGGGCCTGTCGGAAACAGGCTCGGGGATTCTTGTCCTTGCAGGCGTAGGCAAGCTGTCCGATGGCGGCCTCAACGAAGAAGCACTGCGGCGCGCCGCAGGATCCGCTGTTCGCCAGCTTGCCGGAGCCTCTTCAGTCACTTTGGCCTTCCCGACGGCGTCCCTCGCCGATGTTGCGGCGGTCGCCGAAGGAGCCGCCCTGGGCGCTTACTCCTACACGGAGCACCGATCCACCAAGGATGGGCTGAAGGCCCCAGTGGCCAAGGCCTTTATTTTCTCGGATGTCGACGCCAAGTCCGCCCAGCCCGCACTGGACCGGGCAATTGTGCTCGCCCGTGCGGTCAACGCGACCCGCACCTTGGTCAACCAGCCCCCGAGCCACCTGTACCCCGAATCGTTCGCTGAGTCCGCCAAGGAACTCGCCAAGGGCCTCCCTGTCAAAATCACGGTCTGGGATGAAAAGCGCCTGGAAAAGGAAGGCTTCGGAGGCATCCTCGGCGTCGGCAAGGGCTCTACCCGACAGCCCCGCCTCGTCAAGGTGGAATATGCTCCCACGAAGGCGACGAAGAAAATTGCCCTCGTTGGCAAAGGCATCACGTTCGACACCGGAGGCATCTCCATCAAGCCGGCCCTCGGCATGGGTGACATGAAGAGCGACATGGCGGGCGCCGCCGTCGTACTTAACACCGTTCTGGCCATCGCCTCACTCGGCCTGCCGCTCAAGGCCACCGCTTGGCTCTGCATCGCGGAGAACATGCCCTCGGGCGCCGCAGCGCGGCCTGCTGACGTGTTTACCATCTACGGCGGGAAGACCGTTGAGGTTCTGAACACGGACGCCGAGGGGCGCTTGGTGATGGCGGACGGCATCGTCGCTGCCAGCATGGAGAAACCGGATGCCATCATTGACGTCGCTACACTGACCGGCGCACAGCTGATAGCCCTGGGCCTGCGTACTGCCGGCGTCATGGGATCGGATTCAGTCACGGCAGCGCTGAAGTCGGCGGCCGACAGGGCGGGCGAGCTGGTTTGGCCAATGCCGCTGCCGGAAGAACTCCGCCCGAGCCTGGACTCGCAGGTGGCAGACCTCGCCAACATCGGTGAACGCAACGGTGGCATGATGACCGCAGCAGTCTTCCTTCGTGAGTTCGTGGGCAAGAACGGCGACGGCCAGCAGATCCCGTGGGCTCACGTGGACATCGCCGGTCCCTCGTTCAACAACGGCGCCCCGTATGGTTACACGCCCAAGCAGGGAACCGGATGCACCGTCCGCACCCTGGTTGCCTACGCCGAGGATCTCTTGGCGGTCTCCGCCTAGCACCACTCCCCCACGCCCTTCCGGGTTGCGCAGGGCCCTGACGATCGTCGCCCAGGGCCCGCGCAACCCCGGAATTATGCGGGGTGTAGCGCTGTGTCACAAGTGAACGTGAGTCTCGACACAAGCGCTCCACAAACGCCCGCAGAGGGTGGAGCATGGGTAGGTGGTTCGCTAAGGTGAACTCGATAGTCACAAATGCAAGAGAACTTAGGTGCTGGCATAATCACGGCAGAACAAGTTCCAAAGACCAGATGGCACGCAGTCCCGTGTCATCATTCACGCGAGGGAGCGTTTTAGTGGCCGATCAGGCAACTGCGCAAGAATTCGACATCCTGGTACTCGGTGGCGGCAGCGGCGGCTACGCCACTGCCCTGCGGGCCGTACAGCTTGGGTTCACCGTTGGCCTTGTGGAAAAGGCAAAGCTCGGCGGAACCTGCCTGCACAACGGCTGTATCCCCACCAAGGCACTCCTGCACTCGGCCGAACTGGCCGACCATGCACGCGATTCCGCCAAGTATGGCGTGAACGTCACGCTCGACAGCATCGACATGTCTGCCGTGAACGCGTACAAGGACGGCATCATCGCCGGTAAGTTCAAGGGCCTCCAGGGACTTATCAAGTCCAAGGGCATCACCGTCATCGAGGGTGAAGGCAAGCTCCAGGGCAACAACACTGTCGTCGTGAACGGCACCTCCTACACGGGCAAGAACATTGTCCTGGCCACGGGTTCCTACTCCCGTTCACTCCCCGGCCTGGAGATCGGCGGCAAGGTCATCACCTCGGACCAGGCCCTCACCATGGACTACATCCCCAAGAGCGCAATCGTCCTGGGCGGCGGCGTCATCGGCGTCGAGTTCGCTTCCGTCTGGAAGTCCTTCGGCGTGGACGTCACCATCATCGAAGGCCTCCCCTCCTTGGTTCCCAACGAGGACGCCTCAATCGTCAAGAACCTTGAGCGTGCCTTCAAGAAGCGCGGCATCAAGTTCACCACAGGCATCTTCTTCCAGGGCGTTGAGCAGAACGACGACGGCGTCAAGGTCACCTTGGTTGACGGCCAGACGTTCGAAGCCGACCTCCTGCTCGTAGCCGTTGGCCGCGGTCCAGTGACCGCCAACCTTGGCTACGAAGAAGCCGGCATCACCGTCGACCGCGGCTTCGTCATCACCAACGAACGCCTCCACACCGGCGTTGGCAACATCTACGCTGTTGGCGACATCGTCCCCGGCGTCCAGCTCGCTCACCGCGGCTACCAGCAGGGCATCTTCGTCGCCGAGGAAATCGCCGGCCTGAACCCGGCAATCGTCGAGGACATCAACATCCCCAAGGTCACCTACTGCGAGCCTGAAATCGCCACGGTCGGCTATACCGAAAAGGCCGCCAAGGAGAAGTTCGGCGACGACCAGGTGCAGACCCAGGAATACAACCTTGCCGGCAACGGCAAAAGCTCGATTCTTGGCACTGGTGGCCTCGTCAAGCTCGTTCGTCAGAAGGATGGCCCCGTGGTGGGCATCCACATGATCGGCTCCCGCATGGGCGAGCAGATCGGTGAGGCCCAGCTGATCGTGAACTGGGAAGCCTACCCGGAGGACGTGGCCCAGCTGGTCCACGCCCACCCCACCCAGAACGAAAGCCTGGGCGAAGCCCACCTTGCCCTCGCGGGCAAGGCCCTCCACGGCTAAGTCTTACCAAGACCCACGGATCGGGTGCATGCGGCGGAATATGCCGCATGCACCCGCTCCGGACCAGCAGAATTCATCCGCACAAAGATCAATAAGGAGAACGGGGACGACATGTCTGAATCCGTTAACTTGCCCGCCCTCGGTGAGAGTGTCACCGAAGGAACCGTCACCCGCTGGCTCAAGCAGGTTGGTGACCGGGTGGAGATCGACGAGCCGTTGCTCGAGGTTTCAACCGACAAAGTAGACACCGAAATCCCTTCTCCGATCTCAGGCGTCATCGAAGAAATCCTCGTCGCTGAAGACGAGACGGCCGAAGTCGGCGCCCCCTTGGTCAGGATCGGCGACGGTTCCGGCTCCGCCGCCCCGGCCGCTGAGTCCGCACCGGCCGAGGAAGCCCCCGCCGCAGCCCCGGCAGAGCAGGCCGCACCAGCCGAGGAAGCTCCTGCCGCACCCGCTGCTGAAGAAGCACCGGCAGCTGAAGCACCCGCCGCTTCGGGCGAAGGCCACGAAGTAACCCTCCCCGCATTGGGCGAGAGCGTCACCGAAGGTACGGTCACCCGCTGGCTCAAGGCTGTAGGCGACACCGTTGAGGTGGACGAACCCCTCCTCGAGGTTTCCACCGACAAGGTAGACACCGAAATTCCTTCCCCGGTTGCCGGCACCCTGCAGGAAATCCGCGTCAGCGAGGACGAAACAGCAGAGGTTGGCTCCGTTCTTGCCATCATCGGTTCCGGCGCAGCTGCTCCTGCATCGGCTCCCGCTCCTGCTGCAGCGCCTGCCACCGAGGCTCCGGCTGCTCCCGCTGCTGCTCCGGCACCCGAGGCTCCGGCACCCGCCGCTGCGCCTGCCGCTCCCGCTGCTGCCCCCGCGCCGGCATCGGCACCTGCACCCGCCGAAGCTCCAGCTGCTCCTGCCGGTGAAGGTTCTTCGGAATCCGGCTACGTCACTCCCTTGGTCCGCAAGCTTGCCAACCAGCACGGCGTAGACATTGCGTCGGTCTCCGGCACCGGCGTTGGTGGCCGCATCCGCAAGCAGGATGTTCTAGCCGCCGCAGAAGCAAAGCAGGCAGCCGAAGCCCCCGCTGCAGCCGCTCCGGCCGCAGCTCCTGCAGCCAAGGCCGCTGCCCCCGTGGTCGCATCATCCCTGCGTGGTACCACGGAGAAGGCCCCTCGGATCCGACAGGTCATTGCCCGCCGTATGCGCGAGTCCCTTGAGGTCTCCACTCAGCTGACCCAGGTGCACGAGGTCGACATGACCAAGGTTGCGAAGCTCCGCCTCAAGGCCAAGAACTCGTTCCAGGCCCAGAACGGCGTCAAGCTGACCTTCCTGCCGTTCATCGCCAAGGCCGTAGCCGAGGCCCTGAAGCAGCACCCCAAGCTGAATGCTGCTTACGATGAATCCAAGCAGGAAATCACGTACCACAACGCCGAGCACCTGGCGATCGCAGTGGATACTGACAAGGGCCTTCTTGTACCTGTCATTTCCGACGCCGGCAACCTTAACCTCGCCGGCTTGGCCAGCAAGATCGCCGATGTCGCAGGCCGTACCCGCGACGGCAAGATCGGCCCGGATGAACTGTCCGGTGGCACATTCAGCATCACCAACATCGGTTCCGTTGGTGCACTGTTTGATACCCCGATCATCAACCAGCCCCAGGTTGGCATCCTCGGAACCGGTGCCATCGTCAAGCGCGCTGTAGTGGTTGCCGACGAAAACGGCGACGATTCGATCGCTATCCGCTCCATGATGTACCTGTCCCTCACGTATGACCACCGCCTGGTGGATGGCGCGGATGCCGGCCGCTTCCTCCAGACCCTCAAGGCCCGCCTTGAAGAAGGCGCTTTCGAAGCAGACCTCGGTCTCTAGGACCCTGCTTCACTAAGCACGCTTGCAAAAGCACAAGGGCGGGTTACCGGGAAACCGGTAACCCGCCCTTCTGCTTTGCCTGCGGCAGGCATCCACGCACCTAACGGCGTCCGCGTGGCTTTGCTACGGGACGTAGAACGAACTGGATAAGCTTGGGCCATGAGTATTCTCTTCAACATTCTGGTGTTCTTGCACATCGTCGGCGCAGCCATGATTGTGGGCTACTGGATCGCCACCCTCAAGGAGCCAACCGTTCACCCGCGCCAGCGTGACGGTGCCTTCCTCCAGCTCCTCACGGGGATCGCCATGATGGGTGTGATCCCCTTGCTGCCCGACGCCGATCCCAACTATTTCAAGCTCGGCGTTAAGTTCGCCATCGGCGTGGCAGTTGCGGTTCTCGCAGTTATCGGCACACGCAAGGTGAAGAAAGGCGAGCCGGTCTCAACCGGCCTGGCCCACGGCGTTGGTGGCCTGGCTTTGATCAACATCGCCATCGCAACCCTCTGGAACTAATCCAGGCAACACGTCCCAATGACAAGTTCTTCGGTATCCGCTTCGCCGGACCAAGAGTCACAATCCACTGTCAGCGGAATGGCCGTGCGGTCCGGCAGGCAAATCCCTAGGATTGATCCCGATGGCACCTGCCGACGGCTGGTGCCGACTCACAACGACCCCAAGGAGTGGACATGGCAGCAACACGCACCGCACACACGGTTTGGAACGGCAACCTGATCGAAGGCGCCGGCAACACAACGCTGGACAGCTCAGGACTGGGCACGTTCGATGTCACCTGGAAGGCACGCACCGAGCAGTCCGGTGGCAAAACCAGCCCCGAAGAACTGATTGCTGCTGCCCACTCCGCTTGCTTCTCCATGGCATTCAGCCACGCTCTTGCCGGTGAAGGTTTCACCGCTGAAGAGGTCCAGACCAAGGCTGACGTTACCTTCGTTCCGGGCACAGGCATCACGGGCAGCCACCTGACCATGACCGCCAAAGTTCCGGGCCTGTCCGAAGAGGACTTCCGTCGTATTTCGGAAGATGCAAAGACGGGCTGCCCCGTTTCCGGTGCACTGGCCAGCATCGAAATCACCTTGGATGCCACCCTCGCGCAGTAATACCACCTTCAAAGCGCAAAAGAGCCCCGCCACTCCCCTCAGGGACGTGGCGGGGCTCTTCTGCACTCACCTGCTGTTAGCCCTTTTGGGGACGCGAGGGTAGTGGTGACGGCCGAACCTTGCGGTAGCCCTCACGCATTGGAGGGCGATCGGTGGGCAGCTCCTGGATCATTTCCTTGAGCGCACCAATTCCGTACTCCAGTTGCGGATCTGTCCCGGCTGCGTAGGCGTGCGGTGGGAACAGTACCTCGATGTCAGGCTCAACGCCACGGTTTTCCACATCCCAACCAATCCCGCCACTGAACCATGTGGCGTATCGAGGCTGAGTGACACCGGTGCCATCGGCTAGTGAGAAGCGGTTGTCTATGCCCACTACGCCACCCCAGGTCCGCGTACCGATGACAGGGCCAATGCCCCGCAACTTGGACACTTGGGTAATGATGTCGCCATCGGATCCCGCGAATTCATCCGCGAGGATGATCACGGGTCCACGTGGCGCGTGATGCGGGTATGTCCTCGGCTTTTCACCGCGAGGCATACTCCAACCTGTGACCTTGCGCCCGATCAGTTCGGCAACCAACTGGGATGTGTGTCCGCCACGGTTGCGCCGCACATCCACAATCAGGCCGTCCAGTGCAGTCTCAGTATCCAAGTCGCGGTGAAGCTGCGCCCAGCCGTTGGCCATCATGTCCGGGACGTGCAGGTAACCGAACTTGCCGTCAGAGGCCTCACGGACTGTACGTCGGTTAGCCCGGACCCAGTCCTGGTACCGCAGCCGCTCCTCATCACGAACGGGAACCACCGCAACGCGCCGTTGGATACCTTCAGCGCTCCCATGGCCATCGCCGTTCAAGAGCGTCAGCTCCACGGTCCTGCCTGCAGAACCCACCAGCTGCATTGCCGGCGTCAACACCGCGGAAAGCTCGACGCCGTCGATCGCCAAAAGCACGTCGCCCACCTTGGCGTCTGCGCCGGGACTGGTCAAGGGTGAAGTAGCCAGCGGATCGGAAGACTCGCCTGCAAGGATGCGAGTGATTTCCCAACCATTGGTGCCGAGCTGGAACTCAGCTCCGAGCCTGCCCTGGCCGTTTCGTCCGGGCTCCGTAACAGCCGCCGGCTTGACGTAGGCATGCGACGTTCCCAGCTCGCCGTGGATTTCCCACAGCAGATCAACCAGGTCATCGTGGGAACCGAGCCGGTTCACGATGGGACGGTAGCGCTTATACACGGAGTCCCAATCCTGTCCTGCCATGTCGGCGGTCCAGAAGAAGTCCCGCTGCAGCCTCCAGGCCTCGTCGAATGCCTGGCCCCAAGCGGCCACGGGATCCAAAATGACGCGGACCCTGTTGAGCTCCACCTTCACAAGTTCTGCAGAGTCCTCCTCCACTTTGTTGTCAGCGGGGACGGACGTGATTTGTTTGTCGTGCACGTAGATAATGCGGCTTAGGTCACCCGACAAACGGTAGCTGTCCACTGCTTTGACGAGGATGGCCTGCTTGCGCTTGGCAAGGTCATACCGGACCAAGGACGGTGCAGTCTTCTTGTCCTGAAGGGTGCCTCGCCCATCACCCATAACACCCGATAGTTCAGTATCGAGCCACAGCAGTGCACCATCGCCTACTGCAAGGTCTGAGTAGTTCCCCTGCGGTACGGGGACTGCGATAACCCTGTGGGCAAGCCCCTCGGGGTTAACGCGCACTGCTGGCGCTTCGCCGTCGTCGGACATTGTCCCGGTGGCCGATGCGTCCTCCAGCGTGTCCACGGAAGGGCCAAACGGCGAGGGTGTGTCCGCTGCCAAGGCAACCAAGTACGGCTTGATGGGGCTCGGGAAGGACAGATCTAACGAGTGACCGTCGTACACGGGGTCGAAGCTCCTGTTGGACAGGAATGCCAGGAATTTGCCGTCGGGAGTGAAGCGCGGCGACTCGTCGCAGAAGCGGCCATCGGTGACATCGATGATGACTGACTCAGGCTCTGCCGGGCGCGCGATCCTGAGCTTGCTTCGCGAGCCGAAGGACGTTACCGGCTCGGACCAGGCAAGCCACTGAGAGTCGCTGGACCACGACAACTGCTCTATGCTGCCTTCGCCCACGCTGACGAGCCGTGTCAGCGTACCGGCTGCGGTGTCGGCGACGAAGACGTCGCCGAAGGACGTGCCGACAGCAAGCCATCGACCATCCGGGCTGGCTTCCAACGCGCTTGTCCGGGTAGGGGCAGGAAATTCAAGGCGGAGATCAGCGGATTCTTCGGCTTGCGCGGGAACTGTGGTTGGCGTCGCGCCACCCGCGGTGTCTGCCGATGGCTCGGCATTGACCGTCTCCGCCGCCGTGGGCCGGGCTTCGTCTTCGGACGCCCGCGTGACACTGGTGCCCGCCTGCGCGGAAGCGGTTCCTTGTCCCAGCACGTTCGACGCCGAGACCGGCTTGGGAAGCGGAGCTGATTCTTCGGTGGCAGGGGCGGGTTCTTCAACAACAATTTTGGGAATCTCCACCACGGCCGAAAGGCGGGCAGCGATGCGCTTGATATACAGCGCTTCCACTCCGCCATGATCCGCGACGTAGGCTATCCGGCCGTCAGTAAGTGGTCGGGGCAGGCGGGCGCGGACGCCCGGTGTCGCTTCAACCACACGTGAAGGTCCATCCTTGTGCCGGAGCCAGTGGATAGTGCCGTGCGATTCCACTGCACTGGCCGTACCGGTGACGTTGGGGACGACATCCTCCAAATGGGCGGAAGCCTTAAGCGGTGCGGGGCGACGGCCCGGTGATGCCGACCCAAGAGTGATGTTCACTTTGATCGGCTCAGCATCTGCGTCAAGTGACGGGAGCATCCAGATCTCGCCTGCCGATTCAAAGACCACCCGTGTGCCATCCGTGCTTGCGTGCCGGACGTAGAAGTCCTCGTGGTCCGTGTGGCGGCGTAGTCCGGAACCATCAGGAAGCACGGAGTAAAGGTTGCCGTAGCCCTCGTGGTCCGACAGGAAGGCAATCCGTCCTTGAATCCACAGTGGGTCGGTAAGGTTTCCGTCGAGCTCCGCCACCAGCCGCTCGAACTCTCCGTTGCCGTCGGCGTCGATCCAAAGCTTCCCGGCGGTTCCGCCGCGGTAGCGCTTCCACCAGGCGGGCTCCCGGGAGAGGACGCTTGCCAGGACTACAGGCTTCTCGTCGCCAATTTCGGGACCAAAGGCAACTGCCTCCACCGGGCCGAACGGAAGTTCGACGGCGGCGCCACCGTCCAGCGGAAGGCTGTAGGCGTACGTGTGACGGCTTTCGGCTTGTTGGAAGGCGCTAGTTACAACCACGTTCCCTGACGGCGTGAAGCCTTTGACCTTAGTGGTGCTGTGCCCGAAGTAACTCAGCTGCCTGTACCCGCCGCCGTCGACGCCAGCCGTGACCACCTCCGGTGAGGTGCCCACCACCGCGGTCCACACCAGCCCCTTGCCGTCCGGGGTGAATCGTGGGTTCCTGGCCGGCAGGTGCTGGGAGGATACCCGCCAGGCGCGGCCTCCTGAAAGGGGCGCGATCCAGATGTCGTCTTCGGCCACAAAGGTGACCAGATCGCCATGCACATGCGGGAAACGGAGGTAGCTGGAGGAGGTCATTGTTCGATCATAGTCAAGAGGCACCCTGCAGTTGCGGCATCTGCTGTCGTTTCCACCACAAGCGTTCGCCATGGTGAGATGGGTCATGAGAATCGTGATGTCCGGAGCTTCGGGAATGATCGGGACAGCCCTGTCCGAGCAGCTGGTTGCTGACGGCAATGAGGTCATCCGGCTGGTGCGGCGACCAGCCACGTCGGCGCTTGAATGGACGTGGGACCCAACCAAGGGCGAGCTGGATGAGGCCGTCCTGGACGGTGCCGACGCCGTGGTCAACCTTTCGGGCGCAGGCATCGGCGACCGTGCATGGACAAAACGCCGGATCCAGGTGCTCACAGAATCCCGTCTCCGGACCACGCAAACGCTGACTGTTGCCATGGGACGACTCGGCAAACCGCCCGCCACCTTCATCAGCCAATCCGCTTCCGGCTACTACGGCGCCTCACGTGATGAGGCCCTGAGGGAGGACTCGAGTCCAGGCCACGGCGTGTTAGGGCGCCTGTCCGTTGAGTGGGAGCGCATGGCAAGGACTGCTCCGGCCGGCGTTCGGGTGGTGACGCCCCGGACAGGCGTCGTGCTCAGCGCATCAGGTGGCGCGCTCGGGCCACTGCTCCCCCTGTTGAAGCTCGGCCTGGGTGGACCTTTTGGGAACGGCCGCCAATACTGGCCGTGGATCACTTTGGCCGACGAAGCCAGCGCCCTCGCGTACCTCCTTACAGCACAAATTGACGGTCCGGTGAATGTCTGCGCCCCGGAGAGCGCGGATGTGAACACGATTGTCGCGGGCCTCGCCAAAGCATTCAACAGGCCGGCCTTCTTCCGTGTTCCCCGCCCCGCCCTGCGACTGGTTCTAGGTGGCTTGGCGGATGAACTAGTGATGGCCAACCAGCGAATGGTGCCCGCGCGGTTGCACGAAGCCGGCTTCCGTTGGCTGCACCCGTCCCTCCCTGATGCGATGGCATGGCTACGCCAGGAAAAGGCCGTCTGATAATGTGCCGGCCGCCATTGGCCATCACCCGGCCGCAGCGGCTCCGAGAATTCCGGAAATCCGCCAGCGCCCGTCCGAACGAACCAGGTCCAGTCGAAGCTGCTGCGGTGTCCCGGCAGCCACGGCCCCGACCACTGCCCCGGTTGTCAGGCGCTCCTGATAACCGGACGTGGTGGCTGTAACAGCAACCAGCACACGATCTGACTGCAGGGATGCTTCCACGGAGAGGGCAGTCAACTCGGTATGAAATCCATCAAATGCTGTTCCAGCGCCCCTGAGGTAATCGCTCAGTTCCTTGTCGGTGGCTTCGGCCGGCGAACCAGGCGTGTTGACCAAGTACAAAAGGTCGAGGCGCCGTTCCCCCAAGGCGATGTCACGCACGGCAGAGAGTGCAGGCACGGCTACTAAGGGATCCTCTGACTGAAGCTCCTCGGCTATTTCGTTCGGCAGATCCCGTACATCCGCTTGATCCAGGTTAGGTGGGAGTATCGCCGCCTCACCGGGGTCGGCAGCGCCGCTTTCGATCGCCGCCGGCTGGACCATCGCCGTCGTCGTACGGTTCTGCTGCCACAGAATCCATGATGCGGCACCAATCAGCGCGCCCAACACTGCCAAAAGGACCAGCCGGTGGGCAAGCCCGCCGCCGGACCTGCCGCGCCGGCGATGCCCACGGTTTGCTGTTGGAAGCGCCCGCCCAGGTAGGAACGGGGGCAATTTCCACCAACTTGCCAACCACCGGGTTACGCGGCTTAAGGAACGGGTTGCGCGGCGCGGTGAACGGCCCAGTATCTCGCGCCGGGTCAGCAATTCAGGAATAACGGAGGAATGCACGGCGCCCGATAAGTCCAAAGCCTCCGCAGCGGCACTCCTGAAGATCGCCGTACCAAGTTCCCTTGCCGGCGGTCGATGACGAGGATCCGCACTCAGCGCAGCTTCCAAGGCTGCGGCCAGGGCTTTAGGTACCTCCGGAACCAAAAGTGACAGCGGTGGACGGTCCTGTTCCTGCTCCGGCGTTGTCCCGGTCAGGCAGTACCAGCCCACCGCGCCGAGTGCATAAACGTCCCGCTGCGGTTGCAGGGTGTCCCGGGAAATAACGCCGTTCACCGTTGACTCAGATAAGGGTTCCATGAATCCGGGCGTTCCGACGCCAAGGCGTGGATTGTCGCCTACCTTGGCGGCGACGCCAAAGTCCGCCAGCAACGGCATCCCGACGGCTGTAAACAAGATGTTTCCAGGTGACACATCTCCGTGTTCCGTGCCGTTGACGTGCAAGTAGTCCAAGGCTTGGGCGATGGGAGTCAGAATAGTCACGACTTCTCCGACAGTGAGCTTCCCCCTCACGGATATCAGGTTGGCCAGGGAGCCTCCCGCCGCATAATCCATGACAATCCCCAGTGTTCCCTTGGCCGCACCACCCATGGGGAGGATCTCGTGAACACCTACGAGGTGCTTGTGCCTAAGCTCGAAAAGGATCCTCATCTCGCGGTTTGCGTCCTCGAGAACTTCGGCTTTGGCACATTTGACCGCGAACCTGGCACCGTCCTTGTCCCTCGTGGCAAGCCAAACGGTAGAACTACTGCCGTGGCCCAGTGGGCGGGATATCCCGTATCCCGGAAGGTGGGGAGCCACGGCGGCGGGAGTGTCCAGAGTTTCCATAAACAAGGTGTACCCGACTGCCGGATTTTCCGCAGAAGTTATCCACAGGCAGTGTCGGGATCACAACCGGATCCAAGGACCCGGGATGCGACTGAGAGCTTCACCACAAAACCATGGCCAGTCTCCTGCTGGGTCTAAGCTTGAACCCATGACTCTTGAGTTTTCACAACTGGGTCTTGCCCCGGATTTCGTTGATTACATGCAGGGCTGGGACCTGCAGCGCGAAATACACAACAAAGTTGTTGCGGGCGAGAAGAACAGCACCGTCTTGATCCTTGAGCACGCCGCCGTCTACACGGCCGGCAAACTCACTGAGGACCACGAGCGACCCTTTGACGGCACTCCCGTTGTTCCCGTGGACCGCGGCGGGAAACTGACGTGGCACGGCCCAGGGCAGCTCATCGCCTATCCCATCCTCAAACTCAAGAACCGTGCCGGTATCCGCGACTACGTGGAACGGCTTGAGGCCATCATGATCGCCGTCATGCAGGACTACGGCATCAAGGCCGTCACCGTGAAGGGCCGGGCCGGAGTCTGGATCCTTGCCGATGACAAAGGACCTGACCGCAAGATTGCCGCCATCGGCATTCGTGTCCTGGACGGCGTCACCATGCACGGCGTGGCCATCAACTGCAGCAATGACCTCGCGCCCTATGCGCAGATCATCGCCTGTGGCATCACCGACGCCAGCGTCACCACCATGTCGCTGGAAACCGGCCGGACCATCAACCCCGCCGACATCGTCGACCGCTTCGTTGAAGAATTCAGCAAGCACGAAGAAGCACTCGTTTCCACACCCGAAGGAGCACTCCAGTGACCTTGGCACCTGAAGGCCGTAAGTTGCTGCGCGTTGAGCAGCGTAACTCGGCGGTCCCGGTTGAACGTAAGCCTGAGTGGATCAAGGCCAAGGTCCAGATGGGGCCGGAGTTCGTCCAGCTCAAGAACCTGGTGAAGAAGGAAGGCCTGCACACGGTGTGTGAAGAGGCCGGTTGCCCGAACATTTTCGAGTGCTGGGAAGACAAGGAAGCGACGTTCCTGATCGGCGGGTCCGAGTGCACCCGTCGCTGTGATTTCTGCCAGATCGACACCGGCAAACCCTCCCCGGTGGACATGTTCGAACCCACCAAGGTGGCCCGCAGTGTGCAGGCGATGCAGCTGCGCTACGCGACCGTGACCGGGGTGGCCCGTGATGACCTGGCCGATGAGGGTGTGTGGTTGTACGCCGAAACGGTCCGGAAAATCCATGAACTGAACCCGGGCACCGGCGTGGAGTTGTTGATCCCTGATTTTTCCGGCAAGCCCGAGCACATCGCGGCGATCTGTGATTCCAAGCCCGAGGTGTTCGCGCACAACGTGGAGACCGTGCCGAGGATTTTCAAGCGGATCCGTCCGGCGTTCCGGTACGAGCGGTCCTTGGATGTGATCACCCAGGGCCGTGACCTTGGCATGGTGACCAAGTCCAACCTGATCCTGGGCATGGGCGAGACGCGCGAGGAAATCTCCGAGGCGTTGCGGGATCTGCATGCTGCCGGCTGTGATTTGATCACGATCACCCAGTACCTGCGCCCGTCCGAGCGGCATTTGCCGGTGGACCGGTGGGTCAAGCCGCAGGAGTTCGTGGACCTCCAGCACGAGGCCGAAGAGATCGGGTTCCTCGGTGTGATGTCGGGCCCGTTGGTGCGGTCCTCGTACCGGGCCGGGCGTCTGTGGGCCACCGCGATGCGGAAGAAGGGCTGGGAAATCCCGGCTGCCCTGGCCCACATCGAGTCCTCCGGCACCACCCGCCAGGAAGCCTCCACCATCCTCGCCGCCCACGGCTAAGCAGCCACGCACGGCATCACCAAGAAGCACCACCAATCAGTACTGAAGGACCGGATGCCAACTGCGTAACGGCGTCCGGTCCTTCTGCGTACATCACGTAGAATTAAGGCACTATGGCGAACTCCTCTGATTCCAGCAATTCGACCCCCTCGGCCGACGCACCCAAGCGTGGGCTGTTCCAGCGCAAGCCCAAGGAAGCCAAGGCCAAGAAGCCGAGCCAGTTGAAGCAGATCGCTGAAGTCTTCAAGATGACCCGGCGAAATGATCCGCAGGTTGTCTGGATCATGGTGCTGGCATTCCTTGCAGTGGTTGCCGTTGCCTTCCTCGTGGGCTTCTTGCTGGAGAACTGGGTTACGGGCCTGATCATTGGTATCCCGTTGGGCCTGCTCGCCGCCGTCTTTATTCTTTCCCGCAGAGCTGAAAAGGCTGCCTTCGCGCAAATTGAAAACCAGCCCGGTGCTTCCGGCGCGGCTCTTGGTACGCTCCGTCGCGGTTGGGTGACCCAGGATCAGCCTGTTGCCGTCAACCCCCGCACCCAGGACGCTGTGTTCATGGCCATTGGCCGCCCCGGCGTCGTCCTGGTCAGTGAAGGACCCACGCACCGCGTCAAGCCTCTGGTGGACGCCGAGCGCAAGCGCCTCGCGCGCATCCTGCCCAACGTAACCATCCACGTTCTCGAATCCGGTCGCGGCGAAGGCCAGGTGCCCCTGAACAAATTGGCAAAGACCATGGGCAAGTTGAAGAAGGAACTCACCAAGGTGGAGGTCAATGCGGTCTCCAAGCGCATTAACTCACTTGGAAGCCGGCTGCCGATCCCCAAGGGCATCGACCCCTACAAGGCCCGCCCGGACCGCAAGGCCGCACGCGGACGCTGATCCCGAATAGAGAACCGCCCCTGTCGCTTCTTAGTGACAGGGGCGGTTTTTTCTTAGGTTGCGCGAAGGGAGGGAAAGTCCTCAGTGAGAAGGTCAACTACATCCTGATGAGGATGGTGTTCATCGCTTTGTCGTGCAGGCCGCGCTGGTCGGGATCGAAGACGACCGCAGGGATGACCAGGCACAGAAGGAGCGTCCGCACCACGGCGGCCAACGGACCCGCGGGGCCGCCACCCAGTCGAACCACGTGGATTCCGGCGATCCTGTGACCGATGCTGTAACCCAGCGTTCCGATCAGCAGGATCTGCTCAACGGCAAAAATGGCCAACGTTGCCCAGGGATTGCCACCGAAGGCAAAATTGCTGATCACCAAGGCGATCGTCCAGTCCACCATGATGCCCAGGATGCGCCTTCCAGCCCGTGCCATGGAACCGGGGCCGGACTCGGGCAACCCGAGCCGTTCACCAGGATATTTGGAGATTCCGGAAGTGTCCGGGCCGCTCAGCCAAGAGCCAATGTCTTTACGATCTACCACTCTCCAAGCCTAACGGCTGGCATGCCGGCTGACCGACCGATATTGGCCGGGTAGCGCACGGATCTTCGCCCAGGTGTTCGCCCACCGGACCGACATGGACCGGACACCGGGAAGCCGACTACCGTTTACACGACAGATGATTCTGTAACCTGCCGGAAACAATACTGACACCCCCGGGAAATCCCATCTCCCTATGGTGGTATGAGTTGCCAGCCACCACGGCACGGGGAACTTTTTGTGTCTCCGGACCCTTGGAATGGGTTGCACCACGCGGCCTTCCGGGCCTGTTACTTGATATGCATAAGGAGCATAGATGTTCAAGACTGCGGACGAAGTCCTCAAGTTCATCAAAGACGAAGACGTCAAATTCGTCGATATCCGCTTCACCGACCTCCCTGGTGTCCAGCAGCACTTCAACGTGCCGGCCAAGAGTGTCGACCTCGATTTCTTCGTCCACGGCCAGCTCTTCGACGGATCTTCCATCCGCGGCTTCCAGGGCATCGCCGAGTCCGACATGCAGCTCATCCCGGATGTGACCTCGGCCTTCATCGATACCTTCCGCATCGAGAAGACCCTTGCGCTGAACTTCTCCATCGTGAACCCCCGCACGGGCGACCCCTACCACCGCGACCCCCGCGGCGTGGCAGAGAAGGCTGAAGCGTACCTGGCATCCACCGGCATCGCAGATACCGCCTTCTTCGCTCCCGAAGCCGAGTTCTTCGTCTTCGACAATGTCCAGTACGAGTCCTCCCCGCAGGGCAGCTTCTACAAGATCGACTCCGAGGAAGCACACTGGAACACCGGCCGCAAGGAAGAGGGCGGAAACCTCGGTTACAAGACCCCCGTCAAGGGCGGTTACTTCCCGGTCTCCCCCACCGACAAGCAGGCCGACCTGCGCGATGCCATGTGCGTCGAGCTGGACAAGGCAGGCCTTGAGGTCGAGCGCTCCCACCACGAAGTTGGATCCGCCGGCCAAGCCGAGATCAACTACAAGTTCACCACGCTCACCGCGGCTGCTGATGACCTGCAGAAGTTCAAGTACATCATCAAGAACACGGCAGATGCCTGGGGCAAGTCAGTTACCTTCATGCCGAAGCCCGTTTTCGGTGACAACGGCTCGGGCATGCACTGCCACCAGTCGCTGTGGAGCAATGGCGACCCCCTGTTCTACGACGAGAAGGGCTACGCAGGCCTCTCCGACACCGCGCGCTGGTACATCGGCGGCCTGCTGAAGCACTCTTCGGCAGTTCTGGCCTTCACCAACCCGACGGTCAACTCCTACCGCCGCTTGGTCAAGGGCTTCGAAGCTCCAGTGAACATGGTCTACTCGCAGGGCAACCGCTCCGCCGGTATCCGTATCCCGATCACGGGCACCAACCCGAAGGCCAAGCGCATCGAGTTCCGCGCTCCGGACCCCTCGTCCAACCCGTACCTGGCGTTCGCTGCACAGCTGATGGCCGGCATCGACGGCATCCGCAACCGCATCGAGCCCCCGGCTCCCATCGACAAGGACCTCTACGAGCTCCCGGCCGAGGAAGCCAAGGACATCCCCAAGGCTCCGGGCACCCTGGAAGAGGCTCTTGAGGCCCTGCGCGAGGACAACGAGTTCCTGCAGGCCGGCGGCGTCTTCACCCAGGACCTGATCGACACTTGGATTGATTACAAGTACGAGAATGAGATCCGTCCGCTGTCGCTGCGCCCGAACCCGTACGAGTTCGAGCTCTACTACGGCGTCTAATACCGACACATAAAGGGGGCCAGCCTCAGTCTTCAAAGACTGAGGTTGGCCCCCTTTTGCTGGTGCGAACTACTCGGACTTGCCTTGGTCACGATCTCTGAGGTTTTTTGTGACCTCATCGAGTTTGTCTTTGAAGAACGTGGCGGCCTCCGAAAGCCCCTTTTCCGCACTGCCCAGCGGGTCCAGCTGAAGGTACACGTTCTTATCGATGGGAAGGTCGTATTCTTCCTTCAGGTGGGTACCACCGGCTACCCCGTCGAGGGACAGGTAGACCAGGGCCTCCGTCCTTGCGATACCGGCAATCGTGCCGAACACGACAGTGAAATCATTGGGCTGAAAGCTCACAGAATGCCCCACGTGACGCCGGTCCAGTTCGCCGGCAGGAATCGACTTCTCAGTCGGACTTCCGTTGTATTCCATGTACTTCCCCTATGCCTTGAGAACAGTGACAGAAGAAGTCTATAAGGATACTTAGCTGTGGGTCATCCCAGCACTCATCGATCGCAGGCTGTGCCTGCGATCGGCCACCGCTCCGGAAGTCAGTGCCCGGTAGTGGGCGTTTGCCCCGGCCTCTCCGGCGCTGCGCAGTCAGCACAGAACAAGCGATCGGTTTCTTCCCCGCAGCACTGGCAGCGGTGGATCAGGGCCGCTGATTCAATCACGTACGTTGTCATACCGGATATATTGCAGGCTGATGCCACCCCGGGGCACGAGTAGTGTGTACTCGTCTCTTAGCTATTCAAGTGAACCGACTACTTGGATCCGCTACTGCTTTCCGTATTTTTTGTGCACCGCCTGCTTACTCACGCCCAAGCACAGCGCAATCGCTTCCCACGACAAGCCTGATTGCCGGGCGGCCCGCACCAGGGAGGCCTCTGTTCGGCCTACTTCCTTCTGCAGTTCCGCAACGGCGTAAAGTGCCTCAGCCGGGCCCATGCTGTCCATCGATCCCACGAGTGTCTTCATCCGATCCACCTCCATGGCGTCAACCATAGTTGACGCCCTGGAGGTCGTCAACCTTAATTGACGGAAGGGTGCTGATGGATACCTATGACGCGGTCAGCCGAAAGCCTTGTACATGGTCCGCTGGGGGCCCGCATTCCCGCCCAGGTAGCGCCCCGAGTCCACAAATCCCGCTTTCGAGTAGGCTGACAGCCCTGCCGGATTGCGTTCATTGACAGAAAGCACGACGCCGGCCTGCCCGCCACGCAGCCTGGCCGTCAGTCTTCGCGCTTCCTCCACTGCGGCCCGCGCCGCCAAGGTACCAAGGCCGCGCCCTTGGCTTCTTGAGTCGATAAGGAACCCTCTCAACAACCACACCGACTCGTCATCAGGCCAGCCTGCCAGCTGGGCAGCACCGGACTGGAGAGTCAAGACGCCAACAGCAATTCCCCCTGACTCAATAACGTAAGGGAGGCGTGATTCTTCTTCCAGGGAAATCAGCATCATGCGTAAGGGATCCCCAACGAAATCCCGCTGCTTGGCATCCACGGCCAGCTCCGCCACCGCACCAAGCTGAATGGCACGAGCATCGTCGTCGAGCATTTTAAGGGGAATCAGCCAGACATCGCCTCGCTCATGACGATCACCGTCGATAAATAATTCTTCTTCTGGTTCATATTCAAGCATTCCCGGAATCTCCCACGCTTCAGTTGCCGTAGAACACTTTCTCAAAAACGCCCCTGGCACGACGACTGAGCCGCAGGTAGTCCTCTTCGAACTGCCCCGCGTTCCCGGGCGCATATCCGCACCAGCGTGCCACGGCCTCAAGGTCTTTCCTCGACGATGGAAGAAGATCCGAGGCACGTCCCGTGACAATGACGTTTGCGGAGCGGATGCGGCTGGCGAGTCGCCAGGCCTCCCTCAGCAGGGCAGCATCGTCTTCGGCGATGAACTCCAATTTTTCCGCAGCGGCCAGAGCGTCCAGAGTCGACGTTGTCCGCAGCTCCGGGTGCTCTCCAGCGTGCTGGAGTTGCACCAACTGAACCAGCCATTCAACATCACTCAACCCACCCCGGCCAAGCTTGACGTGCCGGGCCGGGTCAGCGCCGCGAGGCAGGCGCTCCGACTCTACCCGGGCCTTAACGCGACGGATCTCCCGGACATCTTGCTCCGCAAGTTGCTCCGGGTAGCGAATGGGGTCAATGAGACGTACAAAGTCGGCCGCAAGCTCATCCGAGCCGGCCATCGGACGGGCGCGCAGAAGAGCCTGCGCCTCCCAAATCAGCGACCACCGCCGATAGTACTCCGCATACGACTCCAGCGACCGCACCATGGCACCGTTTTTGCCCTCCGGTCGGAGGTCGGCGTCCACCATGAGCACTCGTTCGGCCATGATCGCCGGCTTGAGGGGCTGGGTGAGGAAGCTGGAAACCTTGGCGACTATCGCCGTCGCCTGCTCTTGGGCTTCAGCGTCGGTGAAGCCGGAACGGGCACGGTGCACGTAGATGACGTCCGCGTCCGAGCCGTAGCCGATCTCGCGGCCGCCCTGCCGTCCCATTGCCACCACCAGCACATCGGTTTTCAATGGCCCCGACGCTGCCACCACGGACTCCGCTACGTGCAGCGCCCCGAGAACCGCTGCCCGGTCCGTCTCGGCCAGAGCCAGTCCGACGGCATCCTGGTCCAGCAGTCCGGAGCTATCCGCGATTGCGGTGCGCAGGATCTCACGACGCCGGATCAGCCTGATGAGCCTCATGGCACTCTCGGGATCTGCATGGCGCGAAAGCTTGGACCGAATTTCCTGCCACTGGGCTTCAAAGGGGACAGGCCTCAGGTCCTTGTCGCTGCCCAACCACGCAACGGACTCCGGAGAGACTTCCAATAGGTCCGAAATCAACCGGGAATTAGCCAGCACCTGGCAAAGTCGCTCGGCTGCCGCTTGGGAGTCCCGGAGCAGCCCCAGATACCAGTGAGTGGTTCCGAGGGCTTCGCTGACCCTGCGGAAGGCAAGCAGTCCGGCGTCGGGATCAACGCCCTCGGCGAGCCACCCCAGGAGAATCGGCAGGAGCTGCCTCTGCAGTGCGGCTCGTCGGCTGACGCCCGCAGTGAGCGCTTCGATATGCCGCATGGCGCCTTGGGGATCCAGATAACCAAGCGCGGCGAGGCGACCCTGGGCGGCCTCCGGGCTGAGCTTGGCGTCTTCGCTGCTCAGTTTCGCAGCAGTGTTGAGGAGGGGCCGGTAGAAGATCCGCTCGTGCAGTTCCCGAACAGCCTTCTTGGTCTTCTGCCAGGTTGCCATCAACTGGTCAGGATGCGGTCGCTCCAGGGCGAACGGACCCAGGACAGCCTTGGCGAGAAAGCGCTGGGCGTCCTCGGTCGCAGGCATGAGGTGGGTCCGACGCAACTGGAAAAGCTGAATTCTGTGTTCCAACAGGCGCAGGTAGCGGTAGGCGTTGTCGAAAGCCGCTGCGTCCGTGCGGCCGATATAGCCGCCGGCAGACAGCGCTGCGATTGCCGACGTCGTGTCCCTGCATCGGAGTGACTCGTCAGACTTTCCATGCACCAATTGCAGCAACTGCACCGTGAATTCAACATCGCGGAGCCCGCCGCGCCCCAGCTTGATTTGGCGCTGTTCCTCGGCGGCCGGGATGTAGTCGGTCACCCTGCGGCGCATGGCCTGGACCGACTCCACAAAACCTTCGCGTCCCGCGGATGCCCAGACAAGCGGTTCCACGGCCTTCTCGTAGCGCTGGCCCAGTTCCCGGTCGCCGGCAATGGTCCGTGCCTTCAGCAGTGCTTGGAATTCCCAGCTTTCGGCCCACCGGGCGTAATAGCTCAAATGTGAGGGGAGGGTACGAACCAAGGGGCCGGATTTACCCTCGGGACGGAGATTGGCATCAACTTCCCACAAACCCGGTTCTGGCGCGGACGAAGAGATCGCCCTGGAGATACCGGAGGCCAAAGCTGTGCCAATGGTGGAGGCGCGGGCGTCGTCCAACTCCCCCGCTTCGATGACATAGATGACATCGACGTCGGAAATATAGTTCAGCTCCCGGGCGCCACACTTCCCCATACCAATGACGGCAAGCCCGACATCGGCGATCTCCGCGGCGTCGAAGTGGGCTGCCGCTTCGGCCCGGGAGACCGCCAGGGCGGCCTCAATGGCCGCACCGGCGAGATCTGCCAACTCGGCGCCGACTGCAGGCATAAAGTCTGTTGGTGATGCCGCGCAGATGTCCTTGATGGCGAGCTCCGTCAAACCCCGACGGTAGGCGCTCCGCAAGGCCGCGTAGGCCGGCAGGCCCGTGATTCCTGCCACTGGGCGCTGCGCACCCGGTTCGGCTTTCACAGAGCGAAGCAGCAATGCCCGCAGGTCTTCGTTGGAAGCTTGGAGCGGCTCCGGACTGACCCGGACATTGAAGACATCCAGATGCTCCGGACGCCGCATGAGGAACTCCCCCAAGGCCTCCGAGGCTCCCAGGAGCCGGTACATGGGCTCGCTGGTGTCCGGGTCAGCCGCGGCCAGCTTCTTCAGCCCCGGGTTCTTCTCAATAAGCCGGACCAGTGACTGGAGAGCCGTGTCCGGGCTGGCCGACAAAGATAGCCCGGCGAACAGGGCGTCGTCGTCGATCCCGTCAAGTTCCGGAGCAGCAAGGAACCGTTCGCCCTTTTCGAGGTCACTGAATCCGGCTGAGATGAGCCGACGCGCAAGGCTCATGGGCCCGGCCTAGAGAATGCCGAGATTGCGCTGCAACTCATACGGGGTGACCTGGAGGCGGTAGTCCTGCCACTCTGCACGCTTGTTGCGCAGGAAGTGCTCGAACACCTGCTCCCCCAGGATCTGGGCTACCAGCTCGGATTCCTCCATGGCACGGATGGCATCGTGGAGGCTTGCCGGCAACGGCGCATGTCCCATCGCCCTGCGCTCCGCAGTGGTCAACGACCATACGTCGTCTTCGGCGGCGGCAGGAAGTTCGTAGCCTTCCTCGATGCCCTTCAAGCCGGCACCAAGCAGCACGGCGTAGGCCAGGTAGGGGTTGGTTGCGCTGTCAATGCCCCGGTACTCGATGCGCGCCGACTGGCCCTTGCCGGGCTTGTACAGCGGGACCCGGACCAAAGCTGAGCGGTTGTTGTGGCCCCAGCTCAAGTAGCTCGGGGCCTCGCCACCGCCCCAGAGGCGCTTGTAGGAGTTGACGAACTGGTTGGTGACGGCAGTGAACTCAGGAGCGTGCTTGAGGATTCCGGCAATGAACTGCCGCGCCGTCTTGGACAGCTGGAACTCGGCTCCGGCTTCGAAGAAGGCGTTGGTATCACCTTCGAAGAGCGAGAAGTGGGTATGCATGCCCGAACCGGGGTGGTCCGTGAACGGCTTGGGCATGAACGTCGCGTAAGTGCCCTGCTGGAGGGCAACTTCCTTGATGACCGTGCGGAACGTCATGATGTTATCCGCGGTTTGAAGGGCATCCGCATAACGGAGGTCAATCTCGTTTTGGCCCGGACCGCCCTCGTGATGGCTGAACTCCACCGAGATGCCGACGGATTCGAGCATGGTCACGGCGGTTCGGCGGAAGTCCTGCGCTACGCCGCCCGGTACGTGGTCAAAGTAACCGCCCTCGTCCACAGGAACCGGAGCGCCGTCCGGGCCCAGGTCCTTGGACTTCAGCAGGTAGAACTCGATCTCAGGGTGGGTGTAGCAGGTGAAGCCCATATCAGCAGCCTTCGCAAGCGTCCTCTTGAGCACGTTGCGGGGGTCCGCGGCAGACGGTTCGCCATCCGGAGTGAGGACGTCACAGAACATGCGGGACGTCTGCTCCGTCTCACCACGCCATGGCAGGATCTGGAAGGTGGAGGGGTCCGGCTGCGCGAGCATGTCCGACTCAAACACACGGGCAAGGCCCTCGATGGCTGAGCCGTCAAAGCCAAGGCCCTCTTCAAAGGCGCCCTCAACTTCGGCAGGCGCAAGCGCTACCGATTTGAGGGAACCCACTACGTCGGTGAACCACAAGCGTACGAAGCGCACGTCACGCTCTTCGATCGTCCGCAGAACGAACTCTTGCTGGCGGTCCATAGGGCCTCTTTTCCGATTCAGTGTCCATGCCGCTGGTTTCAATGGATAGAAGCCACGACAGCTCAGCCTTCACTCTACTAAGAGTTCCGTGCTAATGCCGCAGCAGTAGCTGCGCGTAACACAGCGTTTACATAAGGTGACGCCGGACACCCTGGTGGCAGCCGCCGTCGGCACCGCTTAGGCTCTATCCATGGCCCCGAGCAACCTTCCTGATTCCAGCACGCCCACCGAAGTTCCCGCACCATACGGCAGCGGCCCCGCGGCCGCGGGCCAAGCACAACCGGCGGCAGGCAGGAAGCCCATCAGCCGGGTCCGGATACACCACCTGCAGCAGGCCAAGGAAAACGGCGAGCACTTCGCGATGCTGACGGCATATGAGCAGTACACCGCCGAGATCTTTGACAAGGCGGGAATCGAAGTCCTCCTGGTGGGCGACTCCGCCTCCAACAACGTGTTCGGCAACGAGACGAGCCTTCCTGTCACCGTGGATGAGCTCCTTCCCCTGACGCGGGCAGTCAGCAGGGCCGCCAAGCGGGCGCTGATCGTGGCGGACCTGCCGTTCGGGAGCTATGAAGTTTCTCCCGGTCAGGCAGTCGCCACCGGCGTCCGATTCCTCAAGGAGGGACTGGCGCACGCCGTCAAGATCGAAGGAACCGCATATTACGCCGACACCGTCAAAGCCATGGTGCAGGCAGGCATCCCCGTCATGGCCCACATCGGATTTACCCCGCAAAGCGAACATTCCCTTGGCGGATACCGCGTGCAAGGCCGCGGCGATGACGCTCAACGGCTCGTGGACGACGCCGTAGCCCTGCAGGAAGCGGGCGCCTTCAGTGTCCTCATGGAAATGGTGCCCGCCGAGACCGCGGCCGTCGTCGACGCCGCCTTGCGGGTCCCGACCGTCGGTATCGGTGCTGGCAAGAGCACCACGGGACAAGTCCTTGTCTGGCAGGACATGGCAGGCTTGCGTGGCGGCAAAATGGCCAAATTCGTCAAGCAATACGCAGATCTTCGCACCACGCTGAGTGATGCAGCCGCCGCGTACGGGGAGGATGTCCGGTCCGGCCAGTTCCCCGGACCGGAACACTCCTTCTAAGCAACCATCTGGCTAATCGTCGTCCTGGGCATCCCAAGCGTCATTTCGCGCCTTGACCTTTTCCAAGGCGTGCTCGGCTTCTTCCCTGGTCTTATAGGGGCCAATGAGCTGGGTCCAATCGGACAACGCGTCCTCTTCGATCTCGTGCGTCTTGACGTTGTACCAGTACTCCGTCACGTCTCCTCCTCAGTCTTCGGGCCCTTCGACGCGTAACGTTGGCGGGGTCACAGGAACCCGGCCACGCTTTGTTACTTACGTCTCTTGTGTGCCTTATATGATCAATCTATGCCTTCTCTTGCTTCGACTGCACCCATTGGCGCCCTCACCCCGGGAACCATCAGCCCTGAACGACCCGTCCCGGCGTCGATTCCCAGGCCCGAGTATGTCGGCAAGAAGGCACCCGCCAAGTTCACGGGCTCCGAGGTGAAGTCAGCGGAGACCATCGAGAAGATCCGTATTGCCGGAAAGATCGCTGCGCAAGCGATCGTCGAGGTCGGCAAGCATATCCAGCCGGGCGTCACCACGGACCATCTGGACAAGGTAGGGCACGAGTTCCTTCTGGACCACAACGCGTACCCGTCCACCCTGGGCTACCGCGGCTTTCCCAAGTCCCTGTGTTCCTCCCTCAACGAGGTCATTTGCCACGGGATCCCGGACTCAACCGTGGTGCAGGATGGCGACATCGTGAACATTGACATCACTGCCTTCATCAACGGCGTGCATGGGGATACCAACTACACTTTCCTGGTTGGCGACGTGGACGAAGAATCCCGTCTGCTGGTTGAGCGTACGCAGGAGTCGCTCAACCGGGCCATCAAGGCCGTGGCTCCTGGCCGCGAAATCAACGTAATCGGCCGTGCCATCCAGTCCTACGCAAAACGCTTCGGCTATGGCGTAGTTCGGGATTTCACCGGCCACGGCGTGGGCGAGGCTTTTCACACCGGCCTCATCATTCCGCATTACGACGCAGCCCCGGCGTACAACACCGTGATCGAGGCAGGCATGGTCTTCACCATCGAACCCATGTTGACCCTCGGCACCATCGAATGGGATATGTGGGCCGACGACTGGACGGTCGTCACCAAGGACCGCAAACGCACGGCCCAATTCGAACACACCCTGCTGGTCACCGAGACCGGCGCGGAAATCCTTACCCTTCCCTGAGCTCTTCGGAAGGTCCACGCAGCCCGGGCGGCTGCGCTATGCCCATCCCCTCCTGCCATGATCGGAAATGCATTGTCCAAGAAGGATGAGAAGACCCACAAGAACGCCCCGTTGATCGGTATCGACATCGGTGGCACCGGCATCAAGGGCGGCATCGTCGACCTGAAGAAGGGCAAGCTGATCGGTGACCGCTTCCGCGTGCCCACTCCCCAGCCTGCAACTCCGGAGGCTGTCGCTGAGGTTGTCGCCCAGATTGTTGACGAACTGTCCAACCGCCCGGACGCGCCGGCGGCAGATTCGCCAGTGGGTGTTACGTTCCCGGGCATCATCCAGCATGGTGTGGTCCACTCAGCGGCCAACGTTGACAAGACCTGGCTCGGCGCTGACATCGACAAGAAGTTCACCGCACGGCTGGGGCGTCCCGTTGAAGTCATTAACGACGCTGACGCTGCCGGTCTCGCCGAAGCACGCTACGGCGCTGGCGAGGGCGTCGACGGCACGGTGCTGGTCATCACCCTGGGTACGGGGATCGGATCGGCATTTATCTTCAACGGCCAGCTGGTCCCCAACGCCGAGCTGGGCCATCTTGAGGTGGACGGGCACGACGCCGAGACCAAGGCCTCCGCGGTTGCGCGCGAACGCGACGGCCTGAGCTGGGACGAGTACGGGGTCCTGCTCAACCGCTACTTCCAGCATGTGGAGTTCTTGTTCTCTCCCGAGCTGTTCATTGTGGGTGGCGGCATTTCCAAACGCTCCGACGAGTACTTCCCGCACCTTGAGCTGCGAACCAAAATCGTCACGGCAAAGTTGAAGAACGACGCCGGCATTGTGGGCGCGGCACTCGAGGTTGCCTTGCACCACAAGCTTGCGAAGTAGTCACGGCATGACAGAGGCCAAAATCGCCGCTCAGCACGGTGACCCGGGAGTCGCGATCGTCACCGGCGCCAGTCGAGGAATCGGAGCCGCTGTGGCACTGGCCACGGCGGCTGCCGGGTATCAGGTGATGGTCAACTACTCCGAAGACGCTGAAGGGGCACGGATCGTGGTCAAAGACATCCTCGCCCAAGGCGGCGAGGCGCGCGCCGTGCAGGCCGATGTCAGCCAACCGGCCGACGTCGGGCGCCTATTCGACGAAGCCGCTGCTTGGGGCCCTTTGACCGCCGTCATCAACAACGCCGCGATCACGGGGAACCTGATCGGTCCCCTCGCGGAAGTGCCGGCGGAAACGGTTCAACGGGTTGTTGATGTCAACGTGGCCGGAATGATTTTCATGTGCCAGGAAGCAGTCCGTAGACTCTCGACGGACAACGGCGGCAGCGGCGGCTCCATCGTCAACATCTCCTCTACAGCCACAAAGGCAGGCTCTCCCGGAACCTGGGTCCACTACGCGGCCACGAAGGGGGCAGTGGATGTTTTGACTGTGGGCCTTGCCGCCGAAGTAGCCAAGCTGGGTATCCGCGTCAACGCGGTTGCCCCTGGTAGCACCAATACCGGCCTCCACGCAGCGGCTGGAATGCCGGACCGGGTGGAGAGGCTCAACCCAACCATTCCTATGGGCCGCGGAGCGGAGCCTGAGGAAGTGGCTGCCGCGGTGATGTGGCTGATGTCGGACGAGGCCGGCTACATCACCGGAGCAGTGCTCCCCGTGTCCGGGGGACGCTGATCCCTTTCCAGGATTAATGTCTGGTCCGGATTAATGTCTGGTCCGGATTGATGCCGGTGGCGGCTGCGGCTTCCCCTCCGCTGCCGCCACCGGAGCTACAGTTGGCTCTTTTCCGAGCCCGTGACTTCTTTGCCGCCGGCCTTGGCCGTTTCTGCCTCATGGCGTAGGAGCGAGATGGCTGACTCGAAGTCTTCCAGGGACTCGAACGCCTGATACACACTGGCAAAGCGAAGGTATGCCACTTCGTCAAGTTTCCGGAGCGGGCCCAAAATGGCCAGGCCTACCTCATGGGCATCGATCTCCGCTGCGCCCGAGGAACGAATATTCTCCTCGACTTCCTGGGCGAGCATTGCAAGATCGTCTTCCGTTACCGGACGTCCCTGGCATGCCTTGCGGACTCCGCTGATGACCTTGATGCGGCTGAATGGTTCGCCGACGCCGGACCTCTTGATTACGGACAGGCTGGTGGTTTCCACGGTGGTGAAGCGACGTCCACATTCCGGGCACTGGCGGCGGCGGCGGATGGAGGAGCCGTCGTCGGCCATTCGGCTGTCCACGACGCGGGAGTCGGGATTCCGGCAGAACGGACAATACACGCTGGGCCTCCCCTGACAGCTCCGGCACGGAATTCGTAGGCGGCAGGACGCCGGATACGCAAAGGTGCCGGAAGATTCACTTCCGGCACCAGTTTACGGGCCGCCACACGGTAATGACAAGCGTGTAATTACTACATGTAGTGGTGGCCACCCTTATATGTAGTGGTTAATGTCTTATGCGAAGCGAATTCGGACAGCATCTCCGTGGCCCGGAAGGTCCTCTGCACCCGCCAGGCTCACAATGTGACCACTGACTTGCTCCAGGGCAGAGCGGTCATAGTTGATGACTTGGACCGCGCGGAGGAACGTGGTGACGTTGAGACCGGACGAGAAAGCGGCCGTCCCGCTGGTGGGCAGCACGTGGTTGGAACCTGCGCAGTAGTCCCCCAGGCTTACCGGGCTGAAGTCGCCCACGAAGATGGCTCCCGCGTTACGAATCCGCGATGCAACCGTGGCGGCGTCCGCTGTCATGATTTCCAGGTGTTCAGCGGCGTAGGCGTTGCAAACGGCGATCCCCTGCTCAAGATCATCCACCAGCACCACACCGGACTGTGGTCCGGACAGCGCTTCAAGAACGCGGGCACTGTGCTTTGTGGCGGCGGCCTGCTGCGCAAGTTCAAGCACGACGGCGTCAGCCAGCTCGGCGGAGTCCGTCACCAGGACGGAAGCTGCTTTGGGATCGTGCTCCGCTTGGCTTATGAGGTCGGCGGCCACCAAGGGGGCCTGCGCCGTGGAGTCGGCAAGGATGGCGATCTCCGTGGTGCCGGCCTCGGAATCTATGCCCACCACACCCTTGACGAGGCGCTTGGCTGTGGCCACGAAAATGTTGCCCGGCCCCGTGACCACGTCTACAGGCTCAATGGGCAGTTCATCACCGGTTCCCGGGATACCGTAAGCAAACGAAACAATGGCCTGTGCACCACCGATGGCATACACCTCGTCAATGCCCAGCAGTTTCGCTGCGGCCAGGATGGTGGGGTGCGGGAGGCCGCCGAAGTCTTTCTGAGGCGGGGAGGCCAGTGCAATGGACTCGACGCCGGCGGCAACTGCGGGGACCACGTTCATGATGACTGATGACGCCAAGGGGGCGAGTCCACCGGGAACGTACAGCCCAACTCGCCCCACAGGAATCCAGTTTTGGCTGACAACGGCGCCGTCGCCAAGTTGTACATCTACATTGACAGGGCGCTGCTGGTCAGCAAACTGACGGGCGCGGTTGATGGACTCCTCCAAGGCCGAGCGGACCTTTGGGTCGAGTTCGGTCAGCGCTTGGGTGAGTGCCTCTGCCGGGACTCTGGGGTGCGACTGTTCCACGCCGTCGAATTTCCTGGCGAGTTCGCCGAGGGCGGCAAAGCCACGGGTACGGACGTCGGCAATGATGTCCAGGACCTTCTGTTCCGCGTCCGCCATCGTCTGATGCTGCGCCCGTGGCACAGCTGCGCGCAGTTCCGCCAAGGAAAGGCGGCGGCCCCGGAAATCGATGCTCCGGAAATTGAGGGCGTCAGTGGAGAGGGCAGAGGTATCCGAGGAAGTGGTCACTCCGCTATTTTACGGGCTTCTTCGACAGAACCCCGAACAGCGCCAGGACGAACGTGATAAACGCGATGGCAGCGGGCCACAGGACCAGCACGGCGTAGGAGCGCAGGGTAAAGCCAAACCCGGGGCCAAGTGCCGGATCCGGGGCTGGCCCCAGCAACTGGGCGGCAAGCAGCCCCACCAACCACGCGATAACCGCACCCAAAGCACCCCCAATGAGGGCGAAGGCCAAGCGCCGCGCGGCACCATCGCCCTGAAGCTTTCCGTCCAGCATGACGCCAGTGAGGCACCCGGCCAGCAGCATCAGAGCTGCGAGAACCAAGTCCCGCGGAAGCCAGGAATCAGGATTGGCCGCATTCGCCAAGTCCGGATTGCCCGACACCAGGTTCAGCCCACCCGGAGCAAGGAGCCACCAGAGGAGACCGGCCACCACACCCAAAGCCGAAGGAAGGACCAACCAAAGGACGTCCTTCGAGCGCCGCGGTTTGGAGGCAGAGGGCTGTTCTGCGACGGCAGGGACGTGCACGGTGGAATCGGTCATGCAACTCACATTAACAAAGGTTCACGCCGACCCGACAAAAATGTGGGGCTCGCAGTCCCGGAGGAATACTCTGAAGGAAAGATGCAAGGCCCCGATCCAGGAGAAAAACCGACGTGCCCAGCGAACCATCCGGCTTCGAGCAGACTTTCCGGGAGATGTTCCGTCGGCATGCCGCTGGAGTAGCCATCATCACGGCGAACCTCAACGGAAGCCCCTTCGGCTTCACCGCCACTTCTGTGGCCTCGCTGTCTGCCGAGCCGCCCCGCTTCACCTTCAACATGGCCAGGAGCTCCAGTTCCTGGCCCGCTGTGGCCAACGCGGAGTACATCGGAGTTCACATGCTGGGGCTGGACAACCAGGCACTCGCCAATCGCTTCGCTCGGACCCGCGATCGATTCGAAGGCGACCATTGGGAGCCGGGCCCCCACGACGTGCCTATTCTCAAGGATGTCAGCGGTTGGCTCGTGGGCAGGATCCAGATGCGGCTGTCCTTCGAGAACAACGCTGTGGTAGTGGTCGAGGTCATAGATGGCCAGGTGGGCGAGGACGGCACTCCCCTGCTTTACCACAGCGGCGGATACAGCAAGCCCGCGCCACTCGACTACGAAATCTGACCGAGCCGACGCGAGCCTGCTAGTTATCCAGGCAGGCAGGACCCAACAGGACCTTCAGGTCACCAAAAAGGGAAGGACTGGGGTTGACCCGCATGTGAACGGGCAGGCCCATGACCTCCACCTTCGTGTCACCCATCAGCTTGAGCCGGACTTCCGAATTTCCGCGGTGGGTGCGCAGCACATCACGCAGGTCAGTCACTACTGCCTCGGTGGCTTTGAATGTAGGAATGGTGATCACCACAGGACCATTCACGCTTTCACTGAGGTCCGGAACGGACAGCTCCATGCAGTTCAAAGTGACTGCTCCGTCATCACGGCGCTGCAGGCGGCCCTTGACCACCACGATCAAGTCTTCAGCCAGGACTGACGCGATGGGCCCGTACACCTGGCCAAAAAACATGACTTCCATGGAAGCGCCAAGATCTTCAATTTCCGCCCGGGCGTAGGCGTTGCCGCTGGCCTTGGCGATCCTGCGGCTCAAGGAGGTAATCATGCCCGCAATGGTGACTATTGCGCCGTCGTGAGGTCCATCCTCGGCGATGATCGACGTAATGGACTGCTCAGCGTGCTGGCTGAGAACACCTTCCAACCCCTGCAAGGGATGGTCTGAAACGTAAAGGCCCAACATGTCCCGTTCGAAGGACAGTTTGTCCTTCTTCTCCCATTCAGGGAGGTCCGGGATTTCGGTGGTCAGCGACGCTTCGGGCTCTTGGTCTTCGAAGCCTGCGAAGAGATCGAACTGGCCAATGGCCTCGTTGCGCTTGAGCGTGATGACAGAATCGATGGCTTCTTCATGGATCATCGCCAGCGCACGCCGATGGTGGCCGAGTGAATCGAACGCTCCGGCTTTGATCAGCGATTCGATGGTGCGCTTGTTGCACACCACGGCGGGCACCTTGAGGAGGAAGTCCTTGAAGGACGTGTACTTGCCTTCGGAAGTGCGGGCGGCCACCATTGCATCCACCACATTGACGCCGACATTGCGGATGGCGCCCATGCCGAAGCGGATGTCCGTTCCCACCGGGGTGAAGTTCAGCGAGGATTCGTTGACGTCCGGCGGGAGGACCGTAATGCCCATTCGACGGCACTCGTTGAGGTAGATGGCGGACTTGTCCTTGTCATCACCCACGGACGTCAGCAGGGCGGCCATGTATTCCGGCGCGTAGTGCGCTTTCAAGTAGGCCGTCCAGTAGGAGATCACGCCATACGCTGCCGAGTGGGCCTTGTTAAAGGCGTAGTCGGAGAACGGGAGCAGAATATCCCAGAGCGTCTTCACGGCGGCCATGGAGTAGCCGTTGTCCTGCATTCCTTGGGAGAAGCCGGCGAACTGCTTGTCCAGCTCGGACTTCTTCTTCTTACCCATGGCGCGCCGGAGGATGTCGGCTTGGCCGAGCGAGTAGCCAGCCAGTTTCTGGGCCACGGCCATGACCTGCTCCTGATACACGATCAGGCCGAACGTGCCGCCCAGGATTTCCTTGAGTGGTTCTTCCAGCTCGGGGTGGATGGGAATTACTTCCTGGATCCCGTTCTTGCGCAGGGCGTAGTCGGTGTGGGCGTTGGCGCCCATGGGGCCAGGCCGGTACAGCGCAAGAACAGCGGAGATGTCTTCGAAGTTGTCAGGCTTCATAAGCTTGAGCAGGGAACGCATTGGCCCGCCGTCGAGCTGGAACACACCCAAGGTGTCACCGCGTGCCAAAAGCTCGTAGGACGCAGCGTCGTCGAGTTCCAGGTTTTCCAGATCCAGGTCAACGCCGCGGTTCATCTTGATGTTTTCCAGGGCATCCGAAATGATCGTCAGGTTTCGGAGGCCCAGGAAGTCCATCTTGATCAGGCCGAGGCCTTCGGACGTCGGGTAATCGAACTGGGTGATGACCTGGCCGTCCTGGAAACGGCGCATGATGGGAATCACATCGATGATGGGGTCCGAGGACATGATGACACCGGCGGCGTGAACGCCCCACTGCCGCTTCAGTCCCTCGATGCCCAGCGCCGTCTCGAAAACCTTGGCGGCCTCGGGATCTGTGGCGATCAGCTGGCGGAAATCCCCTGCTTCCCCGTAACGCTTGGATTCCGGGTTCTGAATGTCCGCCAAGGGAATGTCCTTGGCCATGACGGCGGGCGGAAGCGCCTTGGTCAGCGTCTCGCCCATGCTGAACGGGTAGCCAAGCACTCGCGAGGAATCCTTGAGCGCCTGCTTGGTCTTGATGGTTCCGTACGTGACGATCATGGCCACACGCTCGTCGCCGTACTTTTTGGTGACGTAGTCAATCACCTCGGAGCGGCGACGATCATCGAAGTCGACGTCGAAGTCGGGCATGGAAACGCGGTCCGGGTTGAGGAAGCGTTCAAAGATCAGGCCGTGCTGCAGGGGGTCGAGATCGGTGATGCGCATGGCGTACGCCACCATGGAGCCAGCGCCGGATCCACGGCCGGGACCCACACGGATCCCGTTGTTCTTTGCCCAGTTGATGAAGTCGGCAACCACCAGGAAGTACCCGGGGAATCCCATGGACGTAATGACGCCGAGCTCGTAGTCCGCTTGCTTGCGGACCTTATCGGGAATGCCTTGGGGATACCGGTACTTCAGCCCGGCGTCTACTTCCTTGACCAGCCAGGAGGTCTCGTCCTCCCCGGGAGGGCAGGGGAAGCGGGGCATGTAATTGGCGCCGGTGTTGAAGGAAACTTCGCAGCGTTCGGCGATGAGTAGCGTGTTGTCGCAGGCCTCGGGGTGATCGCGGAAAAGCTCCCGCATTTCCTGCGGAGATTTCAGGTAGTAGCCACTGCCCGAGAACGCGAAGCGAGAGCCTCCATTGTCGTAGGTCGGTTCCAGGAGCGTGGAACCTGACTGGATGGCCAACAGGGCTTCGTGGGCCTTGGCATCATGTTCATGCGTGTAGTGGAGGTCGTTGGTGGCCACCAGCGGGAGGTTGAGCTCCTTGGCAAGGCGCAGGAGGTCGCCGGTGACGCGCCGTTCAATGTCCAGCCCGTGATCCATCAGTTCACAGAAGTAGTTCTCCGCTCCAAAAATATCGCGGAACTCCGCTGCGGCTTCCACAGCCTCACGGTAAAGACCGAGCCGCAACTTGGTCTGGACTTCTCCGGAAGGGCAACCCGTGGTGGCGATCAGGCCTTCGGAGTAGGTATTGAGTAGTTCCCGGTCCAACCGCGGCCACTTACCAAAGACGGAGTCCAAGGAAGCGATGGATGAAGCCCGGAACAAGTTCCTCATGCCCACGTTGTTGTAACTCAGGAGGGTCATGTGGGTATACGAGCCACCACCCGAGACGTCGTCCTTGCGTTGGCTTTCATCGCCCCAACGCACGCGCTCCTTGTCTCCGCGGGCGGTACCAGGCGTTACATAGGCTTCGACGCCGATGATCGGCTTGATGCCCTTGTCCGTGGCCTTGCGCCAAAAGTCGAAAGCGCCGAACAAATATCCATGGTCCGTGGTGGCCAGGGCGGGCATCCCCAGCCGTTCGGTTTCATCGAACAACTCACCGAGCCGGGCAGCTCCATCCAGCATGGAGTATTCGGTGTGGGTGTGCAGATGGACGAACGAATCATTGCTGGAAGTCACCACGACAGTCTACCTTCCTGGGTCCGACAGAAGTCGGACCCAGGCGGTGAAGTCCGTCTACGCGGAGCCTGTCGCGAGCAAGTCCAAGGCGTACTGGAGGTCCGCCGGGTAGTCGCTGCTGACTTCAACCCAATCGCCCGTGCGGGGGTGGGTGAAGCCCAGTTGTCGGGCGTGCAACCATTGCCGGGTGAGGCCGAGGTTCGCAGCGAGACGAGGGTCTGCTCCGTAGGTGAGATCTCCGGCACACGGATGCCGCAGCGCAGAGAAGTGGACGCGAATCTGGTGCGTACGGCCGGTTTCCAGGTGCACCTCCACCAGCGTAGCCTTGCCAAACGCTTCCAGGACCTCGTAGTGGGTCACGGACGGCCGCCCATCTTCGATGACCGCAAAGCGCCAGTCATGGCCCGGGTGACGCCCGATAGGAGCATCAATGGTGCCCTCCAACGGATCAGGCAGTCCCTGCACGACTGCGTGATATACCTTCTCCACGGTGCGTTCCTTGAACGCCCGCTTCAGGACCGTGTAGGCATGCTCCGTCTTGGCCACGACCATCACGCCGGAAGTACCGACGTCAAGCCTGTGAACGATTCCCGCCCGCTCAGGCGCCCCCGAGGTTGAAATACGGTATCCGGCGCCGGCGAGACCGCCCACTACAGTGGGACCCACCCAACCGGGCGAGGGATGGGCAGCGACCCCCACAGGTTTGTCGATGACAACGAATTCCTCGTCGTCCAACAGGATCTTCAGGCCTTCCACAACTTCCTCCACGACTTCCAAGGGATCCGGACGTTCGGGAACCGTGACATCAATCAACCCTCCGGCAACGAGCTTCGCTGATTTACCCAGTACCACTCCGCCGCTTGTGACGTTTCCCTCGGAAATCAGCAGCGCGGCCGCGGACCGGGAAATGTTCAGAAGCTGCGCCAGGCCTGCGTCAACACGAACGCCGGCCAGCTCTTCGGGGACCACAAGAGATTCACTCACCAGCAGGCTCCCCGGTGGTGCCACCGGCCGGCTTTGCATCTCTGTCAGGCTTGGGTGCCGCGACATGCCGCGTTCCGTCCATTCCGACGCCTCGCAGCGTCAGGAGGCAGATGATGACGACGCCGGACACCACCGCTGAGTCAGCGATGTTGAAGATGGCAAAGTTTGGCAATTGGATGAAGTCCACCACGTGTCCCATGGCAAAGGATGGCTCGCGGAACAAACGGTCGGTCAAATTGCCCAGAGCTCCTCCCAGCAGCAGCCCCAGGGAAAGAGCCCACCACGCAGAACCCAACTTTCGCAACTGAAAGAGGATTGCCACGGAAACAGCTGCCATGACGATCGTGAAGATCCACGTCACGTTCTCGCCGATGGAAAACGCCGCCCCGGAATTACGGATGTAGTACCAGTGAAGCAGCGGAGGCAGCACAGGAATGCGCTCACCCTCTGTCATGGTGCTGGTCACCCAGAGTTTGGTGAGCTGGTCAAAAACGTAGGCGAAGACGGCGAAGCCGGCAAAGAGCCAAAGCATGGCAGGACGCCACTTACGGCGCTCAGCAGGCGCCGGCTGTGCGGCGTCAGCGGTGAAGTCGTCGGTCATAGTGCTTTCATTCGGGAAGCGTGACGGGCTGCTGTCAGTCTTTAACAGCGAAAGCCGGTGGCCGAGGAGTCCTCAGCCACCGGCTTTCAGAATACTTGCTAAACGTCAGCGGTTGCTTCGCCAACCTCAGGGGCAGCGACGGAACCACGGGCGTCGAGGTCGCGGAGCTGACCCTCGATGTAAGCCTTCAGGCGTGAACGGTAGTCACGCTCGAAGCCACGGAGCTGCTCAACCTTGCGCTCAAGAACGGAACGCTGCTGCTCGAGTGCACCAAGGATCTTGCGGGACTTCTCCTGGGCGTCGTTGACGAGGCTGGAAGCCTCGATCTGAGCCTCGGCAATGATCTTTTCCTTCTGCTGCGCACCGTCTGAAACGTGCTTGTCGTGCATCTGCTGTGCCATGGCCAGCAGGCCTGCGGCAGACTCAGCGGAAGAGCTGACGCCGTTGCTTGCAGCGGGTGCCTTCGGCGCAGCAGCAGCGGCAGCAGCCTGCTCGGCTTCCTTCTTCTTGGCAGCTTCGGCGGCCTTGGCTTCGGACTCCGCCTTTGCCTCGGCTTCCTTGTCGACCTTGACCGGGGCCGGAACCTTCTCGACGACCGGGGCTGCAGCAGCTGCGGCGGGAACAGCCGATCCGGCCTCGCCGAGCTTCTTGCGAAGTTCGTCGTTCTCCTGGTTCAAGCGGCGAAGTTCCACCACGATCTCGTCGAGGAAGTCATCAACCTCGTCCTGGTCGTAGCCTTCGCGGAACTTGGTCGGCTGAAAGCGCTTGTTGACAACGTCTTCTGGCGTCAAAGCCATCTGGTCACCTCGTTGGTCTAGTTAGTCAGTAGGCCTTCCGGCCGTTCAAAACTACGGTACCTAAATATCATCTTGTTCCTCCAATTCAACACCATCGTGTTGATTTGGAGAATTTGCGGCCTATGGACCATCGGTGGCCCGGGTTCCGCGAAGCAGTTACGCCAGGCTGCTGGTCACTGCCATGGCAATGCTGACGGCAATAATCAGGATCAGGAAGCCCAAATCCAGCGATATTCCGCCCAGTTGGAGGGGTGGTATCAGTCTCCGGAGCCTGCCAAGGGGAGGATCCGTCACGGAGTACACCACATGGGCCGTAACCAACGCCACACCCCTTGGCCGCCACTGGCGGGCGAACATCTGGACCCATTCGAAGATGAGTCGGATGATCAGGGCAATGAAGAACAGCAACAACACAATATAGATAAGGCCGAAAACAATGCCCACGAGTTAGCTCAGATCTCCCACTTGTTCCGGAATGCGGATCGGTCCCTACTATTGCAACACAGATGCCAGGCAGGTTGACCCGCCTGGCATCCGCAAAAGACTGTTGTCAGCTCTGGTTGAAGAAACTGGCCTGCGTTTCGCTGGCCTTCTTGTCATCTCCGATGACCTCAACGTACGACGGCGACAACAGGAAGACTTTGTTGGTCACCCTCTCGATGCTGCCGTGCAGGCCAAAAACAAGGCCGGCAGAGAAGTCCACGAGTCGCTTGGCGTCGGCTTCACCCATGTCAGTGACGTTCATGATCACAGGAATGCCGTCCCTGAAACTCTCACCGATGATCTTGGCATCGTTGTATGAACGCGGGTGAACGGTGGTGATCTGCCTCAGGCCCGAGGCATCTTCGCGGCTGGACGCCGCACGCTTGATGGGTGTCACGGGTGCGCGGTATTCCTCTTCGGCATCAACAGTGGGCATTTCACGGACAACTTCCCGGACGGGAGCAGGCGCACGGCGCTCTTCCCGTTCCTGTGCCTGGGGGCGTTCTTCATCGTGGTGCGTGGCGACGGACTGCTCAGATTCGTAGTGTTCATCGCCGTCGGCGAGCCCAAGATAGATCATTGTCTTGCGCAGAGCGCCAGCCATGGTGCACTCCTATCATTTCTGCAGTAGGCGGGCCGCCATGACTTGACATTATTGGAACCCCGGCCCGTCATTCCAATACTTTGACGCTACCCCACGGCCGGACGGGAACCGAGAATATCGGAGCCAATTCTCAGGTGTGTCGCTCCGAACTTCACCGCTGCTTCCAGGTCCTGGCTCATCCCCGCAGAAATACCTGTTGCGTTGGGATGAACGGCTCGGAGTGCCTGGGAAATCCCGGCCAGATTCTCAAAGGCGGCGTTCGGATCGGCGCCCAGCGGCGCCACGGCCATCAGCCCGGCCAGCTGCAGCCCTTCCGCTGATTCTATTTTTTCTGCGAGGAGCTCAACGTCGGAAGGGTTGGCACCGCCGCGGTGCGCACCGGCATCGTCGTCCAAGCTGACTTGGATAAAGCAGTCGAGGTCGCCTCGCCCTGTGGCGTCCTTTTCACGAGCGATGGCCTTGGCCAAAGCGTCAACAACCGCCGCACGGTCTATGGACTGGACCGATGAGGCATACTTGGCCACGGACTTCGCCTTATTGCTCTGAAGCTGGCCAATGAAGTGCCATCTGACGTCGACGTTTGCGAGCTCAGCACTCTTGGCGGCGGCTTCTTGATCCCGGTTCTCGCCGACATCCGTAACGCCGAGGGCGGCCAAGCGACGGACGTCCGCCGCGGGATGGAACTTGGTGACCACAATCAGCCGCGGTGAATCAGTTCGCCCGGCAGCGTAGACGGCCGATTCCATCCGCTGCCGGACCAAGCCGAGCCGATCAGCAAGCTCTGCGGTACGGGCGTCGCCGCCCGAATCCTGCCGCTCTTCATCGTCATACCCAAGGCTAGTCATGAGTCCACACCAAACCTGCGAATCGGCCGGTTCGGGCGTCCCGCCGGTAGGAGAAAAGGGAGTCGTTCTCGAGGGTGCATTCTCCGTAATACTCCACGCTGACGTGAAGTGCAGCCAATTGGGCCCGGACACCGGCCGGCAGGTCCAGTGCCGGCGTTCCCCACGAGGTGGAAGACCAGGTTTCGGGAACTTTTGCTGCGACGTCGGCCCGCAGCTGTTCCGGGACCTCGTAACAGGATCCACAGATGGACGGGCCAAGCCAAGCGCTGATACGTGCAGCCCCCCGGCGTCGCATTTCGTCGATGGTGGCAGGCACCACGGCCGAAGCAACACCGGGACGCCCGGCGTGGGCTGCAGCTATGACCGGGTTGTCGTCGGCGTCACTCCCAACAAGCACAACGGGGACGCAGTCAGCCACCATGACAGCGAGAGGCTGTGGTGGCTGCGTGAATGCTGTGGGCGTTTTCGAGTTTAAGGACGCGCCCTTGGCAGCGGAGACCATCGCGTCGGCAGTAGGTCCGGGACCGTGGGCCGCAATGAACTCAACATGGTTGCCGTGGACTTGATCCATATATTGGAACTGTCCTGCAGCCGGACCGCTGGCGGCCAGTCCAATAGCCTGTTCCAACCGGGCACGACGGTCCATCACGTCCGAGGGATCGTCCCCCACGTGGAGAGCCAGGTTCCCGGCGCCTGCATCCGTAAAGGCTACAGAAACGCCGGGCCGTACTTCATTTCGCCACCAAAACACCTGGTACTGACTCTCCGAACGTGGCTTACTTCAGGAAGTCGGGAACGTCGAGGTCGTCCGAGCGGCTGCCCGAAAGGTCGGGTTCAACCACTGCGGGAAGGTCGACGTCGAAGCCGGAGTCTGCAGGCAGAGCGGAGGGGCGCTGCTGGCCCCAGTTGCTCAACCCTGCAGCGCCGATACCGGCCGTAGCGTGCTGCGGTGCAGCAGCGCTGGAAGGCGCGTTGCTCGGAGCAGCCGGGCGTTCCGAGGGCACGGGATTCTGCGCTGGCCGCGACTGGTCCATGGAGGGCGAAGTCGCCTTGACGTCATCGAATCCTGCAGCAATGACAGTCACGCGTGCTTCGTCACCCAGGGCGTCGTCAATGACGGCACCAAAGATGATGTTTGCCTCAGGGTGCGCCACTTCCTGAACCAGGCGGGCAGCCTCGTTGATTTCGAACAGCCCGAGATCCGAGCCGCCCTGGATGGAAAGAAGGACACCGTGGGCACCGTCGATGGACGCCTCCAGGAGCGGGGAGGCGATGGCCAGTTCGGCAGCCTTGACAGCCCGGTCTTCACCACGGGCGGAACCGATGCCCATGAGGGCCGATCCTGCGCCCTGCATAACGGACTTGACGTCAGCGAAGTCAAGGTTGATCAGGCCCGGGGTGGTAATGAGGTCCGTAATGCCCTGGACACCGGAAAGAAGCACCTGGTCCGCGGAGCGGAAGGCGTCCAGGACGGAGACGTTGCGATCACTAATGGACAGGAGGCGATCGTTGGGGATGACGATCAGGGTGTCGACTTCGTCGCGGAGAGCGTCAATGCCGGCCTCGGCAGAGCCTGCGCGGCGTCGGCCTTCGAAGGTGAACGGACGGGTCACGACGCCAATGGTCAGCGCACCGAGGGAGCGGGCGATGCGCGCGACCACGGGGGCACCACCGGTTCCGGTGCCACCACCCTCACCTGCAGTGACGAAGACCATGTCAGCACCGCGGAGAACTTCTTCGATCTCGTCGGCGTGGTCTTCTGCGGCCTGCTTGCCGACCTCGGGGTTTGCCCCGGCGCCGAGGCCACGGGTGAGTTCACGTCCGACGTCGAGCTTGACGTCGGCGTCGCTCATCAGCAGCGCCTGCGCGTCGGTATTGATGGCGATGAACTCGACACCCCGAAGGCCGACCTCGATCATGCGGTTGACTGCGTTCACGCCACCGCCGCCGATGCCGACGACCTTGATGACGGCCAAGTAATTCTGCGGTGCTGCCACGTTTCGTGCCCCTTGCTTGTGTCCTATAGCGAAACTGATCGAGTCCAACTTGAATCCTTGGACCTTAACCCTCTAGTTGAAGGTTATAGTTATGTCAAGTAACTCTACTGCGACGGTATTTCCTCTGGTTCCCACATGCAATCTCCGCTTGCGCGTGTCGTGTGATTGTCGCGAAATAAGGCCACCGCCGGCCGCAGGTTACGTTCTCAATGCTGCTTACTTTGTAAATGGGTGCCGGGGAACACTGACGTCGTAGACACTGACCGGAACCTTTGGGTCCGCCGGCATCCTCAGGAGCGCTTCAAGTGCCTTCGACTTTAGTTCCCGGTCCTCGGCATTGCCCCACACTACCGTTTTTCCGTCCACCAGTTTCAGCTCAACGGCATCCGCCGATGCCGCAGAGGCAGTGGACATCCTGGCCAGGATGTCTGCCGGCAAGGTGTCCAGCACAGCAGCAATCGCCTTGAACAACTCTGTGTTGGTTGTACCCACTCCGGCGTCGATCAGCGGCAACGCTACGGCGGACAAGTCCTTCGTTGCACCGAGCTGGACACCGTCCACATCCACCATGACGTAGGAGTCACCCTGCTTCAGCAGTGCCACTGGGACTCGTTCGTCCACGTGCACCAGCAACTCCGACGGCGGCCGCGCTTCCATAGTGGCCGAACGGACCTGGACCAACGGTTTCAGGAGCTCGTTGATTTCCTGCTCGCTGACCTGTGGCAACGGCTTCCCTTCGAGACCGGACAGTGCCTTCTGCACCGCGTCCGGCGTCAACAACGTTGTGCCATCCACGGTGATGGTCCGGACTGCAAGCACGGGCGAAAATATCGCCCCTGCGATCAAAGCACTGACCACAACGGCCACAATCGAAAGCGTCCAGAGCACGAGTCGCCGCTGGCGGCGCTTCTTCGGTTCAGGAAAGGCAATGACGTTGTCCGCCGGCAAAGTCTTGCCGTCTTTGGAGGCCCCGTCAGCCACCTTCGAGGCACCGCCTGCGGACTTGGCAGTGGTTGCCGGCTTCTCCGGGGTCGTCGCATCCGGTTCAACGGAACGCTGTGCAGTAATGACCTCCGCGGAGTCGCCCCGGGGACGGCCAGCCGGGCGTTGGCGTGGTTCCGTAGCCGGTTTGAAGGTGGGCTTGCGGGTGCTAGCCATCCAACGCCTCCACAATCGACGGCCCGTAGGCAGTCACGTCCCCGGCGCCCACCGTCAGGACCACGTCTCCTTCGCTTGCGACGGCTGCCACGGCAGCAATGGCTTCATCGGCGGAAACCAGGCGCCCGTTCACCAGATGCTCGGTAATCAGCGTGCTTGTCACACCAGGGATGGGGTCCTCGCGGGCCGGATAGATGTCCAGGACCAAGGCGGTGTCCGCCAGGTCCAGCGCGGCCGCGAACTCCTTTGAGAACTCACGGGTGCGCGAGAACAGATGCGGCTGGAAGAGGACGTGCACCTTGTGGCCGGCGGCTACGGAACGGGCCGCCGATAGAGCTGCGCGGACCTCCGTGGGATGGTGGGCGTAGTCGTCATAGACCCGTACTCCCCTGCGCTGACCCTTAAGCTCAAAGCGCCGGGACGCGCCTGTAAAGTGGCCCAGTGCCGCGGCTGCGGCACCCGGTTCCACACCGAGTTCGACGGCGACGGCGAACGCGGCTGCCGCGTTCAGGGCATTATGCCGCCCTGGTACCTGGAGTTCGAGCGTGTTGGCGCCACCGTCATAGGCGACCGACACATCGCCCGGGCCACCGTCGTGAAGTTGGATGTCCGCATCGTCCGACGTTCCGTATGTCAGCACCCGAGTGGTCCCCAGCGATGCTGTACGCTCCGCCAAGGCCCGGGCACCGGCGTCGTCGGCACATGCCAGCAGGACACCATCGGCGGGCAGGAGCGCAGCAAAAGCATCGAAGGAGGCGAAGACGGCTTCCGGCGTCCCATAGTGATCCAAGTGATCAGCCTCGACGTTGGTGACCACGGCAATCAAGGGCCGGTAGTTGAGGAATGACCCGTCCGATTCATCGGCCTCTGCCACGAAAATATCGGACGCACCATGCGCCGCATTAACGCCAAGTGCCGGCACGTTCGCGCCGATGGCGAAGGAGGGATCCAAGCCGGCTTCCTTGAGCAGGACGGCAACCATCGACGTGGTAGTGGATTTGCCGTGTGTACCCGCTACGGTGACCACCCGGTGGCCGGCCATGGTGGCAGCCAAAGCTTCCGAACGGTGCAGCACAGTCAGCCCGGCATCACGCGCCGCCACCAGCTCCGGGTTGTCCGCACGGATGGCTGAGCCCGCCACGATCGTCTGTGCGTCTCCCAGGTTTCCGGCGTCATAACCCACGGCAATTCGCGCACCTGCCGAGGAGAGGTCACGCATGACCGGCAAATCCTTGACATCCGTTCCGCTGACCGGAACACCCCGTGACACCATGATGCGTGCGACGGCGGACATGCCCACTCCCCCGACGCCGATGAAGTGAACGCGTCCAAGGGACTCTAGCCGGGCGATGCTGGTGGTCATGCGGATACCGCTTCCAAGACAAGATCAGCCATGCGCTGATCGGCGTTTCTGATACCAAGGGCCTCTGCTTTACGGGCCATGTCCTTGAGCCTGCTGCTATCTGTCAGAAGCGGAATCAATTCGCTTCGCAGCCATTCCGGACTGAGGTCCTTGTCGTCCACCAGCATCGCGCCACCGGCGGCAACCAAGGGAGCAGCATTGAGTGCCTGCTCTCCGTTGCCGATGGGCAAGGGCACAAAAACTGCTGGAACTCCCACCGCCGCTACTTCGCTGACGGTTCCGGCCCCGGCACGGGCAAGAAGGACATCGGCGGCGGCGTAGACGTTCTCCATACCGTCAACGTACTCAACCTGCCGATAGCCATCCGCCGTGAGAAGTCCGCCGTCGCTATTCTTGACGGCTTTGCCGATGCCCGTAATGTGAAGCGTCTCTACGCCGGCGGCCGCTAGCTCGGGAAGGGCTGCAGTGATGGCACGGTTGATGCTCAGCGCCCCTGACGAGCCGCCGGTGACGATCAGCGCAGGGCGGTGGGCATCCAAGCCGACTGCGGCCTTTGCCGCGGGAGCAGCAAGAGTCCTGTCCAATTGTGAGATGGCCCGGCGCATGGGCATGCCTACGTGGCGTGCGCCCCTCAACCGGGTACCGGCAAATGCCACGGCCACATGGTTGCTGAACCGGGCGCCAACGCGATTGGCCAGGCCAGCCTTCATGTTGGCCTCATGGATGACGATGGGAATCCTGAGTTTCCTGGCAGCAAGGTACATCGGTGTGCAGACGTACCCGCCCACCCCCACCAGGACGTCCGCGCGGGCCTCCTCCAAAATGCGCTTGGCCTGCCGAACCGCCCCGCTCAAACGACCGGGCAACTTAACGAGGTCAGCTGAGGGCCTACGCGGAAACGGAACACGGTCAATGGTTGCAAGTTCGTACCCGGCATCGGGAACTAGGCGGGTTTCCATGCCCGAGGTCGTACCAACAGCAAGGATGGCAGCCTCCGGACGCTTGTCCCGGATGGCGTCGGCTATGGCCAGCAACGGGCTGACGTGACCGGCAGTTCCGCCGCCGGCAAGGACAACGGACAAAGGCTTGGATGCGTTGGCGGAATCAGAAGTCATGAAGTGCTAGGTACGCTTTCGTGCTGTCTTGGACATGAGGCGCGGCAGGAATCCTGAACGCTGCTGCGCTGGCAGTTGGCCACGGGCCAAAGACAACACTACGCCCACGCCGCAAAGGGACATGATCAGCGCAGAGCCACCGTAGGAGATGAAAGGAAGCGGCACACCCACCACGGGAAGGAGCTGGGTCACCACGGCCATGTTCATACTTGCCTGGCCGAGCAGCCACACCATGATTCCACCCGCAAGGGTGCGCTGGAAAGGATCGGTCTGCCTGACCACCACACGGAAGATGGCAATACCCAGAATCGCGAACAGGACCAAGACCACGATGGTCCCTACGAGGCCCAGTTCCTCGCCGATAATGGCGAAAATGAAGTCATTGTGGGCTTCCGGAAGCCAGTTGTATTTCTGCCGGCTTTGTCCGAGGCCCAGCCCGGTCCAGCTCCCCTGCGCCAGGCCGTACATGCCGTTGGTGGATTGGAAATCGAAGTCGAACTGCTCGGTGCACTGCCGGGACGCCGTTCCCAACCACGACGTGATGCGGCAGATCCTGTTGGAGCTGCTGATGGTGCCCAGGACGGCGCCAACGGCACCGACTGCGCCGGCGATGGCCAGCATGCGGCCCGGAACGCCCGCAAAGTAGAGCCCGGCAGCGGTGATCGCCGCGATGACGATGACTGTTCCGAGGTCGTTCCCCAACATCACCAATGTAATCACCAGGCCTGCGCCTGGAACCACGGGAATGATGACGTGCATCCAGCGGTGAAGGAGCTTCTGCTTCCGGGCGAGGACAGCAGCGATCCAGACGCAGAGGATCAGCTTGGCCATCTCGGAGGGCTGGAGGGTGACACCGCCGATGTCGATCCAGTTCTTGTTGCCGTTGACGGTGTTGCCCATGACCTGCACCAAGGCAAGGAGGACAATCACGGCCCCCAGCGCCCACCAGGACAGTTTTTTCATCCAGTTCACGTTGGTCCGTGAGATGACGTACATCGCAATGAGTCCAACGACGCCGAAGACTGCCTGTTTGAGGGCATCGGCGTAGGGTGACTTGCCCTCGGAGATGGCTTCAACGCTGGAGGCTGACAACACCATCATGATGCCAATGGCCGTCAACGCAAGGGCACAGCCGAGGATCAGGTAATACGTGGAGCTGTTGGGGGCTTTGCCCTTGCCTTCAAGGCTCTCCCAGAAGCTGCGCAGGTGACCACGGAGCCCCTTGGACCGGCTGTCGCCAACAGGCGTGGCCTTGGACTTCCCGTCCCGGGGTTCTTTGCCGCGGGTGCGGGTGGGCGTGCTGACCATTGTTACTCCTCGGTGGTCGGTGCCTGCCCTTCCACAAGCTCGCGAACTGCCAGGACGAAAGCGTCGCCACGGTGAGCGTAGGAAGAGAACTGATCCATGGATGCAGCCGCTGGTGCCATCAGGACGGTATCGCCGGGCGCTGCCACTCCGCCGGCCGAAGCTACGGCCTGGGCCATGATGGTCTCACCGTAGATTGGCGAAGCGGCGTCTCCGGCTGCGATCTGCACCCCTTCAGTGTCGCCCTTGGGGGGCGCGATCACGGGGACATCCGGTGCGTGTCGCTGGAGGGCACCCTCCAACGCCTCTGTGTCAGTGCCAATGAGCACAACGGCTTTCAATCGGGGTGCATGCTCTTTGACGAGGTCATCGTAGTTGACGCCCTTGGAAAGGCCACCGGCGATCCAGACAACCCGCTGAAAAGCCGAAAGCGCGGCGGATGCCGCGTGTGGATTGGTTGCCTTGGAGTCATTGATCCACAGGACGTCGTTGTGATTGGCCACTAACTGGATGCGGTGCGCACCTGGCAGGAAGTTGGTCAGACCCTGTTTCACAGCGACTGGTTCGATACCGTAGGCACGGACGAGGGCCGCCGCTGCGAGGGCGTTGGCTACCATGTGGCGAGGTGCCACCGGACCAAGATCGGACATTGCAGCAAGTTCCGCCGCGGAATCCTTGCGCTCTGCTATGAAAGCCCGGTCAACAAGCAGGCCGTCCACCACACCGAGCATGCTCACTGCCGGTGTGTTCGTGGTGAAGCCGATGGCCCGGCACCCTTCCACGACGTCGGCGTTCTCTACCATTCGCTCGGTTTCGATTTGTTCCGCGTTGTAGATGGCGGCCTTCTGGGTGTTCTCGTACACCTTTGCTTTGTCCGCGAGGTACGAGGCATAGGAGCCGTGCCAATCAACGTGGTCCTCGGCAACATTCAGGCAGACACTTGCCACTGGAGACAACGAGTGGCTCCAGTGCAGCTGGAAACTGGACAGCTCAACAGCGAAAGCGTCATAGTCCACCGGATCCCGGAGCGCATCAAGAATAGGCGTGCCGACGTTTCCCACTGCAATCGCCTTAAGTCCGGCTGCTTGCAGCATGGATTCGGCCATCCCCACTGTGGTGGTCTTGCCGTTGGTGCCGGTGATTGTGAGCCAGTCAGCTGTCTTGCGCCCAGCGCGCTCCCTGAGGCGCCAGGCAAGCTCCACGTCCCCCCAGACAGCGATGTGCCTCCGCTTGGCAGCGGCGAGCAGTGCTTGGTCGGGGCGCCAACCCGGCGAGGTCACCACAAGCTCGGGCAACGTTCCGTCAATCAGCGGGAGTACCTTCACGGCTTCCTCCCCCAACAACACATCAACGGCACCCACAATTTTCAGGGTGTCGGCTTGGGCTTTGGCCTTTGCGCTGGTGGCGGCGTCAACCACTACAACCTTTGCGCCAAGTTCGATCAGGGTGTCTGCAGCTGAGAAGCCGGACACACCGATTCCGGTCACCACGACGCGCAGACCGGCCCAGTCAGCATCCCAGCTGGTGAGTTCGTTGAGCCTGTCCGCGTTCGACGGCGTCGTACCCGGGTTTTCGTTCACAGCAGCACCACCCATTCAGCATAGAAAATTCCAAGGCCGGCAGCCACGAAGAGCCCTGCGAGGATCCAGAACCGGACCACAACGGTAACTTCGTCCCAGCCCTTCAATTCAAAGTGGTGCTGTAACGGTGCCATCTTGAAAACGCGCTTTCCACCACTGAGCTTGAAGAAGCCCACTTGGATGATGACGGACAGAGTGATCAGGACAAAGAGGCCACCGATGAAGGCGAGCAGGAGTTCGGTGCGTGACAGGATGGCAAATGCCGCAACGGCACCACCAATGGCCAAGGATCCCGTGTCACCCATGAAGATCTTGGCGGGTGATGTATTCCACCACAGGAATCCAACCAGCGCAGCACTGAGGATGGCCGCCAGCAGGGCAAGGTCCATGGGGTCGCGAACCTGGTAGCAACCACTGCCGGCTTCCCGTGGTGAGCCGCAGGCCTGGTTGTTCTGCCAGATCCCCATGATGGTGTAGGCACCGAAGACCATGATGGAGGCTCCGGCAGCCAATCCATCCAGGCCGTCAGTCAAGTTCACCCCATTGGTAGCCGCGGTGATGATCAGGTTGGACCAGAGCACGAACAGGATGGCACCCACCACCGTGCCGCCGAACGCGAGGTCCAACCAGGGGATATCCCGGACCAGGGAAATCTGGGTAGATGCAGGACGCAGGCCGTCCTCATTGGGGAACTGGAGAACCAGGACCGCGAAGATGATGCCAACGGCAGCCTGGAGGATCAGCTTGGCCCGTGCATTGAGGCCCAGGCTGCGCTTGTTGGAGATCTTGATGAAGTCATCAAGGAAGCCTACAAAGCCCATTCCCACCATGAGGAACAGCAGAAGCAGCCCGGAGGCCGACGGCCCGGCAGAATTCGGGTTCATCATCCACATGATCAGGTGTGTCACGAAGTAGCTGATGAGTACCGCGGCCACCACCACGGTTCCACCCATGGTGGGGGTGCCGCGCTTGGTGTGATGGGAAGTGGGTCCGTCATCACGGATGAATTGTCCGTAGCTCTTGGCCACCAGGAACCTGATAAAGAGGGGCGTCCCTATCAGGGCCACCAGAAGGGCGACGCCGGCGCCGATCAAAAGTGCAATCACAGCAGCTCGTTCCCTTCGCTTGCGGCAGCTTCGGCCGCGTTGTCTCCGGTGGGCTCGGCCCGTGGAGGTAATGCTATCCGATCACCCAAATGCCGTAGTCCCACACCGTTGGAGGACTTGAAGAGCACCAGGTCTCCGGGTTTCAGCTCATTTTGAAGCAGCTCATAGGCTTCTTCCACAGTCTCCGTGAACGAGCACTCGTCACCCCAGGAACCCTCCTGGATAGCGGAGATGTAGAGGGCACGGGCTTCGCGTCCCACTACCACCAGCCTGGAAATATTCAACCGCACCACCTGGGTACCCACGGCGGTGTGCTCGCGGATGGAGTCCTCCCCCAGCTCGAGCATCGCGCCAAGAACCGCCCACGTCCTTCTGCCTTGTCCAAGGTCAGCCAGCGTCCGCAGGGCAGCCCGCATCGATTCCGGGTTGGCGTTGTAAGCGTCGTTGATGATGGTGACGCCGTCTTCACGTTCAGTACGCTCCATCCGCCAGCGGCTGGCTGCCGACTGGGAGCTGAGCGAAGAGGCAATATCAGCGGCCGGGATGCCGGCGGCGAACGCGGCTGCGGCTGCTGCCAGGAGATTGGTGAGGTGGTGGCCGCCGATCAGGCGGCTTCGCACCTCAACAGACGGGCCGCCGTCGGGAAGCACCAGATCAAACTCAGGGAAACCTTGCTCATTCACTACAAGGTTGCGGGCTTCCACCTCTTCGGTGGTAGCCGGCGAAGCCGAGAAGCCAAGGACCTTGGCTTTAGTCCTGGTGCGCATGGCGGCAACCCGGCCATCATCGAGGTTGATCACAGCTGTGCCATGCTCGCCAAGGGCTTCTACCAGTTCGCCTTTGGTCTTGGCGATGTTCTCCACACCACCGAACTCGCCCGCGTGAGCGGTGCCAACTACCAGGACCACGCCAATATCCGGCTTGACCATGTCTGCCAGGTACTTGATGTGGCCCAGACCGGTAGCGCCCATCTCGATCACCAGGAAGCGGGTGTTGGCATCCGCGGCAAATACCGTCAACGGGACGCCCACCTCGCCGTTGTAGGAGCCCCGGGGAGCCACAGTGGCGCCGGCGGTAGATAGAACACCGGCAAGGAGGTCCTTGGTGGTGGTTTTGCCCGCTGATCCCGTGATGCCGATGACCGTAAAGTCCTCGCCGCGGTTCTGGCGATCTGCACGGATGCGACGGACGGCCTCTGCCGCCAACGCGCCCATGGCCAAGACAGCATCCTCAACCACGACGGCGGGATGGGGGCGGCCGTCGGCATCGGTCACTTCGCGTTCGCCGAGAACCAGAACGGCACCTCGTTCGAAAGCGGCGTCGACGAAGTCGTGACCATCGGCGTGATCGCCGGGCTTGGCCACGTACAGCGATCCGGGCGTCGCTTCCCGTGAATCAGTGACGACGGAAGTGGGCACGATGTCCGGATCTCCGGTCAATCGGCCATGGGTGATGTCGGCGATCTCCGCCGCAGTAAGTGCAATCATCTCGGTTTAGGACTCTATCCGCTGGTCCGCTGAAACGCTGAATCCCTTGGATGTCAAGGCGGCCCGCAACTCCACCCTGTCGTCCAGGGCTAGATTCACTCCCTTGACCTCTTGCCACACCTCGTGTCCGCGCCCGGCGATGAGGATAGTGTCCTTGCTGGTCGCCATATCCACGGCCAGTCTGATGGCTGCATCCCTCGGGTAGGACTCGATGATTTCGCAGTTCAGGTTTTCGGAGTCCCGGGCCTCGTGCGCACCCTGCAGGACTTCGGCCCGGATCGCTGCTGCATCCTCGTCGTGGGGATCGTCATCGCTGATGATCACGATGTCGGCGAGGCGGGCGGCGATGGCTCCCATGGTGGGCCGCTTACCCTGGTCGCGCTGACCCGTTGCCCCGAAGACCACGATCACACGGGAGCCCTCGAGGGGTGAACGGACGGCTTCCAAGGCACGGGACAAAGCGTCAGGATTGTGGGCAAAATCAACAATGGAGGCGGGTTCTGCAGAGACAAGCTGCATGCGTCCGGGCACTGCCACGGTGAACGGATCAAGCGCATCCAAGGCAGCCTGGAGCGTGTTTTGGTCCACGCCGGATGCCAGGACCATGAGCGTGGCCAAGGCTGCATTTGCCACGTTGAAATCTCCCGGCAAGCCGGTGTGGACGCGCAGGCTTCGTCCGTCGACGTGCCTGACTTCAAATTCCGAGCCCAGACCGCGCGCCGTGATGGACGCCACGTTCCAGTCGGCGTTGACGTTGCCGGCAGCGAGGGGCTTGGTGGCGAGGGTTGTGACCGGTATGTCGGCCGAATCGGCCAGCTTGCGTCCCCAGTCGTCGTCCACCGTGACCACGGCGTGCCTGGCCCTGCCTGCAGTGAAAAGTTCAGCCTTGGTTCGGAAATACTCGTCCATGCTGCCATGCAGATCCAGGTGGTCCTGGGTCAGGTTGGTGAAACCTGCGACGTCGAACATCACTCCGTCCACGCGGTGGTAAGAGATGGCGTGGGACGAGACTTCCATGGATGCCGCGTCCAATCCCCGTTCACGCATCAGGGCAAGCAGCGCGTGGACATCGGTGGATTCCGGGGTCGTCAGGAGGCTGGGGATCGGCTCCCCGCCTGCAACGATTTCAATGGTTCCAATGAGGCCGGGCTTCTTACCCAAGGCGCGCATTAATGAGTTGATGAAGTACGTGGTGGTGGTCTTTCCGTTGGTGCCGGTGACACCGAAAAGCGTCGGGAAGCCGCTATCCGCGGGCTGGCTGCGGTAGATCAGTGCAGCCAAGCGCCCGACGGCGGTTCGCGGCTCGTGGACGATGAGTACGGGCACAGGCTGCTCACCCGCAAGCGCAAGCTGGCGCGCCCCGGCGTCGTCCGTGACCACCGCAACTGCCCCGGCCTCGACTGCCTGCGGTACGTAGTCGGCACCGTGGCGGGAAGCTCCGGGCAAGGCCATATAGAGATCGCCTTCTTCGACGGCCCTGGAGTTGAGGGTAACGCCTGTCACTGCCCTGTCCTGGCTGGCATCCGGAGCGCTGACACCCAGTGCGTCGGCGATGACTGCCAACGGCACTGCCGCCACGGATGCGGGACGAAAGCCGGTCTGGCCGGCATCCGGCGTTGTGGCGCTGATAGCTGCCTCATTGTGCTCTGACACGTGGTTCTCCGTTGGTGCTCGTGGAACGACCGGCTTGGGGCCAGCGGCACCCGGGCCGTAGTGGTGGATCGATTTTTGGCCGAACAGACGCCCAAAAAAGCTTACTTGACGAACTGGGGCAACCGCGCGGGCGTTCCGGTGGACGGCGCCACGTTGTAGGTCCGGAGGACCTGCGCCATCACTGAACGGAATACGGGTCCGTTCGTCACTCCGTAGATATTTCCCTTGGGGCGCTGAAGCACCACTTCCACGATGAACCTGGGGTCATCCATGGGTGCCATGCCCACCATTGAGGCAGTGAATCCGTCGAACCCCGGCAGTCCGTCCTCGCGTGGAGCTTGGGACGTACCCGTCTTTGCTCCGACGCGGTAGCCGTCAATGGCTGCATCCTTGATCTGCCCCTCGGTCACGGCGCTTTCCAGGATGTCCCGAACCTGTTGGGCAGTTTCTTTGGATACCACTTGGCGGGAGTCCTTGGCGGGAACCTTTTGTTCCTCACCATCCGGAGTGATGTAGCTGTCAATGAGCCTGGGCTGGAGCATTACGCCGTCGTTGGCAATGCTCTGGAAGGCGCGCACGGTCTGGAGCGTCGATTGTGAGACGCCTTGCCCAAACAGCACGGTGTACTGCTGGCGGTCGTCCCACTGCTCGGGCTTGGCCAGGATGCCTGTGGCTTCCGCGGGCAGGCCGATGTCGGTCTGCTCACCGATGCCGAACTTTCTCAACCAGTCGTACCGTTGTTCCTTGGTGAGCCGGCTGCCCGCCATCACCGTTCCGGTGTTCATGGACCAGCCGAGAATACCGGCGAGGGTGCGCTCTTCAGTGCCGTGCTCGAATGCGTCGGTGAAGGTCTGCCCATCGATGGTGTACGCAGCGGGGGTAGTGAAGTGGTCCAAGGGAAATGACTTCCCCTCCTCGATCACGGCTGCGGCAGTGATCATCTTCTGCACGGAACCGGGCTCATAGGCGGCCGTTACGGACCTGACACCGCGATCCTTGGCATCAACTTTCCCGGGGTCATTGGGGTCAGGAGAATTGGTATCGGCCAAGGCAATGAGATTACCAGTCTTGGTGTCGATCACAATGATGGAACCCCACTCGGCGTTCATCTTGTTGACTTGGCTTTGGATTGCCTGCTGCGCAAAATACTGGATGTCCGTGTTGATGGTCAGCTTGACGTCGCTGCCATCGACGGCAGGCGTGAGCTCATCTGTCGCCACCGGAATCCTGAGTCCATCAGCACCGATCTCAAAAACACGTTTACCTTCAACACCGCGAAGAATCTCGTCCTGGGTTTGTTCGATGCCGGCCTGCCCGTTGGTTCCGTCCTTGAGGAAACCAACCACGCCGCCGGCAACGCTGCCGTTGGGATAAACTCGCTTGCTGACACCCTCAGCGCTAAGACCCGGGATATACAGCTTGGAAATCCGGTTTTCCAGCTCCGGCTTCACATCTTTCGCCACCATGAAGTACTTCTTGTCCCCGGTAAGGGACTCCCGGATTGTGCTTTCATCCGCCCCCAGAAGCCCGGCCAGGTCAGAGATCCCCTGATCACGGGTGATCTCGTCCAGCTTCTCAGTCTTCTCATTGAAGCGATGGAAGGTCTCCGTGCCGGTATTGACCGTCTGGTCCACCACGATGTTGTACCGGATCACGCTGCTGGCCAGCACCGTCCCGTTGGCATCGACAATCTGCCCCCGCTCGGCAGGGAGTACTTGCGGAGTGAGGCGGCTTGCCAAGGCAGCTTCAGCCATCCCGCCCATATCCAGGCCTTGAACCATGAACAGCTTGCCACCCACCACCAGGAGCAAGGTCAGCATGATGCCGAGGCCAACGCGCAACCGCTTTCTTGCCACCGGCGTCTTCGTTTTCTTCGATGTGCCGGGGTTCTTTGCCACGTTGATTCCTTGCTGCTGGCCTAGCTTCGGTGGACTGACGGTCTACTGCCCTGGTGCCTTTTGCCGGGGAGCCGGCACCGATCCCCCGTGGAGCTCTACGGGCGGCGTCGCTGCGGGAGACGCCGGGGTTGCCGCAGGGGTCGGGGGCGTTGGAGTTGCATCCGACTTGCGGCTTTCCAACGGGTCCTTGGTAGTCACCGACGGAACAACATCAATCAACCCCTCCACAGCCGGAGCAGCAAGCAGGGCTCCGGGATTATCTCCCTTAACTGCCGGTGATGCCTTACCGGTCACAGCCATGGTGTTCAGATCGATCTGGCCCTTAACGGTGGAAGCAACCATTCCCAACTCTGCAGCCTTCGCAGCGAGGTTCTGTGGAGCTTCAAAGTTCTGCTTCTTCTGTGTCAGGTCCTGGTTCTCTTTGTTCAGCGTGGCAGCTTCGGCTTTCAGCTGCACCAACTGGTACTGCGCTGTGGACACGGAGATGTTCAGCACCAGGACAGTCAGGAGCGCGGCTGCCATCGCCACGAAGCACAGGACCACAAATGGTGTCCTGCGCTTACCCGGTGCACTGCGCACCACTGACAGAGGAGTGCGGGCCTTGCGGGCCGTGTCGGGCTTTCCCGCTGGGACCGGAAGCGCACGTGCCGTGCTGCCCACCGTGGAGGGCAAAGTCTTCGCTGCGGCGTTGCTCATGCGTCTCTCCTCTGTTTGATACGCTCCACTGCCCTCAACCGGGCAGACGCCGCGCGCGGGTTTTCAGCGATTTCTGCTGCCGTAGGTACTTCCGTACCCTTGGTGATGGTCTTCAGTTCTGGTTTGTGTTCTTCAAGTTCAACCGGGAAACCGAGTGGTGCCGACGATTTGGAACCGGCTTGGAAAACGGACTTCACGATCTTGTCCTCAAGGGAGTGATAGGACATGACCACAATCCGGCCCCCCATGGCCGTCGCGGCCACCGCTGCTGGAACTGCACGTTCCAGGACATCGAGTTCCTCGTTGACCTCAATCCTTAAAGCCTGGAACGTGCGTTTGGCTGGGTGACCGCCACTCTTCGCTGCAGCGGCCGGGACAACGCTGCGGATCTGCTCCACAAGTTCCCCAGTGGTGGCGAACGGCTTCTCCGCGCGAGCGTTAACGATCCGGTTGGCTATCCGCCCGGCAAACTTCTCCTCGCCCCATTTCCTGATGATGCGCACCAGTTCGTCTTCGCTGTAGTTGTTGACCACATCGGCTGCCGTTTGGCCGCGGCTGGTGTCCATCCGCATGTCCAGGGGAGCGTCGTAGGAATAAGCGAAACCACGCTCACGCTCATCCAACTGCAAGGACGAGACGCCGAGATCCATGAGAATGCCATGAACTTCCGGTATGCCAAGGTCCAGTAGTACGTCCTCAATCTCGTCGTACACGGCATGGACAAGATCGGTACGGTCGGAAAAGGGCTCCAAGCGTGCTCCGGCCAAGGCCAAGGCTTCCTCGTCGCGGTCGATACCGACGAGGTGGAGGTCGGGGAAACGCTGCAACATGGCTTCGGAGTGCCCTCCCATGCCCAGGGTTGCATCGATTGCGACAGGTCTTTCCCCACGTTTCCTGGCAGCCTCAAACCCAGGGGCGAGCAAGTTGATGCAGCGGTCTTTCAGGACGGGCACGTGGCGCTCCGATGTGGGCTTTGCCGCGTCCTGCTCTTCCACGCTGCCTCCTCTTTCCTCAATCGCTTGCATGCTGATTCTTGAATCGGATCCCCATCCGCGCCTATCGTTCGGCCGGCCTGGCTCAGGGGAAGGTGAGCCAGGAAGACAGTTCGATGGGCGGCTGGAGATCCCATTCAAGAAGCTGGACTGCGGCTTCCTCCATCCGGGGTCAGATGAACCCGGGCAGATTGTCGTCGTCCGTTTCCGAGAAGGCTGCTTCCTTCTCGTTGAGGTACTCGTTCCAAGCGTCGGCATCCCAGATCTCCGCCCGGGTACCGGCACCGATGACTGCCAGTTCCCGACCAAGCCCTGCGTAAGCCCGGAGCGCCGGCGGAATCGTCACGCGCCCCTGCTTGTCAGGCACCTCATCAGAGGCTCCGGACAGGAAAACCCGAATGTAGTCACGCGCCTGCTTGGAAGACAGTGGCGCCTCCCGCATTGACTCGTGAATGCTTTCGAATTCTTTCTGGCTGAAGACGTAGATGCAGCGTTCCTGGCCCCTAGTGAGAACCAACCCATCGGCAAGCTCCTCACGAAACTTGGCGGGGAGGATGATCCGGCCCTTTTCATCGAGACGCGGCGAGTGAGTACCCAGAAACACTGGCCCACCGCCCCTCAATCAAGGTGCCCGCACATACCCAACACTGCCACTACCCTCTTATGTACTCCACTTTACTCCACAACGCACCACAGTCAACGCAAGCCGAGGCGTTTCTCCACCACTTAGAGAATCATTCGGCCCGAAATCACGGGGATTTTAGGACAGTGGCGGAAAGTGGAGGGCACAATGCAGAGGACAGAGCGAGCCTCTTTAGGGTCCCGGATTTCGTGCCCCCGGACAGGTAGTGGCAGGACAGATCCAGAGCCGAGGGGGTGAAAAGCGATGAAAAGGGCGGGAAGTGGAGGAAGTGGCGGAGAGCGGATTTGTCCTTAAAACGCGAAAAGACCCGCAGTGCGGGTCTTTCGTTCTCCCCCAAGGAAGATTAGGGGCGTGGTTGATTCAGGAGAGGCCGCCGGTGACGGCTGGGAGCCGGGAGGGACTATTGACTGTCGTCGCGACGCCGTTCGTCCCAACGTTCTTCCAAGCTGCTCATAAACGAACTCTTGGGCTTGCCCTTGCCAGGTTTTTCTTTGTTGGCCTTGCCGAAGGCCGCGCCACGCAGCGTAGCGAAGTAAACGCCGGCACCCATGACGATGAAGCCAAGGACACCCACGGGTATCGCCTGCATCGACACGCCAACAAGCAGGAGAAGGATACCGGCAATGGCGCCAAGCACGCCGATGATTACATGCCGGGTAGACCAGCTGCGGATGGGATCCGAACCCATGGTGTTGGCGAACTTCGGATCGTCCTCATGAAGTTGCTTCTCAAGTTGCTCAAGCAGCTTCTGTTCATGCTCCGAGAGGGGCATCGCGACCTCCTTTAGTCAGCCAGCGTCCGGACATAACGCGTTCTGTGCGCCTGTTTCCACAACGATCGGACCAAGAAAATCGTTCCCCAAAATTCCCTCTTGGTTCAGCGGGCATCCCGGGGCCGACTGTTCAGGAAACAGTTTGTCCAGACGATCTAAATCTCTGTAATAAATAGGATAGTTTGTTCTACGCCGTTCTGAAAGACGCGATGAGTCCTGCCCGGGCACCGGTGCTGGCCTCAAGCGTCCGCAGGTGGCTTTCCAGGTTCCAGAAGCCGTGCCGGAAGAAGCGTTTTGGACCCAAAGCGCTGTGAGACACGGTCAAGCGCCTGTTCGGCTGCCCGCCAGTTATCGTCCCGCCGGTCAAGGCTCAATTGCAAGGACGTCTGGCCCGCTGGTTCCAGTTGCTCAGCCCGCACTCCCACCAGTCGAACACTCATGGGACGCGTCCCCAACGATTCAAGGAGCTGCACGGCGACCTGGTAAATCAGTTGCGCGCTGTCCACGGGGGTGTGCACGGTGCGGCTTCGCGTGACCGTGGAAAAGTCCGCGTACCGCAGCTTCAATGCCACAGTCCTCGCCAGCATGCCCGAGCTCCTGAGCCGGATGGCGGTTCGGTGCGAGAGACGCAGCAATTCCCTGTGCAGCAACGCGTCGTCCGCGGTATCTACGGAGAACGTCTCCTCCGCGCCGATGCTTTTTTCAAGCCTGGCCGGAGTTACGGGCCGCGGGTCGATACCCATGGACAGGCGATGAACGTGTTCGCCGCTGGCTCCCAACACCTTTTTGAGCGACGCCAAGGGCGTTGCCGCGACATCCGCTACTGTGCGAATGCCCATTCGGGAGAGCACTTCAGCGGTTTTCCCGCCGACACCCCACAAGGCGCCGACAGGAAGACTATGGAGATAAGGGATCGAGTCCTCGGCATCGATCTGGAGGATACCGTCGGGTTTGCATCGCGTGGAGGCGATCTTGGCCACAAACTTGGTGCTGGCGATCCCTACGGATGCCGTGATGCCCAGTTCAGCGTGAACCTTGCGGCGGATGAGATGGCCGATGTCCATCGGTGACCCAAGACGACGAATCGCGCCGCCCACGTCGAGGAAGGCTTCGTCTACGCTAAGCGGCTCTACCAGGTCGGTAATCGAGGCGAAAATCTTCATGAGTTGGGCGGAGACCTCGTAGTACTCCGAGTGCCGGGGGTTGATGATCACCGCGGATGGACACCGCCTCATGGCAATGGACATCGGCATGGCGGACTTCACACCAGTGGCCCGGGCCTCATAAGAAGCGGAAAGCACCACGGACCGTTCTGCAGGAAATCCAACAATGACCGGTTTCCCCCGAAGATCGGGACGGCTGCGCAATTCCACGGAGACGAAAAAGGCGTCCATATCCACGTGAAGTATGCTGGTTCGACGCATTTCCCGCAGTGCATCTCCGGCGCTGCGGGCGGGCTTACTCCCGGCACTTTCCGCGCCACCAAATACTTCCTGCCTCACAACGGCAATACTATGCCCAGCCACTGACTAAACTGGAGGCACAGTCCGGCTCAGCCCCAGGAAGGATACCCTGTGAAGCTCTTTGGAACTCCTCAATCGCGAGGGTTTACCCTGCTCGCAGTCAGTGTCGCTTTGGCGGCCTCAGCTTGCACCCCATCACCCGGCGGTACGGCTGCGCCGTCCGCCACAAGCTCTTCCTCACCATCGTCGGCCACGCCTACTCCGTCATCATCTGATTCCGGAACCACGGCCTCGCCTGAAACCACCTCATTCACGGAGACCCCCGCACCGGTACCGGACGCCACTGCAACGGTGAACGCACTTGTTCCAGGTTTCCCTGAGCAACTCATTCCGGTCATGCCCAAGACCTCCGTCCGCTCCAGCAGCGTGGACAAGAGCGCGGAAGTCGCCACGGTGGCTCTTGTCGGCACGATCAAAGCCCCACCGGAAGGTGTTGTGGACTACTACAAGGCCTCAATGGAGGCGCAGGGCTTTAAACTTGTCCCCGGCCCGTCCGATGTCGGCAATGTCACGTCCCTGGACTTCATCCGTGGTGACGGCGAGACGGTGAACGTTTCGGTCAGGCAAAAAGAAGGCGTCTCGACATTCACAATCGGTGCCAACGTGGAGGCCGGGTCCGTCAAGTGACGGTAACTTCCCACGTCACCTCGGAGCAGACACAGTTCATTAGCGATGTTGCCGGGAAGCTGAGCGGCTTCATGTCGGAGCAGCGGGACCTTATGGCCTCGGTTTCTCCCGATGTCGAACCGCTTATTGGATCCATTTCGAATCTGGTCACCGGCGGAAAACGTCTCCGGGCCCTGATGTGTTACTGGGGCTGGAGGGGCGCCGGCGGCGCCGCGGACGATCCGGGCATCGTCACGGCCGGGTGCGCCCTGGAGCTTTTCCAGGCGGCGGCCCTGATCCACGACGACATCATCGATCGATCCGACACCCGCCGCGGCGGCCCAAGCGTGCATAAGCGGTTCAGCCAGCTCCATGAAATGAATGGCTGGGCGCTGGACAGCGGGCGCTTCGGCGATGCGGCGGCTATCCTGACCGGCGACCTTTGCCTTTCCTTCAGTGAGGAGTCCTTCACGGAAATCGGCCCCCGGGCAGCAGCGGGAACTCCTGCACGACGGATCTTCAACAAGATGCGTGCAGAAGTCATGGCAGGTCAGTACCTCGACATCCTTGAAGAGGTAGCCGGCCCCGTACGTGACAAAGCCGGATCCGTAGAGCGGGCAAAATCCATCATCCGGTATAAGTCCGCAAAATACTCCACCGAACATCCGCTGGCGTTGGGCGGGGCGCTGGCCGGCGCTCCCTCCGGCTTGCTAAACGGTTACTCGGGATTTTCCTTGCCACTGGGTGAGGCTTTCCAAATGCGGGACGACGTCCTGGGCGTCTTTGGCGATCCCGAGACGACCGGCAAGCCCGCTGGAGACGACCTCCGGGAAGGCAAACGCACTGTTTTGGTTGGTTTTGCCATCAACCAGGCGCTGCCGAGCGAAGCGGACTTCCTTGACCGCATGCTCGGCAAGCCCGACCTCGGCGAGGACGACGTTGCAGAAATACGGCGCGTCATGGTTGAGTGCGGCGCCTTGGAGGCCACGGAGTCGCTGATCGCAGAGCTAAGCAATAGGGCCTTCGAAGCGCTGGAACGCCTGCCACTCGAGGACGTGCCGCTGGTGGCGTTGCGCCAACTGGCCGAAGCCGCTGTCAGCCGGGCTGCCTGACCCGAAGGCTCCCATAAGCAGCACACCCTTTGGACCCTACTAATCCGGCCAGCACAAATGCTGGGACGACGGCGGTGATTCACCGCCGTCGTCCGCGTTTTCCGGCCTCCCGTTCAGGAGGCGCTGTTACCAGGCCAGTGACTGGGCGCGGCGCCTGATCTCTGTCTTACGCCCCTCTCGCAGGGCGTCAATGGGACGCCCCCGCAATGACTCGTCGGGGGTGAACAGCCAGATGATCAGTTCTTCGTCGTTGTAACCAGCGTCGCTGAGAACCGCAACGGTTCCCTTCAGGCTGTCTACAACATGCCCGTCCTGGATAAAGAGGGCAGGGATTGAGCGGATATTCCGTTCTCCCCGCCGGATGGCGACAAGCGCACGCTCATCCAGAAGTCCGTGGACTTTGGTGATGGAAACTTCCAACAGTTCGGCGACATCCGGCAGCGGCAGCCAGTCGGAAACAAGGCTTTCTACATTACTCACGGATCAAGGTTGCCACGCCGCCCCGCCCGGCGCATAGCCGGAGTCCACGCCGATACCTCCGGACCACTGTGCAGTCCCAATTTCCGGCCATCTCAATTGTGGCTATTTGTCCGGTTTGACAGGAATTGTTGTGCTCATCGACTAAGTGTGAGAGATTCACACTGATCACATTTGCATCATTGATAACATCAACAACATTGGTAACACTGACAACAGCGCTAACAATCCCCCCAGCTGTTTGAGATGAGGACACATTTCATGACGACGCCCCGCTCGCCGAAACGAACCATGAGCATGCCGGTCATCGCGGCAACCACGGCTGCGCTTCCCGCCGTGGTTTTGTCCTCGCTTGCCCTGGCCCAACCGTCAGTGGCAACACCGGCACCTCAGCCTCGAAAGATTCCGGCTACGCTCGCTGCGGCCATGAAAGCGCAGGCAGTCAACGTGGGCTCCGTCATTCCCGCACAGGCCGTTGCAAGCACCATCCCTGCAGCCCTGCGCCCGATGGCTCCGTCCGTACCGGACACTTACACGATCGTGCGCGGCGATACGATCAGCGCCATCGCGCGCCGCTTTAATTTGGACACGACGGCCGTTCTCCAGCTGAACAAGCTCTCCGCCACCACGCTCATCTACCCGGGTCAGACCATCAAGCTCAAGGGCACAGCCACGGCTGCGCCCGCGCAGCCTGCCCCAACCGCCCCCAGTGTGCCCAGCACCCAGGGCAGCGCCACCGTCTACACCGTGGTCGCCGGAGACACTCTGGGTGGCATCGCAGCCAAACACGGCGTTCCGCTGTCCAGCATCTTCAGCTGGAACGGGCTCAACGGAAGCTCCATCATTTATCCCGGGCAGAAGATCAAGGTCAGTGGCGGATCCGCACCTTCAGCGCCTGCAGCACCAGCGCCGGCACCTGCACCCGCCCCGCTGGCCGGCACAGGTTCCTACACCATCAAAGCGGGCGACACCCTCAGTTCCATCGCGTCCCGCCACGGGGTTTCCCTGGCTGCTTTGATGGCCGCCAACAATAACGTGACAGCCACCACCGTCATCTATCCGGGCCAGAAGCTCACCATCCCCGGCGCCGGCTTGCAGCCGGCCGGTGACACCAAGCCACTGGTGCCCAGCACTTTCCTGGGCTTCACCTACCCGCCGGCAGTTGTCAGCTCGGCCAACGAGAACAAGGCCTTGCTCAACGCCTCGCCTGTGCCCAGCCGTGCCGAAATGAAGAGCATCGTAGCTGACACGGCCCGGCGCATGGGCGTCAGTCCTTCCCTGGCTTTGGCCTTCGCCGAGCAAGAATCAGGATTTGACCAGCGGGCAGTGTCCCCCGCCAATGCAATCGGCACAATGCAGGTTATTCCCTCGTCCGGTCAGTGGGCGTCCGACCTCGTGGGTCGCAAGCTCAACCTCCTGGACCCGTACGACAACGCCACCGCAGGTGTCGCTATCATCCGGACTCTCATTGCTACCAGCAAGGACTTGGACACCGCGATTGCCGGGTACTACCAAGGTCAGTACTCGGTCAGCAAGTACGGCATGTACGACGACACCAAGCGTTACGTCGAATCGATCAAGGCCCGCCAGCGCACCTTTGGCTAGGCCATCAACTGCACCTTTGAAGGGGCCCGGATCCGTTGTGGATTCGGGCCCCTTCCCTGCCTCGTTTAGGATCGTATGGTGCAAGAACCAACGCAGGACCACCTCATCGGGACAACCGTAGACGGCCGATACACGGTCCGCTCGCGCTTGGCGCGGGGCGGTATGTCCACTGTTTACCTGGCCACGGACCAGCGCTTGGAGCGCGACGTGGCCCTCAAAGTCCTGCACCCACATCTGGCTAACGATCCCATATTCCTTGAGCGGCTAAGCCGCGAAGCAAAGGCCGCCGCGAGCCTCTCGCACCCCCACATCGTCGGGGTACTCGACCAAGGCGAGGATGGCCATATCGCCTACCTGGTGATGGAGTATGTCAAGGGGCATACCCTTCGTGACACCCTTAACGAACAGGGCGCCTTGCCGCCCCGCCTTGCCTTGGCCCTGATAGATCCCGTCATTGAGGGTCTGGCTGCCGCTCACCGCTCGGGTCTGATCCACCGTGACGTCAAGCCTGAGAACGTCCTCATTGCAGAAGACGGACGCATCAAAGTTGGTGACTTTGGACTGGCCAGGGCGATATCCGCCAACACCAGCACGGGTGCCCTGATCGGCACCGTGGCCTACTTGGCCCCCGAGCTGGTTCTCGGCCAGCCGGCCGATGCCCGCAGCGACATCTACTCGGCGGGCATCATGCTTTATGAGATGTTGACGGGCAAACAACCTTACGCAGGAGACTCCCCTATCCAGGTTGCCTACCAGCACGTCAATGCTGTGGTGGGACGTCCTTCAGAGGCCGCTCCCGGCCTCGCCGGGGACCTGGATGAACTGGTGCAGTGGTGCACGGCGGTAGATGCGGAAAACAGGCCTGTAGACGGTGCAGCTTTGCTGACCGAGCTCCGTCACATCCGCACTACACTGACGGACGAAGAACTGGACCGCAAGCAAGCGTCGTCCCGATTGCCCGACTCCCCCGCGCCCACCGCGGCTGCAACGGCACTTGGCGGGTCCGGTGTGCGAGGCGTTTCCGGTGAGAACCCCACAGAAGCCATTGCCTCCACGGCCTCGCCTACGGAAATGATCACGCACCAGAGCAACCCCACCACCATCATGGCCGCGGGTGTTCCAGTCAGGCCGCAAGCCGCAGCTGTTGGTCCGGGCAATGACCTGGACGTGCGCCAGCCCGGCAAGCGGGTGCTGAAGAGACTCGAACGGCAAGAGAGCAAAGACCGCGCACGAGCCGCCGCCACTCCTAGTCGCCCGCTACGTGAGGGCAACCCGCGCCGCCGCGGCATTATCTGGACCATCGTGATCGTCATCCTTGCAACGCTTGCCGCGTCGGCGGGTTGGTTCTTCGGGATGGGACCCGGATCGCCTGGAACCGTTCCGGACGTCAAGAACAAAACCGTGGCCGAGGCACAACAACTCCTCCGTACCGCCGGCTTCCAATCAGAACCGAAGGATGTTTTCGACGACGACATCCTTGCAGGGCTGGCCGTTGGGACTGAACCGGAGTCCGGCACGGAGGTCCGGAAATTCCAATCCATCACGCTCTTCGTCTCCAAAGGCGCCCAGCTTTTCGCCCTGCCCGGACTGACCGGTGGCACCCTGGAAGAGGCAAAGATTGCCTTGAATTCCGCAGAAATGGCCCTCGGTAACGTCACGCATGCCTTCGACGAAAAGGTTCCCGCCGGCGTCGTAATTTCCCAGGACCCTGCCAAGGGTACCGAGGTGAGGCACGGCACCCCCGTGTCGCTGGTGGTCTCCAAGGGACCCCAACCCATTCCTGTTCCCGATGTGCGCGGATTGACTCAGGACGCAGCCGTCAAGGCTATTCAGGATGCCGGGCTTAAGGCAGTTATCGCTCCGGAGACGGTGAATGACAAGACGGTCCCCAACGGGGCTGTGGTTTCCCAGACACCGGCAAATGGAACCCTTGTCCGCGGCGAAGCGGTGACGCTCACCGTGTCCAAGGGGCCAAAGTTGGTGAAGGTGCCCAGCTTCATCGGCAAACAGGCCGATGAAGCTGAAAAGGAACTGAAAAGGCTCGGTTTCAAGGTAGAGGTCAACAAAATCCTGGGTGGCTTCTTCGGCACCGTCCGGGACCAGAACCCCGTCAATGCCGAGATACCGGAAGACTCAGTGGTCACCCTGACTGTTGTCTAGCCAAACCACAAAAAAGGCGCGGTCCGGGAATCCGGACCGCGCCTATTTGTGTCTCTATCTCTTGGATAGGGCTCCTGCCACCAGGAACGCCATCTCAAGGGACTGCATGTGGTTCAGGCGGGGATCGCACACTGACTCGTAACGGTCCAGGAATGCGTCCTGGTCGATCGGGTCAGCGCCGCCCAAGCACTCGGCGACGTCGTCGCCGGTCATTTCAACGTGGAGTCCACCCGGTACCGTGCCCAGGGCGTGATGTACCTCGAAGAATCCACGCACTTCGTCAATGACGTCATCGAAGTTGCGCGTCTTGTAGCCGTTGGGAGACGTGACTGTGTTGCCGTGCATCGGGTCGGTCACCCACAGCACCTGCGCGCCGGATGCAGTGACGCGTTCGACGACGGCCGGCAGCTTTTCACGGATGTTGCCGGCGCCCATCCGGGTGATGAACGTGAGACGGCCCGGTTCGCGGTTGGGGTCCAGTTTATCGATCAGGCGCAGGGCGTCATCGCCGCTGGTGGTGGGGCCAAGCTTGACACCGATGGGGTTCCGCACGCGTGACAGGAAATCCACGTGGGCGTGGTCCAGCTCGCGGGTCCGCTCCCCTATCCACAGGAAGTGCGCGGAGGTGTCGTAGGGAAGGCCGGTACGGGAATCGATGCGTGTCAGCGCGCGCTCATAGTCGAGCAGCAGTGCTTCGTGGCTGGCGAAGAACTCCACGCGCTTGAGTGCCTCGAAGTCGGCACCGCAGGAGTCCATGAAGCTGATGGCACGGTCGATGTCGCGCGCCAGCGATTCGTAGCGTGCGTGTGCCGGGTTCTCGGTGAACCCCTTGTTCCATTGGTGAACCAGGCGAAGATCCGCGAAGCCGCCTTGGGTAAAGGCGCGGATAAGGTTCAGCGTGGATGCAGACGTGTGGTACGCCTGAAGCATCCGGCTGGCGTCGTGTGCGCGGGATTCCGGCGTGAAGTCGTAGCCGTTGACGATGTCGCCGCGGTATGCGGGAAGTGTCACGCCGTCGCGCGTCTCGTCGTTGGAGGAGCGCGGCTTCGCGAACTGGCCTGCCATCCGGCCCATCTTGATGACGGGCATGGCAGCCCCATACGTGAGCACCACGGCCATCTGCAGGATCGTCTTGACCCGGGCGCTGATCTTGTCCGCGGTAGCTGCCTCAAAGGTTTCAGCGCAGTCACCACCCTGCAGGAGGAAGGCTTTGCCCTGGGCAGCCGCGGCAAGGCGCTCTCTCAGGACGTCCACTTCACCGGCGAACACCAGGGGCGGCACCACCGAGAGCTCCTTGACGGAAGCCTTGAAGACTTCAGTGTTGGACCATGTTGGCTGCTGGGAAATCGGCAGGTCCCGCCAAGCATCGAGCCCGGGATAGTTCGCTGCCCCGCTCTGGGCGGTACTGGCGAGAGGATCTGCTGCGGAGGGTGCGGTGTTCGCGGTTAGCTCAGTCACCCTTCAAGAGTAGTAGCCCACGGCAAGGTTGCGGGACTGCAGCCGTAACTGATGCCCCCGCCTACGTCACAGTTTCTCCGCTGATCCGTTCCCGTCGCTCCGGGGTTCATCCCTGTCCTCAGCAATGTCGGACGTGGCGTCTTCGGCAACCTCAATCTTATGGACCGGTTCCGGGCCTTTGCCGGCCAACTGGGCCTTGACCACCGCTGCGTACTCGTCCACGTATTCCTGGCCGGAAAGCCGCATCAGTTCATACATGATTTCGTCGGTCACAGCCCTCTGGATCAGCCGGTCGTCTTCCATGCCGTAATAGCGGCTGAAGTCCAGAGGTTGCCCGAAAATAAGGCCGATCCGGCGGATGGTGGGCAGGCGTTTGCCGATGGGTTGGACCTTCTCCGTCCCGATCATTGCCACGGGCACCACGGGAACACGTGTTTGCAGTGCCAGTTTGGCCACGCCCACTTTGCCACGGTAAAGCCGGGCATCGGGGCTACGGGTGCCCTCCGGATAGATCCCCAGAAGGCCGCCGGAGTTCAGGACGTCCTTGCCTGCCTGCAGCGACATTTCCGAGGCTGCGCCGCCTGAACGGTCCATCGGCAGCTGGTTGCTCAGTCTGAAAAACAGCGCAGTGAGCCGTCCTTTGAGCCCCTTGCCTGTGAAGTACTCGGACTTAGCAAGGAAGATCACCGGACGATGAACCATCAGGGGCAGGAAGATGGAGTCCGAGAAGGACAAGTGGTTGGAGGCCAGGATGGCAGCTCCGCTGTCAGGGACGTTGTCCAGTCCCTTCACCCAGGGACGGAACAGGAGCTTGAGGATGGGACCGAGAAAGATCCTCTTCATGACCCAATAGAACACGGTTGTCCTCTCACGGCCGATTGGTTGGCATGCACCCGGGCTACCCGGCCGGCACTCAACAGCAACCCTACTCCAGTGAGAAATGTCAGGAACAGTGACACGATGGACACATGACGGAACGCAACAAACCCGCCGCGCCGCTCGCTTTCCACCATGCCGGACATGGAGCCAACGCATCCATCGGCGTGGCAATCTGCCACGGTTTCACCGGAAGCCCCCTCAGCGTCCTCCCCTGGGCCGAATACCTCGCCAAGCAGGGCTTCGCGGTGTCTGTGCCCCTCCTTCCCGGGCACGGCACCAGTTGGCATGACCTCGCCACCACAAGGTGGCAGGACTGGTACCGGACCTTTGAGCAGAGTTACCTCGACCTTGCAGCGAACACGGAGACGTGTTTCGTGGCGGGCCTGTCCATGGGTGGAGCCTTGGCTCTGCGGGTGGCCTCCCGCCATGAAGTTTCCGGGCTGGTCTTGGTGAACCCGGGGCTGAGCTTCTACGACCGCCGCGTCCGGTATGTAGCAGCGTTGAAGTACGTCATGCGCACTACTACCCCCATAGTGGAGGACAGGCCCGCACCCATAACGATCGAAGAAGGCGACTACTCCAAGACGCCGCTGAAGGCTGTCCATGAACTCAAGAAACTCTTCCGCGCAGCTACCCGGGGCCTACCGCACGTGGAGGCTCCCGCGCTGGTATTCAAATCCTCGGTTGACGACGTCATCCCGCCGAGCTCATTGGCCACCATCAGCAAGTACATCGACTCCTCGCGCCTCAAAGTTGTCACGCTTCCGCACAGCGGACACGTAGCCACCTTGGATGTTGACGCACCCACCATTTTTGAAGAATCAGCCGGCTTTTTCCGCCAGCGTGCCGGGGACAGAGTAGCCTCAGAGTCATCATGAAAATGCTCCCCGACTTTTCGCCGTTCCACAGCAGCTGGAAGGGTGCCGGTCCTCGTGTTGGTGTGGTCATGTCCCACGGGTTCACTGGAAGCCCGCACAGCGTCAGGCCGTGGGCCCAACACCTTGCTGCGTCCGGTTACGCCGTCCGACTGCCGTTGCTGCCCGGTCATGGCACCACGTGGCAGGACATGGCCACCCGCTCGTGGCGGGAGTGGCACCGTGCCGTTGATGATGCGTACCTTGAGCTGGCTTCCGAGTGCGATTACGTTTTTTCTGCCGGCTTGTCCATGGGCGGAACCTTGGCCTTGCGGATAGCTGCGACGCGCCCCGTTGCAGGCACAGTGGTGGTGAACCCCGGACTGGTCCTGGACGATCCGCGGGCTGTCATTGTCGCTGCCCTCAAGTATGTAGTGAAGACGACTCCGGCCATCGCCAACGACATCCTCAAACCGGACCAGGATGAAGGCGCCTACGCCCGGACGCCCGTTGCGGCCGCCCACCAGCTAAAGAAGATGTACAAGGACACGGCGGCCATCCTGCCGCGCATCAGCTCACCCGTCCGGGTCTACAAGTCCACGGTGGACAACGTCATCTCGAACGCAAGCCTGGAGTTCCTCCGCTCCCGGGTTCAGGCACCGGTGGATATCAGTTACCTCCACAACAGCCACCACGTGGCCACCCTTGATAATGACGCTCCCGAGATTTTTTCCGGGACTGTCGACTTTATTCAGAAGACCGTAGCGGCCCTGGCCGGGCACGGGCTTTCCCCCGAAAAGGACACAGCCCATGAACAGGCCTGATCCCAATTCTGCTGATCAAAGCGCCAACAAAGATGACGACGCCGTGTGGCAGGATCTGGTGGCCCGGCTGGAGGCGACACAGTCGGGCCCGGAAGCGGGGCGTCAACCAGAGTCCGCAAGGACTTTCAAGGACTTCGATCCACTAGGACTGTCCGCCCCTGCCCCGGAACCGGTACCTGATGCGTCAGTCCGCGCCGATGCCGAAGCCGGAATCCGGCCGTCCGGGCCTCGGGACTTCGAAGTCGAGGACGAGGACCACGCCTTCATTCCTGAGGATCCCCCCAGCCTTGCGGGAACCGAGCCGCTGGTCATGCTGGCGTGGGTGGGTGCTGTGGGCGGACCCATCGCTTTGCTTTTCACAGCCATGTTTTGGCGGTCGGCACCGTTGACGGCAATTCTTGGCATTGTCGCCATTTTCGTGGCATCGGTGGTCTACCTCATCATGCGGCTTCCGCAGGAAAAGAATGAGGACGACGACGGCGCCCGCCTCTAGGTGCACACAGCTGTTCCCAGCGTGGCCTGCTTAGCTGCGCGCCCGTCCACTGACGCGTGACAGGTCTGCTGCGCCGATCATGCCGGCACGCGGGCCCAGGGCCGCGAGCTCAATCCTCGCCATGGGACGGAAACCCCGCCCTGTCAAGTTCTTCGCGAATGACTCGCGGGCAGGTCCGGCGAGCAACTCCCCTGCGTCACACAGCCCCCCACCTATGACGAACATCCCGGGGTCAAGTGCTGCTGCTAGGTTGGCCAACCCCAGGCCCAACCATTCGCCTTGGTCGGCGAGGAGTTCTCGGGACGTGGCATCGCCCGCAAGTGCCAGCGAGGTCACGGCTGCGCCCGACAGGTTTTCCGCGGTCCCGCCCGCTTTCTCCAATAGAGCACGGCCCGCGGGGGAATTGGTCCGCACCAGCTGCCGGGCTTCACGGCCCAAGGCGTTGCCGGAGGCATACTGCTCCCAGCAACCGCGGTTACCGCATTCGCAGCGGTGGCCCCCGGGGAAAATGATCTGGTGCCCGAATTCCCCGGCCACGCCGTAGCGTCCCCGTTCCACCCTGCCATCCATGACCATGGCACCTCCAATGCCCGTCCCAAGGGTGATACAGACCAGGCGGCTTTCACCTTGGCCTGAGCCAAAGCGCCACTCCGCCCATGCCGCAGCATCGGCGTCATTGGTGAGAAGGACGGGACGTCTCAGCAACTTCTGGAGGCTCTCCCGCAATGGTTCGTTGCGCCACGCCAGATGGGGGCTGAACAGCACCGTGCCGCCATCGAGGTCCATCCATCCTGCGGCGCCGATCCCCACTGAAGCGATCCGGTGGCCTGCGCTGAGTTCGTTTACGAGCTCCACAATGGTCTGCTCGACGGCCCGCGGGTCCGCGCCCGGCGTGGACCTGCGGGCATCGGCGAGGACCCGACCCTCGGCATCCACAACGCCGGCGGCCACCTTGGTGCCGCCAATGTCGATCCCGATCGCCAGTCCGCGGCGGCCCAAGTGGCTTCGTCGGGCGGCCCAAGGCACGTCCCTCCATGCCGAGGCCGGTGGCTTGGGTCTGACCAGGGAACTGGACCGTAGTGCGGGCATCCCCTCATCCTATTCCGCAGGGCCAAGCAGCACCGGCATCGAAGGGGCACAGACGGCATCGAGTTGCTTGAAATGACCGCTCATCCGTAAAGTTACTCGCCAGTAGGTGAAATAGAACACACCTCCGCGAGCGGGCATACTAGAGTGGAAGCAGCCCCTCGTGGCCCGTGGATATCAAAGGAGCTACCGTGCGTGAAATCAGTGTTCCTCCCCTAGTGAACATCGCCCCGGAAACCAACATCACGGACCTCGTGATCCGGGAGGCAGAAAAAGCATCCAACCCTGCGCTGTTTTCCAAGCTGGATGGCAATGGGCAGTGGCAGGACATCCGTGCCAAGGACTTTCTACAGGACGTGAGGGCCTTGGCAAAGGGCCTCATTGCCAGTGGAGTAGGCGTGGGCGATCGTGTGGGCATCATGTCCCGCACGCGGTACGAATGGTCCCTTGTGGACTTCGCCATCTGGTTTGCCGGTGCCGTCTCCGTCCCGATCTACGAAACGTCGTCGCCTTCACAAGTGGCATGGAACCTGGGCGACTCAGGCGCTGTGGCAGCCTTCGGCGAAGCAGCGCACCATGAGGACGTTATCCGCCAGGCTGTGGCTGCGGAGGACATCACGTCGGTGGCCAACGTCTGGCAGCTTGAGGGCGCCGGACTCGATGCGCTTCGCACTGCAGGTGCAGGCGTCCCCGACGACGAACTCGAGTCCCGCCGTTCCTCAGCCGGGCTCAAGGATCTCGCCACGATTATCTATACCTCCGGTACCACCGGCAGGCCCAAAGGCTGCGAACTGACCCACGGTAACTTTGTGGAACTCTCAGAGAATGCCCGTGCGGCACTTCCGGAGGTCGTCAATGAGTCAGCCAAAACCATCATGTTCCTCCCGCTGGCCCACGTCTTTGCACGTTTTATTTCCGTGCTTGCCGTGGCCGGCGGCGTGAAGGTAGCGCACACTCCGGACATCAAGCATCTGTTGCCCGACCTCCAGAGTTTCCAGCCGACGTTCATCCTGGCTGTACCCCGGGTCTTCGAGAAGGTCTACAACTCAGCTCTGACCAAAGCAGAGGACGGTGGCAAGGGAGCCATCTTCCACCGCGCAGTGGATACTGCGATCGCCTACTCCAAAGCACGCGAGTCCGGTTCGGTGGGACTTGGTTTGAAGCTCAAGCACGCCCTGTTCGACAAACTCGTCTACGGGAAGCTCCGTACGGCCATGGGCGGCCATGTTGCCCATGCAGTCTCGGGAGGCGGCCCGTTGGGTGAAAGGCTGGGGCACTTCTTCCAAGGCATCGGCCTGCAGATCCTGGAAGGCTACGGCCTGACCGAGACCACGGCGCCGATCTCCGTGAACACGCCGTCCATGATCAAGATCGGCACGGTAGGCGCCCCCTTGCCGGGCAACTCGGTCAAGATCGCCGACGACGGCGAGATCCTCGCCAAGGGTGTCTGCGTCATGCGTGGCTACTACAAGAGGGAAGACCTCACCGACGAAACGTTTGCTGACGGCTGGTTCCGCACCGGTGACATCGGCGTACTGGACAACAACGGCTTCCTCAAGATCACTGGCCGTAAGAAAGAAATCATCGTTACTGCCAGTGGAAAGAACGTGGTTCCTGCCCTGTTGGAGGACCAAATCCGCGCAGACGCGTTGGTTTCCCAGGTTCTTGTAGTGGGCGACAACCGTCCGTTCATCGGAGCCTTGGTCACCCTGGACGAGGAAGCGCTTCCGGGCTGGCTGGACCGGCACGGACTCCCCGCCAGCACGTCGGTGGCCGAGGCCACCGATCACCCCGTGGTCAAGGCAGCGGTTCAGGAGCTCATCAGCAAGGCCAACCAGTCCGTTTCCCAGGCTGAGGCCATCAAGTCCTTCAGGATCGTCCCGGCGGACTTCACCGAAGCCTCAGGTCACCTGACGCCATCACTCAAGGTCAAACGTGCCCAGGTCATGAAGGACTTCGACGCCGTCATCGAGGAAATGTACACAGCACCCAGGGCGTCCTAGCCACGGCGTTTCAGCCAGAAGTAGCAAAAAAGTACCCCGTCCGGATTCTTCCGGACGGGGTACTTTTTTGGGTGGATGGCTAGCCGATCACCAGCAGCAAGTCGCCGCCTTGGACCTGCTCAACCGAGGAAATGGCGAGGCGGGAGACCGTGCCGGCCACCGGCGTCGTGATGGACGCTTCCATCTTCATCGCCTCAATGGTGGCAACGGTGTCGCCGGCGTTGACAACATCGCCCACCTTGACCGTCACCGTAACTGCACCGGCAAACGGGGCGGCAACCTGGCCGGGCTGTGCCGTATCCGCTTTCTCTGCTGCCTTGACGTTGCTGACCACCGAACGGTCACGAACAACAACGGGCCTGGACTGGCCATTGAGCGTGCACATTACGGTGCGCATGCCCTTCTCGTCGGCCTCGGAGACAGCCTCAAGCTGGGCAATGAGGCGAACACCCTTCTCCAGCTCGATGACGTGCTCTGCGCCCTGCTGGAGACCGTACAGGTAGTCGCGGGTGTCCAGCACGGAGATGTTCCCGTAAGTGTCAACGCTCTTCAGGTAGTCCTTGGTGGGTCCTGCGAAGAGCAAACGGTTCAGCGTGTGCTGGCGCGTCTTGGAGTCACCCTTGAGCGCTGCACTGTCCTCAGCGCTGATCTCGACGTCGCGCACCTTGACGCTGCGGCCTTGAAGGGCCTTGGTGCGGAACGGCTCAGGCCAGCCTCCGGGGGGATCACCGAGTTCACCGGACAGGAAGCCGATGACGGAGTCCGGGATGTCGTAGTTCTGCGGGTTCTCGTTGAAGTCCGCGGGATCGGCGTTGAGTCCTACGAGGTGCAAGGCGAGATCGCCTACCACCTTGGAGGATGGAGTGACCTTCACCAGGCGTCCCAGAATACGGTCAGCTGCCGTGTACATGTCCTCGATGGCCTCAAACTGTTCCCCAAGGCCCAAGGCGATGGCCTGCTGGCGAAGGTTTGACAGCTGGCCGCCGGGGATTTCGTGCTGGTAGACGCGGCCAGTGGGACCCGGAAGACCGGATTCGAAGGGGGCATAGACGCGACGGACGGCTTCCCAGTAAGGCTCAAGGGCACCGACGTTGGCCAGGCTGAGCCCGGTATCGCGGGGTGTGTTGGCCAATGCAGCGACCAGCGCCGATGCGGCGGGCTGGCTTGTGGTGCCGGCCAGGGATGCAGATGCCACGTCAACGGCATCCACGCCAGCCTCGACAGCAGCCAGCAGTGTGGCAAGCTGGCCACCCGCGGTGTCGTGGGTGTGCACGTGCACCGGCAGGTCGAAGCGCTCACGCAGGGCAGAAACCAGCTTCGCGGCAGCAGCCGGACGCAGGAGACCTGCCATGTCCTTGATGGCGAGGATGTGTGCACCGGCGTCGACGATCTTCTGGGCGAGGTCCAGGTAGTAGTCGAGGGTGTAGAGGTCCTCGTTCGGGTCCAGGAGGTTGCCTGTGTAGCAAAGAGCCACCTCAGCGACGGCCGTCCCCGTTGCACGCACGGCCCGGATGGCGGGGGCCATCTGGTTGACGTCGTTGAGAGCGTCAAAGATTCGGAAGATGTCGATGCCCGTAGCGGCAGCCTCGTTAACGAAGGCCTCTGTCACTTCTTCCGGGTACGGAGTGTAGCCCACGGTGTTACGTCCCCGGAGCAGCATCTGTATACAGGTGTTCGGCAACGCCTTGCGCAATGCAGCCAGACGGTCCCACGGGTCCTCACCCAGGAAGCGGAGTGCGACGTCGTAAGTTGCACCGCCCCAGGCCTCCACGGAAAGCAGCTCGGGCATGAGTGCCGTCACGGCCGGACCGGCGGCCACGAGGTCGCGGGTGCGCACTCGTGTTGCCAGCAGGGACTGGTGCGCGTCGCGGAACGTGGTGTCCGTGACAGCCAGCGCCTGCTGCTCACGGAGTGCCTTGGCAAAGCCCTCCGGTCCAAGTTCGATCAACTTTTGGCGCGAACCCGACGTAGGAACCGGGCCGTCGATCGCCGGCAGCTTGCTGGCAGGGTCCGAATGGACAGCGAGCTCGCCGTTGGGCTTGTTGACGGTGACTTCAGCCAACCAGGTGAGCAACTTGGTGCCACGGTCTGCGGAGATGTGCGACTTCAGCAGTTCAGGGCGCTTGTCAATGAAGTCCGTGGCCACGTTTCCGGCGTTGAAGTCCGGATCCGCGAGAACAGCCTGCAGGAATGGAATGTTGGTGGACACGCCACGGATACGGAACTCAGCCAAACCACGACGCGCGCGGGCTACAGCCGCAGGGTAGTCGCGGCCCCGGCAGGTCAACTTCACCAGCATGGAATCGAAGTGCGGGCTGATCTCGGCACCCGAGTAGACCGTACCGCCGTCGAGCCTGACACCGGCGCCACCGGCGGAACGGTAGCCGGTGATCTTTCCCACGTCAGGACGGAATCCGTTGGACGGGTCTTCGGTGGTGATGCGGCACTGCAGGGCAGCACCCTTGATGGACACCGAATCCTGGCTCAGCCCCAGGTCCGCAAGGGTTTCGCCTGACGCGATCCGCATCTGGGCCTGCACGAGGTCAACATCGGTGATTTCCTCTGTGACGGTGTGCTCCACCTGGATGCGGGGGTTCATCTCGATGAAGACGTGCTGGCCGGCCCTCTCCCCCTCCGTGTCCACCAGGAACTCCACCGTTCCGGCGTTGACATAGTTCAAGGCCTTCGCGAATGCCACGGCGTCGCGGTAAAGAGCCTGGCGGATGTTCTCATCCAGGTTCGGTGCGGGTGCGATTTCCACCACTTTCTGGTGGCGGCGCTGCAGCGAACAGTCACGCTCGAAGAGGTGCATGACGTTGCCTTCGGCATCGGCCAGGATCTGCACTTCGATGTGGCGGGGACGCAGAACTGCCTGCTCAAGGAACATGGTGGGGTCGCCAAAAGCTGCGTCAGCTTCGCGCATGGCGGACTGCAATGCTTCGGGGAGGGCTTCGCGCGTCTCCACACGACGCATTCCACGGCCACCACCGCCGGCAACGGCCTTGGCGAAGATGGGGAAGCCGATCTCGTCGGCGGCAGCGATGAGCTCGTCAAGGTCCTTGGAGGGCTTGCTCGACTTCAAGACCGGAACGCCGGCCTTCCGCGCGGCTTCCAGGGCGGCAACCTTGTTACCTGCGAGCTCAAGGACCTCCGCAGGCGGACCCACGAAAGTAATTCCCGCTGCCTTCGCAGCACGCGCGAGGTCCGGGTTCTCGGAGAGGAAGCCATAGCCGGGATAAATGGCGTCAGCGCCGGCTTCTTTGGCGACGCGGACAACCTCCTCAACGTCCAGGTAGGCGCGGACGGGATGGCCCACCTCGCCGATCAGGTAAGCTTCGTCGGCCTTCTGCCGGTGGATCGAGTTACGGTCCTCATGCGGAAAGACGGCTACGGTCTTGGCGCCCAGTTCATAACCAGCGCGAAACGCCCTGATCGCGATTTCGCCGCGATTGGCCACCAGAATTTTCGAAAACATACTTCTCCTGCATCATTGCGGGTGGATCGGTCGGTGGTCACAGTGTGTAGTGCCGCCAGCATCAAACACAAATCTTTGTGGCAACCATCACAAAGGAATCGTCATCTGCGCTGTATATGCGTGCGCGCGATCCGGCCGCATGCTATTGCCGCCGCTTATCCCAAGCGGCCTGGCGCGTAGAAAGCGGGAATCAACCGCGATGCACCATATGATGTTCAAGGGGCTTCGGCAAGCCCCGGCTCCGGCGCTTCCGGAGCGAATCAGCGCGACACGGCAACCGGCGTTAGGTTTTGGGTTTTCAAGTGCAAGTAGTCAGCATCAGCAGCCTCAAGGGTGGAGTGGGAAAGACGTCCGTGACCACCGGTCTGGCGTCAGCGGCCCTCGCAGCCGGCATTCGCACGTTGGTGGTGGATCTCGATCCACACGCCGACGCCACCACGGCACTTGGCGTCCAGCCAGGCGGGCAACTCGACATCGGCCGAATGCTGAAAAGCCCCCGAAAAGCCAACCTCGCCGGCAATGTGGCCGGCAGCTCCTGGGTTACCAACGGATCGATCAGCGGCACCTTGGACGTCGCAGTGGGTTCGGCCTTCACTGGAATCTATGATCGGCCGGATCTGGGCCGACGTGACCTTCGCAGGCTGTCCGCCGTCCTGGCAGGCACCACCAACTACGAACTCGTCCTCGTCGACTGCCCTCCGTCCCTCAACGGACTGACGCGCATGGCTTGGAGCGCGAGCGATCGCGTAGTCCTCGTCGCGGAGCCCGGGCTCTTCTCAGTGGCCGGCACGGAGCGCACCATGAGGGCCATTCAATTGTTCCGGCAGGAGTTCGCTCCAAACCTGGCCCCGGCAGGGATCGTAGCCAACCGGGTGCGCACCGGGTCCGCGGAGCACACCTTCCGCTTGACTGAAATGGAATCCATGTTCGGCGAGTTGCTCCTGACGCCGCACATTCCGGAGCAGGCCAATTGGCAGCAGATCCAGGGTGCAGCACATTCGGTCCACCACTGGCCCGGAGACTCTGCCAAGAACGCTGCCAAACTCTTTGACGCCCTCCTTGAGAACCTCCTCGCTGGAAAGTCTCCGACGCGGGACCGCCGACAGCGCTGAGCGCGTCCGCCTCAGCACGCTAAACAAAAAGAAGGCCTCGCCCCCACAGGGACGAGGCCTTCTTTTGGCTGAATTCAGGGGTCCGGAGTGTTTAGCCGATTCGGCGCGCGACGCGGCGTTTGCTCAATTCGTCGTCGGGAAAGGACTGCTCCACGGCATGCTCGCTCGGAAGCGCGGCCAGGCTTCCCTCAACTTCCCGCCATACGCGCCCGACGGCGATGCCGAAGACGCCCTGTCCGCCCTGGACGAGGTCGATGACCTCATCAGCGGATGTACACTCGTAGACGCTCGCGCCATCGCTCATCAGCGTGATCTGCGCCAGGTCCTCGACGCCCCTCTCGCGAAGGTGTTCGACTGCACTGCGGATCTGTTGGAGGGAGACGCCCGTATCGAGGAGGCGCTTGACTACCTTCAGGACAAGGATGTCCCGGAAGCCGTAGAGACGTTGGGAACCGGAGCCCGCAGCGCCACGGACAGCAGGCTCAACCAAGCCCGTACGTGCCCAGTAGTCGAGTTGGCGGTAGGTGATGCCTGCAGCTTTGCATGCAGTGGGACCGCGGTAGCCCGCGTCCTCGTCCAGCACGGGAAGGTCCTCCGTGAAGAGCAAACCTTGGGCGCCGGATGCGGGCGCAGCAATGCCGGCAGAGGACTGCTTCAGCTCGCCTGCTTCGCCTTTCGGACTCACGTGACCTCCTTGTTCTCAGTTCCCTTGGGGACGGTGCATACTCTGATACAACGGCGAAATGCAGCAGTGTAATTCCCGCAAGTCCGCACCTTCCAGTGTGACTTGCGGCGGCAGTGTATGCAACGGGAACTTGATAACTTCGACGTTAGGCCCGAGAGGGGCCGAGGTCAAAGACCTTGGCTCCAAAATCCTGTCGTGTCGAAAGTTTCACCCTCAACTTTAGACTTAGGGTGGCTCAGCCTTCGAAATCTTCCGGTTCCACGTCATCAAGGAACTCACGGAAGCGACGCATCTCGCGTTCTTCGTCCACTGCGGGATCCGGTTCCGAGTCTTCGCCTTCATCGTGCTCAGTGATGCGGACACCGGCTTCTTCCATGACCGCATCGGCGCACCAGATACGGCATTTGGCTCTCAATGCCAAAGCCAATGCATCCGAAGCCCTTGAACTTACTACCGTGCCGTCGTCGAACTGCAGCTGCCCATAGAAGATGTTGTCCTCCACGGCCACAATGTTCACGCTGATGATGGAGTGGCCCAAGGATTCGACAACATCAACCAAGAGGTCGTGCGTCATAGGCCGGGGCGGGACAACGCCCTGCTGCGCCAAGGCAATGGCGCTGGCTTCAGGAGTCCCGATCCAGATCGGAACATGCCGTTCACCGTTGATCTCCCGGAGGAGTACCAGCGGCTGGTTGGACGGCAGTTCGATCCGGACACCGACGATTTCGACTTCGATCATCAGCTGTCCATCCGGGAGATACGGTCGTGCACCAAGGCCCTGTGCAGGGTTAGGCAGAGATCACTGATCTCACGGGCAGCCTCGGCGGCACGAGCCTGCGACGCCGCGTCCCGCCGCGATGTCAACGGCGCAACGGCCCTTTCTACCAAGCCGAACTCCCGTTCAGCTGCGGCCTGGAAGGGACGAAGATGCCGGGGCTCGAGGCCGTGTCCTTCCAGTTGGACACATGCCCTCGCTACCTGGAGTGCGTGTTCGTCAAATTTGCCGCCAACGTGGGTGATCAGTCCAAAACTCAACAGGGACTCAAGCAGGGGGACGCTGGCACCCGACTCGGCACGCAGCTGCTCTTCAGTGAGCGCGCGGGCCCGCCCTTGCACTTCGGCTGCCATTTCCGCCGATACCACCCTGGGAGACACCGTGACACCCGGAGGGAGATTCTCCGGCCTCTCACCGCGGTCGATGGCATCGAGATAATCCTTGATGACCTTCAGCGGCAGGTACTGATCACGCTGAAGAGCGAGGACAAAACGGAGCCGCTCAACGTCGCTGTCCGAGTACTGCCGGTAACCGGCAGGAGTCCTCTTCGGGTTGATGAGGCCTTTTTCCTCCAGGAAACGGATCTTGGACGCCGTCATACCAGGAAAGTCGTCGCTCAGCTGGGCAAGGACTTCCCCGATATTCAGGACCTGCGGTCCGCGACGGTCCTGCTGGGCCATAGCCACAGGCAGATACCCCGTCAGACTTGGCCTGCTGCGCGAACAGGGCTCATGTAGTAGGTCAACCGGAACTTGCCGATCTGTACCTCGTTGCCGCTCTTCAGGTGCACGCGGTCCACGCGGTCGTGGTTGACATACGTTCCATTGAGGCTTCCCATGTCCACCAGCTCGAAGCCGGACGCCGTCCGGATGAACTGAACATGCTTGCGGGACACCGTGACGTCATCGAGGAAGATGTCGGCATCCGGGTGCCGGCCAGCAGTAGTGGTGTCCGCGTCCAGCAGGAAACGAGCGCCTGCGTTGGGACCACTGTGCGCAATGAGCAAAGCCGAGTTCGGCGGAAGTGCGTCTACGGATGCACGCTCTTCAGGAGCCAACTTGGGGGCAATGCTTGGCTCGTCCCACGTTGGCGTGATGCTGATCGAGGTGGTCTCCGACGTCGGCTGTTCCTCCGCGCCGTTCCCGACATTGGCTTGATTCTGTTCGCCGCCAACCATGGAATTTCCTCCTCATCCGCCGGCAGTTCGAAACCCTGCCGGCCACTTCCGCATCCCGGTACCGCCGGGCAAATCGGTTGCTGGCCCGCCGTCCCGCTTTCCCGGTTATGGGAAAGCGGCCTGACGGGCCAGATAACTTTAGCCTACCTGTTGTTCGTACTCCGATGCACTGAGCAGGGAATCCACTGCATCAGCTTCTGCCAGCTTTACTTCAATTAGCCATCCCTCGCCGTACGGGTCCGAGTTAATAAGGGCCGGATCGGTGTCCAAGGCGTCATTTCGGTTGGTGACTTCACCAGTCACCGGAGCGTAGATATCACTAACACTCTTGGTGGACTCCACCTCGCCAACAACTTCGTTGCCGGTGACCTTCGTCCCCGGCTCAGGCATCTGGGCGTAGACAACATCACCCAAGGCGTCCTGTGCGAAGTCGGTGATGCCAATACGCACTACGCCGTCTGCATCAGGAGCGGTAACCCATTCGTGTTCTGCGGTATAGGAAAGTTCTTCCGGAATATTGCTCACTGGTGGCCTTTCATCGGGACATTTACGAACCTCGACGGCGGCCTTGCTGATGGCCACCGCTGAAAGTATAGGCACATTTCCCCTGCACCTGATGGGGTCTCTGCCATGATTGACCCATGACCGAACAAGCACAAGTACCAGCTCGGAAAAAGCGCAATTGGGGCGTAAAAATAATCCTGATCCTGGTGGCAGTACTTGTCGCCGTGGCCGCCTACTTCATCCTCGGGGCAATCCTTCCCCGCTGGTGGTCCGATGTCATCGCGGGACAGATCCGGCGCGACCTGGGAGCCAGCGTCCTGGTGGGAATGTTCTACGGCTTCGTCTTCACGTTCATTCCGCTCCTCGTAGCGTGGCAGGCCACCCGTAAGGCGGTGTCTTGGCCATGGAAAATCGTTATTGTCCTGGTTGCCGTCGCTATCGCCACACCCAACCTGCTCACCGCCGGGATCGTCTTCGGCAGCACGGAGTCAGCCCACGCCGGCCAGAGGACCTTAAGCGTGGATGCAGGATTCTTCACAACCTGGACAGCCATCTCCGCTGTTACCGCCGTGGTGGTCTTCATTGCAGTCACAATTCTGTGGGCGCTGTGGCGCCGCCGGGGCAAGCAAATGAAAGTGCTCAGGCAAGCAGAGAACCAACGCGTCAGAGCTGGCAAGAGCGCCGAAGCAGAAGCGCAGGACACCACACCCAGCGCCTAGGACGCAGGAAGCCCGCCATGGGATATCCATGGCGGGCTTCTTCGTGTTGGGGCCTTGCTTTGTAGTCCAGCGTCAGGCGACGGGGGCCTCACGTGGTTCGCGTTCGACGTCGGAAGTTACAGCAGGTGCCGCCACTCCCCTGCGCTTTGCTGCTGCAGCCGCCGCCAGCATGACCAGCAGCGCGGCAACCGTAATTCCGGCTCCAGCCCAGATGGGCGAGGTGTAGCCGAGCCCTGCCGTGATGGTTACGCCACCGAGCCAGGCCCCGAGTGCGTTGCCGAGGTTGAAAGCGCCGATGTTCGCGCCTGATGCGAGCGTTGGCGCCGTGGAAGCAAAGTGCATCACGCGCATCTGGAGGCCTGGTACGGTGGCGAATCCGAAGCCGCCCATGAGCGCCAGTGACACCAAGGTGGCGATGCTATTGGAAGCGGTGAGGGCGAAAAAGACCAGCACCGCCACCAGCCCGACAAGGATGACAATGAGTGTCATGTCCAGGGCTTTGTCGGCGGCCTTGCCACCGAGGAAGTTGCCAACGAACAGGCCGCCACCAAAGAGCACCAAGAGCCACGGCACGGCGCCGGATTCGAATCCTGACACCTCGGTGAGGGTGAAAGCAATGTAGGTGAAGGCACCGAACATGCCGCCGAACCCGAGGATGGTCACCGTGATGGAGAGCCAGACCTGACCGGACTTGAACGCGCCCAGCTCGCTGCGGAGACCCTTGGTGGGTTCCACGCTGGCCTTGGGGACCATCAGGGCAATGCCGATCAGTGCCACAACACCGATGACGGTGATCGCCCAGAAGGTTGAGCGCCAGCCGAAGTTTTGGCCCAGCAGCGTTCCGAAGGGAACACCAAGGACGTTGGCCGCAGTGAGGCCAGTGAACATGATGGCAATGGCCCCCGCTTTCCTGTGTGCGGGCACCAGGCTGGCGGCAACCACGGAACCGATGCCGAAGAACGCTCCGTGGCAGAGCGCTGCGATGATGCGGCCGATCATCATTGCCGCGTAGCTGTCGGCTATTGCGGACAGGAAGTTGCCGGCGATGAACAGTACAAGCAGTCCGATGAGAACCGGCTTTCGCGGCAGCCTGGTGACTGCAGCCGTCACCAGAAGTGCACCAACGGTGACGCTGAGCGCGTAGCCGGAGATGAACCAGCCGGCCGAGGCCTCGCTGACCTGGAAGTCGGCAGCAACCTCAGGTAAGAGGCCCATGATCACGAACTCGGTCAGTCCAATACCGAATCCGCCGAGGGCAAGGGCAATCAACCCTGCGGGCATGTGGTGCTCCTTAAAAGTGCGGCCCCGACCAGAAAGTGGAAGTGCGTCGTCGGGAACCGTAGAATAATAGTTGCAGACGCTTTATATATAGTTGCACACGCTAGATACTTGCGCAAGCAACTACTTGTGACGCGTCCGGATCTACACCACGTCAAGGCAGGAGCACAGTAGACATGGGCATCAAGGATGACGCCGTAGAAGTACGGGCACAGGGTTGGCGAACCCTTGCCGCCCTGCACGGAAGCATAGAAGCCGAGCTGGAGAAGGCACTCCAGGCCTCCAGTGAGCTGTCGGTAGTGGAGTACACGGTGCTGGATGCGCTGAGTCGCCAGGACGGCTGGCACATGCGCATGCAGCAGCTGGCACGCGCCACTGCCCTGTCCAGCAGCGCTACCACCCGGCTGGTCAACCGGCTTGAGGACAGGGGTCTGCTCACCCGCATCCTGTGTGCCGACGACCGCCGCGGCATTTACACCGAGCTCACGGTACCCGGCCAGAAGCTCCTCGAGGCGGCCAAGCCTGTGCACGACCAGACCCTTGCCTCGGCCCTTGAGACGGCCGATTCCGTGCCGGAGCTGCAACCGCTGGTGAGGGCGCTCGGCGCGCTACAGAAGGTTTAGCCCGGTTCTGGTCTTGTTTGCATCCCCCGGCGTTCACGGCAGGGTGATGCAAACAAGATGGAGACCAAAGTTTCGTTAACGACCAAAGGCCGGAATCATCGTGTTTCCACGTGATTCCGGCCTCTATGGTCGGGCTGACAGGATTTGAACCTGCGACCCCTTGACCCCCAGTCAAGTGCGCTACCAAGCTGCGCTACAGCCCGCTGGTTCCACCGTTCTCCGCCTAAGTTTTCCTCCGAAGAGTCCCACCTAAGCAGTCCGGCCGAACCACCTCCAAAAGCTTACACGAAGTTGGAGGTTGGAGACGCCATCACAGCCAAAGTGCGCTGTGATGCCCGTCTCATTTAGCGCTTCTTGCCACGCTTCTCGCGCACGCGCATGTTGACCTCGATGGGCGTACCCTCGAAGCCGAACGTTTCGCGGAGGCGACGCGTGATAAAGCGACGGTATCCGGGATCCAGGAAGCCGGTGGTGAACAGCACGAACTTCGGCGGGCGGCTGGATGCCTGGGTGCCGAAGAGGATACGGGGCTGCTTTCCGCCACGGACCGGGTGCGGATGCGCTGCCACGAGTTCGCCCAGGAACGCGTTGAGGCGTCCGGTGGGGATACGGCGGTCCCAGCTCTCCAGCGCAATGTCCAGCGCGGGGACAAGGCGCTCCTTGTGCCAGCCGGTCTTGGCCGAGATATTCACGCGGGGTGCCCACTCCACGTGGGCAAGGTCCTGCTCGATTTCACGCTCCAGGTAACGGCGGCGCTCATCATCCAGGAGGTCCCACTTGTTGAACGCGAGCACCAGCGCACGGCCGGACTCAATGGCCAACTGCAGGATACGGACGTCCTGCTCGCTGAGGACCTCGTCGACGGCAAGAAGCACGACGGCGACCTCCGCCTTTTCGAGGGCGGCCTGCGTACGCAGGGAAGCGTAGAAGTCGGCGCCCTGTGCCATGTGCTGGCGGCGGCGGATGCCTGCGGTGTCCACGAAGCGCCACGTGCGGTCGCCAAGTTCGATGAATTCGTCAACCGGGTCACGGGTGGTGCCGGCCAGCGGATCCACCACAACGCGCTCCGACCCGGCAAGCTTGTTCAGCAGCGAGGACTTGCCGACGTTCGGACGACCGATCAAGGCGATACGGCGAGGGCCGCCGGAACGCTCCACGCCTTCCACCAGCGAGTACTCGGGCAGGGTGTCCATGACGTGGTCCAGGAGGTCGGCAACGCCACGGCCGTGCAGAGCCGAAACCGGGTACGGCTGGCCGAAGCCCAAGCCCCACAGTGCAGCGGAATCGGCCTCCTGTGCGAAGTCGTCCACCTTGTTGGCCACCATGATGACCGGCTTCTTGCTCTTGCGGAGCATCTTCATGACGCCCTCATCAGTAGCGGTTGCGCCAACGGCGGAGTCAACGACGAAAAGCACGGCGTCGGCAAGCTCAACGGCCATTTCGGCCTGCTCGGCCACGCGGGCGTGGATGCCCTTGGCATCATGCTCCCAGCCACCGGTGTCCACCAGGGTGAAGTTGCGGCCGTTCCAGCGCGCCGAGTACATGACGCGGTCGCGGGTAACGCCCGGGGTGTCCTCAACAACGGCTTCGCGGCGGCCAAGGATGCGGTTGACCAACGTTGACTTACCCACGTTCGGGCGGCCAATGATGGCCAAAACGGGGTCCAGCTTGAGGGGACCTTCATCGCCTTCATCGCCGTATTCGCCGCTGAGCAGCGCTGCATCTTCTTCGTCGAGTTCGTAATCGTCCAAGCCGGCCCGGAGGGTGGCTGCGCGGAGCTCGGCCTCGTCATCGTCCAGGGCCGCCAGGTTTTCCGCCACCTGGTCGGTGCCGGTGGGCGTGTATTCGTCGTCGCCGGCTCCGTGGAGGCCGGATTTTTGAGTCGTATCGCTCATTGCACTTTCCTTAGTGGTGGTCTGCCGGCGTCCCGGCTACTGCTGTATGGCGGTGCTGCGAAGTGGATTCACCGGGCGCAGGTTCCAGGGGAAGGCCCTGGCCTGTGGCCCGGATGGCGTCCTGGACGTGTTCGGCGAGGGCTTCACGGATCTCCGCAGCCGCCCTGTCCATTGAAACACGCCCGGGTTCGCCCTTCCGGCGCTTCACCGTAATGGGTTCGCCGAAGCTGACATGGAGCTTGCGGCGGGGTTTAGGGATATGGTCTCGATGCTCATCACCTTGGCGGGTTCCGAGGATGGCCACAGGGATGACGGTAGCTCCCGAGTTGAGGGCGAGCCATGCAACTCCATTGCTGATGCTTTCAGCAGAGCCGCTCCCCCGGGTACCTTCGGGAAGAATCCCTACGCAACGACCGGCGTCGAGCAATTTCTTGCCCACATGCAGGGCGGTGCGGTCACCGGAGCGGTCCACCGGAATCTGTCCGGATCCCCTCAGGACTGAGCCCAGGAAGCCCTTGAACATCTCCTTCTTAACGAGGATATGCATGGGGCGCGGCGACGCACCGAACATCACAGGCCCATCCAGGAAGCTGATGTGGTTCGCGGCAAATATCACCGGTCCGGCAGCGGGAACATTACTTTTGCCCACCACGATGGTCCGATAGATGACGTGATCCAGGAACCAACCAACCGGCCGGCTCCACATCTTGGTCCCTACAGAGGGGAGCTGATTCTCAGTCACCATAGATAACCTTGCTCACGATCGCCAAGGCGGTCTGGACGGTTTCCTCAAAGTTCAGGTCCGAAGAATCGAGTGTCACCACGCCGTCGGCCGCCTGGGTGAAGTTCACTACAGTTGAGTCCTTGGCGTCACGCTGGATTACCTGTGCATTGAGTTGTTCTTTGGTCTGCGTGCCGCCCAGCTGGATCCCACGACGCCGCATCCTCGCTTCCTCGCTGGCAGTCAACAGCATGCGGACCTCAGCATTGGGGACGACGACGGTGGTGATGTCGCGTCCCTCCACCACCATTCGGCGGTGGTGCTGATCGATCAGCTCGCGCTGGCGACGGATCAGCTCGGTGCGGGCACCGAGCGTCGTGGCGACAGCACTGACCGAGGACGAGATCAAGGGATCCCGGATTTCGTCCGTGATGTCCGTGCCATCAACTGCCACATACTCGGTGGCAGTAGTGGTGCTGATCTCCAGCGGCATCACTTTGGAAGCCTGTTCCACCGCAGCGCCGTCATGGAGGTCAACGCCGGTCTTGAGGCAGTACCACGTCAGCGCCCGGTACATTGCACCAGTATCCAGGTACGCCAGTTTCAAGCGCCGGGCAACTTCTTTGCTGACGCTGGACTTGCCGGACCCTGAAGGGCCGTCAATCGCGATCACGATCGGCTTGCCCGGACGGGCAACGGTTTCCGGGCCAAAGAATTCACGCGTCATTACTGGAGTACCCGCCATCCACGGTCAGTCAAAGCTTCAACAAGGAGGTCATGTTTGCTCGGAAGCACGGAAAGCTCCACCATGCCCACGTTCTGTCCCGACGAATGGTCGAGCCGAAGGTCTTCAAGGTTCACCCCGATCTCGCCGATCTCCGTGAGGAGGTGCGCGATCTGGCCAGGCTTGTCGTCCACCAGGATGGTGAGCCACGAGTACGCCTGGGGAGGTCCGCCGTGCTTGCCCGGGATCCGGGCCTGCCCTGCATTCCCCTCGCTGATCAGCTGGGCAAGGTCAAGCCGCGCACCGGGTGCAAGCGGTTCTTCCAAGGTACCGATCAAACGGTTCAGGTCCTCGCGCACACCGTGCAGGATGGACACCACCTTCTCCGCGTTGCCGCCCAGGATCTGTACCCAGAGCGTGGGATCGCTGGCTGCAATGCGGGTAGTGTCCCGAAGTCCGTTGCCAGCCAAGGAGAGGGCATGCAGTGGAGTGCCTTGCAAACGGCTCGCCAGAAGGGAAGACATGATCTGCGGCAGATGCGACACCAACGCCACGGCTTCGTCATGCTCGTCCGCGGTGAACTGGGAAACGATCGCTCCCAGATCCCCCGCAAGCGAACGTGCAGCCTGAAGCGCAGCATCCGACGTTTCTTCGGAAGGGCAAAGCACCCAGGGCATGGACGTGAAAAGCTCTCCCCTGGCCGCAACCGGGCCGGACTTCTCCCTGCCTGCCATGGGGTGGGTACCCACATAGCGGGCAAGGTCCCCGCCGCGTTCCCGCAACTGCGCCTGAATGGTGGCTTTGACGCTGGCAATATCGACCACGACGGCTGACGGGTAGTCCGCCAGTGCCTTCTGCACGACGTCCGCAGTAACATCCGGCGGAGCCGCGACCACTACCAACTGGGGTTCTTCATCCAACTCCCCCAACGGACGTCCCGCACCGATATCCACCGCGACCGCCTGGTTGGTGGGCGAAGGATCGAAGAGGAAAACCGGGACCCCGCGCCCGCGCAGGCCAAGGCCGATGCTGGCTCCAAGCAAGCCCGTACCGAGGACGACGACCGGGCCATCAAGATGGCCCCGGCCGTGCGTACCGAATGCCGACATGCCCTAGAGCCCCACCGATGCCAGGAGGTGTCCGACTTCCTGCCTGCCGAGGTTGCGGATGCTGCCCTGGCGCTGATCGCCCAAGCCAATGGGACCCACCTTGACGCGCACAAGACGCTCCACCGGGAAACCGACGGCATCGAACATGCGGCGCACAATGCGGTTCTTGCCCGAGTGCAGGACAACCTCGATCAGGACGTGTCCCGGAGTGGAATCCACCAAGCGGAAGGAATCCACCGCAGCTACACCGTCTTCAAGCTCGACGCCGTTCTTCAGCTTTGTGCCGACACCTTGCGGGAACGGGCCACGCACCTGGACCAGGTACGTCTTGGGTACCTCATACGAAGGGTGCGTCAAGCGGTTGGCGAGTTCGCCGTCGTTGGTCAGCAGCAGCAGTCCCTCAGTGGCGACATCGAGGCGGCCGACGTGGAACAGGCGTTCGCCCTTGTTCTTGTTGTTCTTGAGGAAGTCGCTGATGCAGGGACGGCCCTCGGGGTCCTCCATGGTGGAAACGACGCCCTTGGGCTTGTTGAAGACCATGTAGACAAGGGTTTCGTCCAGCTGGATACGGATGCCATCGACGTGGATCACGGCGGACGTTGGGTCCACTCGCATACCAAGTTCGGTGGTGACCACGCCATCAACCTCGACGCGTCCTTCGAGGATCATTTCCTCGCACACTCGGCGTGAGGCCACGCCAGCCTGTGCCATGACCTTCTGCAGGCGAACGCCGTCAACATCGTGAAGGTCGGACTGCGGAACTTCCTGGCGCGGACCGCGGTTGCGACCCGGCTTCCGGATGGGGCCCAGGTTCTGGCCGAAGCGTTCGCTGCCGAAGGCCTTGGAGCCGTACTGCCGTGCAGGCTTCGCCTTGGGCTTCAGGGCGCCCGGAGTGCCCGGGGCTTTGCCAAAGCCGGGCTTGTTGGAGCCTGGCTTACGGAAAGGCTTTGCGGGCCTGGCTGCTTGGCCGCGATCGTAATCGCCCGCAGTTGTGGGGTTGTCAGGATCGAAAGGGGCCGCTTCGCGCGGCTTCGATGCCTTGAAGGGGCGTCCTTCGCCCTGGGTGAAGTTGCGCTTTCCAGCGCCGGCGCTGCCGCCGCGGCCGGAGAAGCCGCCGGCGTTGGAGCGGCCGGTGCCGCCCTTGGCCTCATTGCGTCCGGAGCTGTTGCGTCCCGAACCGTTACGTGGTGAACTCTGGCGTCCCGCCTGTGTCATGACCCGTCCTTGTGTAGTAATGGCCGGCAGTTGGTGTTGAAATCAACACTAGCCAGCCGGGCAGACATCGTCTGCCCCTTGTCGCTGTGCACCTAGGTCAGGTGCCGTGAATCAGTATGAAGTTGTCTTGCAGTGCCGGTGTGGGCCGTGGCTACATCCGGCTTGCGTCGTAATACTCGTCGATCCCTTCCAATCCCGGAAGGTGCGGCGAGAGCTGTGGCAGTTCAGCCACCGAGCCGATGCCCATCCGTTCCAGGAAGTACGAGGTTGTCCGGTATAGGACAGCTCCCGATTCGGGATCGTTTCCGGAGTCCTCGATCAAACCCCTCTGGGTAAGCGTCCGGACTACGGAATCGACGTTGACGCCGCGAATGGCAGACACCCGGGCCCTTGAGACCGGTTGCCGGTAAGCGATAACTGCCAGGGTCTCAAGCGCTGCCTGAGTAAGCCTGGTGGTCTGCCCCTCGAGGACGAACCTGCCCACGATGTCAGCAAATTCCGACCGTGAATAGATCCGCCACCCACCGGCGACGTTCCGCAATTCAAAACCCCGGGGTGCAGTACTGGCAGCGGCAAAGCCGACAGCATCCACGTCCGGGGCTTTAACAGTATAGCCGCTATACTCCCGCTGCAGGTCCTGCAGCAAATCCTCGACGACGGCGACCGTCACGTTGAGTCCGGCGGCCAGCTCTTCCGAGGTGGCCGGCTCATCAATGACCATAAGGACCGCCTCCAACGCTGCCCGCGCACCGCCGGGCAGGGCTTCCAGTTCAGCCAAGCCGTCCTCGACTGCTTCCTGCTCACTCACTGGTGCCATCCCCGCTTCGATTTGCTTCCGTTCCTGATTCGTACTCCTCGCTCAGGCTGGAACTGTCCCAGCCGGCGTCGTCACCTGTCCACCGAACTGTCAGCTCAGCCAACGGCCCGGGCTGTTCGAACGCAACGACGCGGTCACGGAACATCTCCAGCAACGCCAGGAAACGTGCCACCACCACCAAAGTAGTTTCGGCGTCGGCAATCAACGCCTGGAAGGACAACGGCGCTCCCAGCTTCAAGCGGTAGCCCATGATTTCAGCTTGTTCCTTGACGCTCACCGGCGGAGCGTGAAGATGGTCCAAGCCCACCTCGGCAGGTGCGGATTCCTTGGGTCTAAGTGCTTTGGCGGCAAGTTCCCCGAACTGCTCCGGCGTGTGCCGCCACACGAGCTCTGGAAGCAGCGCAGCGAAATGGCCTTCCAGCGCAACCTGCCGCGGGTATCTCCGGGCTTCCTGTTCCAGTGTCCCGCCCAGGATCCCGGCGATCTGTTTGAAGGCCTTGTACTGGAGCAGACGGGCGAACAGCAGGTCCCTCGCCTCAAGGAGCGCAATGTCCTCAGCGTCCTCAACCTCACCGGCAGGCAGGAGGCGCGCCGCCTTCAAATCCAGCAGCGTGGCAGCGATCACCAGGAACTCGCTGGCTTCATCCAGCGCCCAGTCCTCCCCCAGCTCCTGGAGCCGCCGGATGTACTTGATGAATTCATCGGTGACCGTGGCCAACGCCACCTCGGTGATATCCAGCTTGTGCTTCGAAATGAGGCCGAGCAGAAGGTCAAAGGGACCCGTGAAGTTAGCGAGGCGTACCTCGAAACCGGCCTTACGGGCTTCGGAGGTACCGGCGTCGGGCGCTTCCGCTTCAGCGGTGGGGGCGATTGACGGTCCCACCGTCCGCTAGGGCGCGCCGCCGCGCGAGATCAGTTCCTTGGCAAGGCGGCGGTAAGCGTCAGCCCCGATATGGTTGCCGGCGTAGCTGGTGATGGGCTCGGCGGCCACGGTGGCATCTGCAAACTTGATGGAACGCTTGATGACAGTCTCAAAGACCTTGTCCCCAAATGCCTCCACCAAGCGCGAGATGACTTCGCGGCTGTGCAGGGTGCGGGCGTCGTACATGGTGGCGAGGACGCCGTCCACCTGCAGCCGTGGGTTGAGGCGGTCCTGTACTTTCTCGATGGTTTCCACCAGGAGTGCAACGGCGCGCAAGGCGAAGAATTCACAGATCAGCGGGATAATGACGCCGTGGGCTGCAGTCAACGCGTTCACCGTCAGCAGGCCCAGCGATGGCTGGCAGTCGATCAGCACGACGTCGTAATCGTCCTCGACGCTCTTAAGCGCGCGGTCCAGGACTTGCTCGCGGGCTACCTCGTTGACGAGCTGGACTTCGGCAGCGGAAAGATCAATGTTTGCGGGCAGGAGGTCAACACCCTCGACGCCGGTCTGCTGGATGGCATCGCGGATGTTCACCTTGCGGTCCATCAGCACGTTGTAGACGGTGAGGTCAAGCTCGTGCGGGTTTGCCCCGAGGCCGGCGGAAAGAGCCCCTTGGGGGTCGAAGTCCACCAACAGGACACGCCGGCCGTACTCTGCGAGCGCAGCCGCCAGGTTGATCGTGGAGGTGGTTTTACCCACGCCACCCTTTTGATTGACCATGGCAATGACTCTCGCCGGTCCGTGGGAGGCCAGCGGAGCGGGTTCCGGGAATTCGCGGTGAGGACGGCCCGTGGGCCCCATGATGGCGTCTTCCAGATCGAGCTCGGTGCCTTCCAGCGTAGCTGTTCCCCGTTCGATGCTCACGTATCTAACCACTCTTTCGACGACGATCTTCCCTGCCGCTGCGCCCCCGGCGACAGCGCTGCTACCCCTTTAGGCTACAGCGCCCGACACGGTTATTCGGGGAACTTGACATTGGTCGATTCCTGAGCCTTGACCCTCTGGTTGAGGTCGAAGGTTGCCTGAGTGGCCGCGTCCCGCCGCCCGGAACAGCGAAGGCCGGCACCTAGTGGGTAGCCGGCCTTCGCCTCACTGTACTGCTCTGGAGCTGTTCCTGTTAGACCGTGACCTTTTCGCGGTTTTCAGCCGCAGGTGCAGCCTCTTCTTCGCCGCCGTGGGCGATCATGGTCTGCTCATCGAAGGGCTCGCTGCCTGAGAGGACGCGCTCTACCTGGCCATTGTCGATTTCCTTCACCCAGGTGCCGATGAGGACTGTGGCGACTGCGTTGCCGGTGAAGTTGGTCAATGCACGTGCCTCGGACATGAAGCGGTCGATTCCAACGATCATGCCCACGCCGCCCAAGAGCTCCGGCTTGTGTGCCTGGAGGCCGGCCGCAAGGGTGGCAAGTCCGGCACCCGTGACACCTGCAGCGCCCTTGGAAGCGATGATCATGAAGACCAGCAGGGAGATCTGTGCACCGAGATCCAACGGTGTGCCCATGGCGTTGGCTACGAACAGCGACGCCATGGTCAGGTAGATGGCCGTGCCGTCCAGGTTGAAGGAGTAGCCCGTGGGAACGGTGACGCCGACAACAGGCTTGGAGACACCCAGGTGCTCCATCTTGGCGATCAGGCGTGGCAGGGCTGCCTCGGAAGAAGAGGTGGAGAAGATCAGGAGGTACTCGCGTGCCAAATACTTCATGAGCTTGAAGATGTTCACGCCGGCCACTGCCCGGAGAAGCGTACCGAGGATGACCACAATGAACAGTGCGCACGTTACGTAGAAAGCAAGCATCAGGGTGAACATGCTGAGGATCGCTTGGGCGCCGGTGGCACCAACTACGGCGGCGATGGCGCCGAACGCTCCAACCGGTGCCAGCCACATGATCATGATGAGGATGCGGAACACGAGGCGCTGTCCGTGACCGATGGCGGTGAGGATGGGCGCACCCTGCTTTCCCATCTTCTGCAGTGCGAAACCGACCAGGATGGCAGCCAGAAGGGTGGGCAGGACCGGGATGTCACCGGGGATGATTCCCAGGAGGAAGTCCACTGTGCTGTTGGTGTCGGCCTTCTTGGTGGGGTCGTACGGGGTCAGCTTGAGCCCCTCGCCCGGATGGATCAGGTTGCCCACCACCAAACCGATGGCGAGGGCAAACGTGGACATTGCCACGAAGTAGCCCAAGGCGAGTCCCCCTACCTTGCCAACGGTTGCGGCCTTGGCAATGGAGCCGATGCCCAGGACGATGGTGCAGAAGATGACCGGGGCAATCATCATCTTGATGAGCTTGATGAAGCCGTCGCCGAGCGGCTTGAGGGACTTGCCGACCTCGGGGAACATCAGGCCGATCACGGCGCCGAGCACTACAGCCAGGATGACCGCGATGTACAGGTAATGCGACTTGTCGAGCCCCTTGCGTCCACCTTTGGCGGCTACTGCCGTCTCTCCTCGTTGAGAGGTCATGGGATTCTCCTTCTGGATACTGTGTAAGGCGCCGCGGTCCTGCACTGATGTCCAATCCGCCGCCCTTGTGTGATATCCATCATTGAGCCGCAGGTGACACACATCACCGTTGCGGTCATATTGGTCATGGGAGGCCCACGTGTTTCACAGCTGGAGCATCGCCCGCCGCTTGTTCGTGGCGAATTTGTTGTTCGTCCTGGTACTGACGGCGGCCTTTGGCGCATTCTCCGTGGTGGAAGCCAGGGACAGGGCCTACGACGAAGCGGGTGGAAGGATGCAGGCGATCGCCACGTCCCTGGCCAACAATCCCCTTGTCCTGGAGGCCTCTTTAACAGCTGATCCCTCAGCCATCCTCCAGCCCTATGCGCGGGAAGTCATGGACGACGCCGATGCTGATTTCATCACCATCATGGCTCCGGACAGGACACGCTGGACCCATCCCCGGACCGAGGAACTGGGCAAGCCCTACATCGGGACCATCGAGCCGGCCCTCGGCGGCGAGACCTTCACGGAAGTTACTGCAGGAACCCTGGGTCCCTCGGTCCGAACCATCGCGCCCGTCAAGGACGCCGACGGAAGTGTCCAAGCCCTTGTGGCTGCCGGCATCACGGTCCGCACCGTAGACACCGACGTTGCCGAAAGGCTGGGTGTGATCGGCGGAATTGCCTTGGTGGTGTTGGTCTTCGGTTCCTTCGCGTCGTGGCTGCTTGGACGATACCTTCGATCAGTTACCCGGGGCTGGGGACCCGAGCAGCTGGCACAACTGTTCGCGTACTACGAGTCCGTCCTCCACTCCGTCCGCGAAGGCGTGATCCTGATTGATACCCACGGCAAGGCGGTGATGTACAACGACCAAGCCGCAGAGCTGTTGGGCTTGGAGCCGTCCGACGCTGACCGGTCCCCTGACGACGCCCCGAAACTCGCTGATCTTCCCTTCGATGGCAGCCTGCGAGCGCTGTTCGAATCGGGTAGGCCCGCACATGACGAAATCCATCTGACCGGTTCCCGGATCCTGGTGGTCAACCAGGCCCCGGCAGTAGGGCCGGTGCCTGAGCGAAGCCGGCAGAAACCCGCCGTCTACGGCACGGTGGCCACTATCCGTGACCGTACCGAGATCGAGTCCCTGGGCACGGAGCTCCAGACGATGAAAACCCTCTCCGATGCCCTTCGCGCCCAGACACATGAGCATGCAAACCGGCTCCATATGATCGTTTCCCTGTTGGAGTTGGGCCGCACACCCCAGGCCTTGGACTTTGCCACCAAGGATCTGGAACTCAGCCAGCAACTCACCGATGACCTGGTGGCCTCCGTGGACGAGCCCGTCATGAGCGCCCTTGTGATGGGGAAGTCTGCGGAAGCCCACGAACGCGGCGTGGAATTGGTGGTCCGGACCTCAGGGAGCTCCGGTGTCCGTGGCCTGGAGCTCCAGGACCTGGTGACGATTCTCGGGAACCTGCTGGACAACGCGATTGACGCCGCCGCGTCCGGTGACTTTCCCCGGAAGGTGGAGCTGGACGTGGAAGCCGGGCCTGCCGCCGTCGAATTTACGGTGCGTGACTCCGGCAGAGGCATCAATCCGGGCTCCATCGATGACGTCCTGCAGTACGGTTTCAGCACGAAAACTCCGGAAGGAAACCGGCAAGGTGCCCATGGTCGGGGCGTTGGCTTGGCCTTGGTGCGTCAGGCAGTGGAGCGGCTCAACGGTACGATGACCATCAGCAATCCCGGCGGAGCACAGTTCCATGTCCTGCTCCCCGCGCCGGTTCCCGAGGAAGAGAAGGCATGACAGAGATCCGTGTCCTGGTGGTGGAGGACGAGCCCATAGCCTCGGACGCCCACTCTGTCTACATTGGCCGCTTGGACGGCTTCAACTTGGTCGGGACGGCACCGGATGGCCAGTCGGCCTTGCGCATCCTGGGCGAATTCGCGGCGTCCGGCTCCCCTGTGGACCTCGTCCTCTTGGACATGAACCTCCCTGACCTTCACGGACTGGACGTCGCCCGACGGATGCGTTCCGCGGGAGTCTTCGCCGACATCATCGCCATCACTGCCGTCCGTGAACTGAACATCGTCCGCAGTGCCGTGTCCATCGGCGTCGTGCAGTACCTCATCAAGCCGTTCACATACGCCACTTTTGCCGACAAGCTCAGCAGTTACCGGACCTTCCGCGAACAGTTGGCGGGCTCGATGTCCGGCATTTCCAAAGCAGGGGCCTCGCAGAGTGACGTTGACCAGGCGTTCGCGAGTCTTCGCGCACCCACGGAACTGCCGCTGCCCAAGGGACTCTCCGGCTCAACTCTGGAGTCAGTGAAGGACCTGGTGAGGGCGGGGCAGCGGCCGGTGTCCGCAAGTGAAGTCATGGACGCGCTGGGGATGTCCCGGGTGACCGCCCGCCGCTATCTGGAATACCTTGCCGACGCCGGAACGGTCACCCGGGCGCCCCGGTACGGCACCCCTGGCCGGCCGGAGAACGAGTACGGCTGGAACCGGGCCTAGGGGACCTCCCGTTCCCTCCGCCTCCGCAGTAAGCTGATGGCGACCCGTGGAGAGACCATGTCCGCACAGCCCCCGCTCCGACAACCGGAATCACCAGCGCTACCGCAGCTGATGGAAGCCCGCGAGGCGTTTGCCCGTGGAGACTGGGATGCTGCGCGTCGGGCCATGGAAAGTGCCGGTGACGAATCCCCGCTGAGCCTGGAGGACGTGGAAATCCTGGCGCGCTCCAAATGGTGGCTCGGGGACGTTCAGGGATCCATGGCACTATCCGAAAAAGTATTTCGCGGGTTGGTCGCCGGTAAACAGTTCCGGGCAGCGGCTAAGGCTGCACTGACCTTGTCTCTGCAGGGGGGTGTCCGCGGGAACATCGCTGTGTCATCGGCATGGCTGAACCGGGCGCGACGCCTACTTGACAGGCTTCCCGAGTCTCCGGAGCACGGATATTTGCTGTATCTGGAGGGCAACGACGCAATTTACCTCGAAGGTGACGCGGACTCCGCCTTTGCTGCTTCCCTCCAGCTGACCGCCATGAATCGTCGGCAGAAAGCTCCCGAGCTGGAGAGTTTTGCGTTCATGTTGTCGGGTCTCGCAGCCGTCCGGAGAGGCCAGGCAGCTCGCGGCTTCGAGGACCTGGATCAAGCACTGCTTCCCGTGATGGCCGGCCAGGTGTCGGCGGAGTGGGGTGGCGATATCTACTGCTCCGTCATCCACCTCTGCTACGAACTGGCCGATTACTCGCGCATGAGGTGGTGGACCGACGCTTTGGCCGCGTGGTGCGCCGGGCTGTCCACGTCTTTCATGTACTCGGGGATCGTCCGGGTCCATGAACTGCAACTGATCATTGCCGAAGGTGGCTGGAAGCAGGCGGAGGAGGAGCTGGCTCACCTCGGCGAGCGTCTTCGGCATGCCCATGCTTGGATCGCGGCCGACTGCTTCTACGAACTGGGCGATATTCGCCGACGGCAGGGAAACAAGTCCGGCGCCGCGGCGGCTTATGCCATGGCCCGTAGACTCGGCATTGATGCCCAGCCCGGCTCAGCCTTGCTCCTGGCTGATGCGGGAAAGGACGAGGAAGCACTTACGGATCTTCGCGCCGCGTTGGCAGACCGTGGGCGCCTCGGACGGGCCTGGTTGCTGCTTCCACTCGTGGAGTTGCTTGCACCCCGGGACCTTGACGGTGCTGAGGTGTATTGCTGCGAGCTGGAAGGAACTGCGGCTTACTACGGAACAGCGGGATTGATTGCCTGGGCACATCATGCGAGAGGTACTTTGTTGACGGCCCAAGGCCGCTGGATCCAGTCGCTGCCCGAGTTCGAAGCGGCGGCGCAAGGCTACCGTTCCCAGCATTTACGCTATGAGCTGGCACGGATCCATGAGCGGATATCGTCAGTCAGGGCGGCGCTGGGCGAGACCGGGGCGGCCGACGCGGAACGCGCCACCGCTGCCGCCATCCGTACGCAGCTCGGAGCTGCACCGTCCTCCTTGCCAAATGTTGATCACGCACTGAATGGGCTGACGGCCAGGGAAGTGGAAGTACTGGGATGCGTACTGTCCGGCTCGAGCAACAGGCATATAGCTCAGACACTCACCATCTCCGAGAAAACAGCCAGCCGTCACCTGTCGAACATCTTCACCAAGATCGGCGTCAACTCCAGGACCGCTGCGGCCGCTTGGGCACGTCATCACGGAATAGCAGAGCACCCCCGGACTTGAGCCTGCATGTTTTGACCCATGGTGCGCCAAAAGATGCAGGTTTCCGTGGACGCGCTGGAAGGCTCCGCCGCCATACCTTGAAGTTACGGACAACGGGCCGGGCAGGCCGACCCCCTCATCATCAAGGAACAGCGATGAACAGCACCCAGGCCGGGCAACAGGAAGCTTCCACGTCGGCGAAAGCCGTCCAACAGGCCACTGGCCGATTGATCGGAATCCTCAACGATTCTTCCATCGCCCTCTTGGTGGTGGTAGGCCACCAGACTGGCCTTTTAGAGGCGTTGTCGACCCTCCCTCCAGCCCCTGGCAGCCTTATTGCCGACGCGTCAGGCCTCAACGAGCGCTACGTCAGGGAATGGCTGGGCGGCATGACCTCGGCCGGATTCGTGGACTACCAACCGGACAGCGGTACGTATCTCCTGCGCCCGGAATTCGTTCCCGTCCTGACAGGTGCAGGTACCGAAAATCTCGCGCGAACACTTCAGTACGTGGCGCTCATGGGTGAGGTGGCCCCGAAGATCGCCCATGCGTTCCGGAAAGGCGGCGGAACAAGCTACGAGGACTACTCGCGGTTTCATCACATCATGGCTTCTGAAAGCGCTGCAGTGAACGATGCATTGTTGGTAGAGACGATCCTTCCCTTGACAGATTGCGTGGAAGCACTGCGCAGCGGCATCTCCGTCGCCGACATCGGATGCGGCCAAGGTCATGCTTTGAACCTGCTGGGGTCCTCCTTCCCTGCCAGCACTTTTACCGGCTACGACTTCTCCGTCGAGGCATTGGCAACGGCCGCCGCCGAGGCCTCAGCCTTGGGACTTTCGAATGTCCGATTCGAGCTCCAGGATGTGAGCCGGTTGAAGGCCGCCGAGGCGTTCGACTTGGTGACAGCGTTTGACGCAATCCACGATCAAGCCCACCCAGCTGAGGTGCTTGTGAACATCCGTGCTGCGCTCAAGCCCGGCGGCACCTTCCTGATGGTGGACATCAATGCTTCAAGCCGTCTGGCGGAGAACTTGGAGCTCCCGTGGGCGGCCTTCCTGTACACCATTTCTACATTCCACTGCCTGGCTGTTTCCTTGGGGCAAGGCGGCGATGGTCTGGGCACGGTGTGGGGGAAGGAACGGGCAACGGACATGCTTCGTGAAGCGGGATTCCGGACCGTGGAGGTGAAGGAACTGGAGGAGGACCCGTTTAATGCGTACTTCATCGCTCAGGCCTGAATGTATACACGAAAGCAAAGTTCGTGGCAGTTAGTACCCTAATAGGCGATCCATGTATACACTGTAGGCATGCGTGCCAGTGATCGGGCTTACTCGGCCCTACGGGAAGACATCATTGAGTGGCGCTTGCGGCCGGGTACTGTCTTGGCGGAAGTGGAGCAGTCCGAGCGTCTCGGGGTGTCCCGGACACCGGTTCGGGAGGCGCTGGGCCGGCTCAGCGCTGAGGGATTGACGACGGCGGCAGGGGGCCGCGGCGTCGTCGTCACCGACATCTCGCTGGAGAGCATCGATGAGTTGTTCGAGTTGCGTGAAACCCTTGAAGTGCGGGCCGCGGCGTTGGCAGCCCAGCGCGGGGACCCGGGTGTTTTCGCCGAGTTGCATGCCCAACTGTTGTTGGCCCCTGAACTGCTTCGCGAGACTGATCCGGCACGGCACGAGTACTACGCCTTAGTAGGCCGTTTGGATGAGGCCATCGATGCCGCGGTCTCCAACTCCTACCTGGCCCAGGCGATGCGGAGCCTGCGGGTCCATTTGGTCCGGGTCCGGCGCCTGGCCGCCGACGACACTGCCCGGCTCCACGCAGCCGCCGCCGAGCACGCCGCCATTGCCGAGGCCATCGCCACGGGCAACCCGCGGCTGGCCGAAGCCGCCACCACAGTCCACCTGCACCGCAGCCTCACCCACGTCAAAGCCACCCACGCTACTGCCCTGAAACACACTGCCTAAAAAACACCACTGCCTAAAACACCACTGCCTTGAAGGAGCACCATGGTCAAGAACCATCACGTCCGCGTCTATAAGTCCGAAGAGAACCTGCCCCGCGAGGAGCAGTTGGCGCACAAGATCGCCGTGGTCGCCGCCGACCCCGTCGAAGTCACCCCCGAGGTCACCGACATGGTGATCAACCGGATCATCGACAACGCCTCGGTGGCCATCGCCTCGCTGAACCGTGGCCCCATCGTCGCAGCCCGCGCCCAGGCACTGGCCCACGCACCCTCGGCCAACGGCAAGGGCGCCCGCGTGTTCGGCATCTCGGAGCAGGTCTCCCCTGAGTGGGCTGCCTGGGCCAACGGCGTGGCCGTCCGCGAACTGGACTACCATGACACGTTCCTGGCAGCGGACTACTCCCACCCCGGGGATAACATCCCGCCGATCCTGGCCGTCGCCCAGCACGTCGGTTCCAACGGCAAGGATCTGGTCCGTGCCATCGCCACCGGGTACGAAATCCAGGTGAACCTGGTCAAAGCGATCTGCCTGCACAAGCACAAGATCGACCACGTGGCACACCTCGGCCCCTCCGCCGCGGCAGGCATCGGCACGTTGTTGGGTTTGGATGTTGAGACGATCTTCCAGTCCGTGGGTCAGGCCCTGCACACCACCACCGCCACACGGCAGTCCCGCAAGGGCGAAATCTCCACCTGGAAAGCCCACGCACCGGCCTTCGCAGGCAAAATGGCCGTCGAAGCAGTGGACCGCTCCATGCGTGGCCAGACCTCCCCCGTGCCGATCTACGAAGGCGAAGACGGCGTGATCGCCTGGATGCTGGATGGCCCGGACGCCTCCTACGAGGTCCCGCTGCCACTGCCCGGGGAAGCCAAACGCGCCATCCTGGACACCTACACCAAGGAACACTCCGCCGAATACCAGGCCCAGGCCTGGATCGACCTCGCCCGTAAACTCAACCGTGAGCACCCCGAAACCACCGACCCGGCCAACGTCGCCTCCGTGCTGATCAAGACCAGCCACCACACCCACTACGTGATCGGCTCCGGCGCGAACGACCCCCAGAAGTACTCCCCCACCGCGTCCCGCGAAACCCTGGACCACTCCATCCCGTACATCTTCACCGTCGCCCTGCAGGACGGTGCCTGGCACCACGTGGACTCCTACGCCCCCGAACGCGCCGCACGTCCGGACACCGTGGAACTGTGGCACAAGGTCACCACCGTGGAAGACCCCGAATGGACCCGCCGGTACCACTCCTTGGACATCGCCGAGAAAGCCTTCGGCGGCACTGTTGAAATCACCCTGACCGACGGAACCGTCATCACCGATGAAATCGCCGTGGCCGACGCGCACCCGCTCGGTGCCCGGCCGTTCGCCCGCGAGCAATACATCAACAAGTTCCGCACCCTCGCTGCAGGACTCGTGGAAGACGCCGAAATCGAAAGGTTCCTCACCGCCGTCGAACGCGTCACCGAACTCGGAGCCGGCGAACTGGACCAGCTGAACATCACCGCCGCACCCGGCGTGATCGACCTCAGCAACGCGCCCAAGGGACTGTTCTAAATGCTGTACTCCACAACCACCCCCGAACAGAAACGCCTCAAACTCCGGGAACTCCTCGCCTCCGGGACCGTGCAGCAATTCCCCGGGGCGTTCAACCCGCTCTCAGCACGCCTGATCGAGGAAAAGGGCTTCGCCGGCGTCTACATCTCCGGCGCGGTCCTGGCCAACGACCTCGGCCTGCCCGACATCGGCCTGACCACCCTCACTGAGGTAGCCACCCGGGCCGGGCAAATCGCCCGCATGACCGACCTGCCCTCCCTCGTGGACGCCGACACAGGCTTCGGTGAACCCATGAACGTGGCTCGGACCATCCAAGAACTCGAAAACGCGGGCCTGGCCGGCTGCCACATCGAAGACCAATTCAACCCCAAACGCTGCGGACATCTGGACGGCAAAAACGTCGTTGACATCGATACCGCCACCCAACGCATCCGCGCCGCAGCAGACGCCCGCCGCGACCCGAACTTCCTCATCATGGCCCGCACCGACATCCGCGCCACAGATGGAATCCAAGCGGCCCAGGACCGCGCCAAAGCACTGGTAGACGCCGGCGCCGACGCGATCTTCCCGGAAGCCATGCGTGACTTGGACGAATTCCAGGCCATCCGCGACGCCGTGGACGTGCCTATCCTGGCCAACATGACAGAGTTCGGCAAAAGCGACCTCTTCACCGTGGACCAGCTTCAGGGCGTCGGGGTGAACATGGTCATCTACCCCGTCACCCTCCTCCGCATTGCCATGGGCGCTGCAGAGCGTACTCTGGAATCGATCAAGGCTGCGGGGACCCAAGAAGCGCAAGTGGAAAACATGCTCACGCGTGCGCGCCTCTACGAACTCGTCGACTACGAGGCATACAACCAATTCGATACCGGCGTATTCAACTTCCAGGTACCTGGCGTCCGCTAGGTTCCGAATTCATCAAGGGGAACGCAGGCACTCCGGCACACCGGAAGCGCCTGCACTATGAACGAAGGAGTTCAGCATGGCTGCTGAAGACATCAAAAAGGGCCTAGCCGGCGTCGTGGTGGACTACACCGCCGTCTCAAAGGTCAACCCGGACACCAACTCGCTGCTCTACCGCGGCTACCCGGTCCAGGAACTGGCCGCCAAATGCAGCTTCGAAGAAGTCGCCTACCTGCTATGGAACGGCGAGCTGCCCAACGAATCAGAGCTGGCTGAATTCACGGCCAGGGAACGCGCAGGCCGCGCCCTGGACCCTGTGGTCAAGTCAGTGGTGGATACGTTGCCCACCACGGCCCACCCCATGGACGTGTGCCGCACGGCAGCATCCGTGCTCGGCGCCCGGCACGAACTGGCTGAGGATTCCTCTCCCGAAGCGAACATGAAGAAAGCCATCGACCTCTGGGCTGCCATGCCCGCCGTGGTGGCCTACGACCAGCGCCGCCGCCGCGGCCAGGAACCCGTTGAACCACGCGAAGACTTGGACTACTCAGCCAACTTCCTCTGGATGACCTTCGGCGAAGAACAGGTCCCCGAAGTGGTCGAAGCGTTCAACGTCTCCATGATCCTGTACGCCGAGCACTCCTTTAACGCCTCAACGTTCACCGCCCGCGTGGTCACCTCCACCCTCTCGGACCTGCATTCAGCCGTGACCGCCGCGATCGGCGCCCTAAAGGGTCCGCTGCACGGTGGTGCCAACGAAGCCGTGATGCACACCTTCGACGAGATCGGCATCCGCAGCGAAGAATCCCTCGAAGAAGCAGCCACCCGCGCCCGGGCCTGGATGGAAGACGCACTGGCACAGAAAAAGAAAGTCATGGGCTTCGGACACCGCGTTTACAAGCACGGCGACTCCCGCGTGCCCACCATGAAAGCCGCCCTGGACAAAATGATCGCCCACTACGGACGACCCGAACTCCTGGGCCTCTACAACGGCCTCGAACAAGCCATGGACAAGGCCAAAGCCATCAAGCCCAACCTTGACTACCCGGCCGGCCCCACGTACCACCTCATGGGCTTCGACACTCAAACGTTCACGCCGCTGTTCGTCGCCAGTCGCATCACCGGCTGGACCGCCCACATCATGGAACAGGTCGCTTCCAACTCCCTCATCCGCCCGCTGAGCGAATACAACGGGCCGGAAGAGCGGCACGTCCCCTAACGCGTCCCGAAATTTCGGTGATACGTACGACGGCGGGCCGGTCGCCCAAAAAGGTGACCGGCCCGCCGTCGTACTTGCTCCCGTCGTGCTACCGCTGAGGATCCACCCAATCAATCGTGTGGACGTCGGCTACATTCTCGTTGTCTGCCGCCAAGGCCACCCTCACCGCGATGCGCTGGCCGGAAATCATCGCCGGCAGCCAGTGTTCCGCATCAGCCCACATCCGCTCAACCGGAAGTTGCGCCACGGGGAACCACGCAGGGGCAATCTCGTCGCTTTCCGATGGCTCCCCCTCCCACGAGCGGGTCAAAAACACGGTGGTGGCCATGTTCCACTCGGGCCTCGCAGGGAAGACGAAATCAACTGTGCCCGCCGGAATCAGGTCTTTCGCGTGAACCACCACGTTGATCTCTTCCATGACCTCACGGCACGCAGCCTGCGAGGCGGTCTCCCCCAACTCAACGTGCCCGCCGACACCCACCACCTTGCCCCGACCGAAACCTGTCTTCTTGGTCCCGAGCAGGACATGTTCACCGTCCGCACCGTCGCGGAGGAGGAAGCACAAAGTCACATGGGCTGCAGTCATGCTGCCTACCTTAACCTGATCTCCCCTGCCGCTGCCGCCATTGCTACAGTGAGCCCATGACTGAAGGTGGGGGTAGTGGGCGAGCCCAGGTGGCAGCGGTGGACGACGGTGTTGGCGCAACTGCCGGCGTAGCAGATTCGGGCGAGGAAAAAAGCACCGCAACCCCCGCCAAGGTAAAACGCGAACGGGACGCCTGGCTCCCCCGCTGGTTGGTGGCACACCCCCTGTACGCCGGCTGGGCGTGGATAGTTGTCTGGGCAGGACTCATCGTCCTGGACGAAGTAGTGGACCTGGCCGGATGGACCTGGTACCTGCTGGTCCTCGTGGCTGCCCTGCCCACCCTGATCTCTACGCTGGTGGTGCTGCATGCCACGCCGCGAAGCCACCTCAGGGCAGTCGATGCAACCGTCCTGGGCCACTTCTTCGTCCGGTTCCTTGCACTGGTGGCAGCATTCATGGTTTGGGCAGCCTCAGTGGTGATGAGTGCTTCCATCTCCACCACCGTCCAGTCCGTGATTGGCGATTCCGAAAAGGAAGTCACGGCACTGGGTTTCAACATCATGCTGGCAGCAGTTCCGCTGGTGCTCTCCATCCTGTGGATGGCATTCATCGTCCGCTGTGCGTGGTTCCTGCGGCGGTTGCGAGGCTGGCGTCAGATACCACTGAAGACACGCGTACCAAAGAAATTCCTCCGCGGGCGCCCCCGGCTCAAGCGCGTGGTGGTAGGGCTGGCTCACCCCGGACTCCTGCTGGTAGCCGGCTTGGGGACCTCGCTGCTGGCGCTGTTCGTCGACGCCGTGGAGCTGACGCTGAACGTGCTTGAGTAACTCGGACACTGTTCAAACGCCTTGGCTATCCGAGCGCCTGGCTATCCAAGTGCTCTGGGATGCGCCGCTGCGTAGACCTCACGCAAAGTATCTGCGGTGACCAAGGTATAGACCTGGGTGGTGGTCACGGACGCGTGTCCCAGCAGTTCCTGAACCACCCTCACGTCCGCCCCGCCTTCCAGGAGGTGGGTGGCGAAGGAATGGCGCAGAGTGTGTGGTGAGACGTCTTTGGTGATGTTGGCCTTCTCGGCGGCGGTCTTGAGGATGGTCCACGCACTCTGCCTGCTGATCCGCCCACCCCTGGCGTTGAGGAACAGCGCCGGGGAGCCTTTTCCCTTGGACGCCAGCAACGGCCTGCCGCGGACAACATAGGCGCCGACGGCGCGGGCACCGTAAGAGCCCAGGGGCACCAGGCGTTCCTTGGAACCCTTGCCGAAAAGCCGCACGATGGCAGGGTCGCCGGCGGTGTCTTCGAGGGAGACGTCATCAACGTCCAGCCCCACGGCCTCGCTGATTCGGGCACCCGTGGAGTAAAGGAACTCAAGCAAGGCGCGGTCTCGCAGGCCGGTAGCGCTGTCTGAGCCTGCAGCTTCCAGGATGCGCGTCACTTCGCCAACGCTGATGGCTTTTGGAAGCCGCTTGCCCGGCATTGGTGGGTGCACATCGCTGGCTGGGTCCGCCGTCGTGGTTCCTTCCAGCGCCCAAAACTTGTGGAGTCCGCGCACTGCTACCACTGTGCGTGCAGCGGAGCGGACCCCCAAGGCGGCGGCGCCGTCTGAACCGTCGGACAAGGCCTGCACGAAAGCCGTCAGGTGATGCCGTGTGATGTTTCCCGGCTGATCCACCCCTTGGGCGGCAAGGAAGTTCGAATACCGGGTGAGGTCCCTGCGGTATGCCGATAGCGTGTTCGCCGCCAAGCCTCGCTCCACCCCGACGTGCTGCAGATAGTCGGTTATTGCACGGTCAACGCCATTGACGGTACGAGTCGCGGCCTCGGCCATGCTCAGCGCTGGCTCGGGTGAGCCGGCCAAGGCGCGTTGGCTGGACGGAGGCTGGTGAAGCCATCAGCCTTCGCGGCAGCGGCCGCGAGGATCCCCAGCACCGCAGACGGATTATGCAGCCGGCCTTCCAGCACGGCTTTTACGGCGTCGTCAAGCGGCACCCAGCGGAGTTCAATTTCGGCTTCTTCATCGGTGCGGACATGCCGGTCTGCCAAAGGAACGTCGCTGAGGCCTCGAGCCAAGTAGATTCGGACTGCCTCGCTGGAGGAACCCGGCGAGTTGAAGAAGTCCACAAGGACGTTCCAAGTAGCCGCCACCAGGTCAGCTTCCTCCGCCAGCTCCCGGGCCGCACCCACCACGAAGTCCTCGCCTTCGACGTCGAGCAGGCCAGCGGGGATCTCCCACAGATCCATGGCGACCGGATGCCGGTACTGCTTCAGCAGAAGAATCTCACCGTCCACGTTCATGGGCAGCACCGCTACAGCGCCGGGGTGGTCGATGTAGTCACGAACCAGGGTGTCCGTGCCGTCGCTGAGTTGGAACGAGTCGCTGACGACGTCCCAAATGCGGCCTTCATATACCTTGCTGGTAGACAAAAGACGGCGCGGGCTCGGCATATCCGAAACCTGCCGTGACGTGCTGGAAGTTTCAGAGATACCGGGCATCGCGCCGTCCTTTGTGAGTACTTGCTTTTACTTGGCTGCTACCGCGCGGGCACCGGTCTTGGTGTCCACGGGCGCACCTTCACGACGCTCCAGTGCAGCCTTGACCAAACCTGCGAACAGCGGGTGCGGGCGCGTGGGCCGGGAGCTGAGCTCCGGGTGCGCCTGCGTTGCCACGTAGAACGGGTGCACTTCGCGGGGAAGCTCCACATACTCCACGAGCTTGCCGTCAGGGGAGGTACCGGAGAACACCAGGCCCTCGGCAGCGATCTGGTCGCGGTACTTGTTGTTGACCTCGTAGCGGTGGCGGTGCCGTTCGCTGACGGTGGTGGTGCCGTAGGTCTCGGCAATGACCGAGCCTTCATCCAGCTTGGCTTCGTAAAGGCCAAGGCGCATGGTGCCGCCGAGGTCTCCCTTGCCTTCCACGATGTCCAGCTGCTCTTCCATGGTGGCAATAACCGGGTACTTCGAGTCGGGCTCGAATTCGCTGGAGGAAGCACCTTCAAGGCCAACCACGTTGCGGGCGTACTCGATCACCATGCACTGCAGGCCCAGGCACAGGCCAAGCACCGGGAGCTTTGTTTCGCGGGCGAACTTCAAAGCGCCAAGCTTGCCTTCAAGGCCGCGGATACCGAAACCGCCGGGTACGCAAATGGCGTCCACACCAGCCAGGGACTTGGTGGCGCCTGCCAGAGTTTCACACTCGTCCGAGGGGACCCAGCGGATCTTGACCTTGGCTTCATTGGCGAACCCACCTGCGCGGAGAGCCTCGGTGACCGAGAGGTAGGCGTCCGGGAGGTCGATGTACTTGCCTACGAGGGCAATCTCGACCTCATGCTTGGGGTTGTGAACAGCTTCAAGCAGCTTGTCCCACTTACTCCAGTCAACGTCCTTGAACGGCAGATCCAGTGCACGGACGATGTAGGAGTCCAGGCCCTGGGAGTGCAGGGTCTTGGGGATGTCGTAGATGCTGGGAGCGTCAGCGGCATTAACCACGGCGTCGATGTCGACGTCGCACATGCGGCCGATCTTCTCGCGCATGGCGTCGGGCACTTCGCGGTCCGAGCGGATCACGATTGCTTCAGGCTGGATACCAATGGAGCGGAGGGCAGCCACGGAATGCTGGGTGGGCTTGGTCTTCAGTTCCTGGGAAGGACCGATATACGGCACCAGTGAAACGTGCAGGAAGAAGACGTTGTTGCGACCCACGTCCTGGCGAACCTGGCGTGCCGACTCAAGGAACGGCTGCGACTCAATGTCGCCCACGGTGCCACCGATTTCGGTGATGATGACGTCCGGAGCGTTTTTGCCTTCGGCAGGCAGGCGCATGCGGCGCTTGATTTCATCGGTGATGTGGGGAATGACCTGGACGGTATCTCCGAGGTATTCGCCGCGACGTTCCTTGGCGATGACTGTGGAGTAGATCTGGCCCGTTGTGACGTTGGCCGAACCTTCGAGGTTTTCATCGAGGAAGCGCTCGTAGTGTCCGATGTCGAGGTCTGTTTCGGCGCCGTCATCCGTCACGAATACTTCGCCGTGCTGGAAGGGGTTCATCGTGCCCGGATCCACGTTCAGATAGGGATCGAGCTTCTGCATAGTTACAGACAAACCACGTGCCCGCAGCAGGTGACCGAGGCTGGAAGCCGTCAGACCCTTACCGAGCGAGGACGCCACACCACCGGTGACGAAGATGTGTTTGGTCGTCTTGGACGAGCCCGGGAACCGGGAATTTACACGGGAATTTGATCGCTGCACCACGGAATTCGAGCTTATCATCAATTACGCCTTCCAAGCGTCTGTTCGGATTCCCCAAATGGTCAATAGTTGCTCACCACCGCATTCCAAGCAAGACCCGGGCGGGATTAAGTGCACCCGTGTGATTGTGCTCGCACTAGCCCGCGGCACCTGGTCCGCCCGCAACACTAAGCGCGCTGCGGCAGGAGCTTAGCGTCGTCCAGCAACTCCTGGGCATGCGCCTGTGCACTCTCGGAATCCTCTTGTCCGGCCAGCATTCGGGCAAGCTCCTTGACCCGCTCGTCGTCGCTAAGAAGCTGAACGTCACTGGACGTGAAGCCCGTGGTTGTCTTCCCATCAGCGCCACGCACGGAAGTTTTAGTCACACGGATGTGTTGATCTGCGAAAGCGGCTACCTGTGGCAGATGTGTCACCACCAGAACCTGGACGTGCCGGGCGAGCATGGCCAGCCTCCGTCCGATTTCGACGGCGGCACGCCCACCCACGCCCGCGTCCACCTCGTCGAAGACGAACGTGGGGACGGGATCCACGGCGGCAAGCACTACCTCGATTGCCAACATCACCCTGGACAGTTCACCGCCGGAGGCACCCTTGCCCAGCGGCCTCGCCGGGGCACCGGAATGAGGTTGGAGGAGGAAGGCAATCTCGTCGGTGCCCCACGGGCCCAACACGCCGGTGCCATCCACCTCGATGACCAATGTTGCATCCGCCATCGCCAAGGCCTTTAGCTCCGCGCTCACCCTGGCTGAGAGGTCCTTGGCAGCTTTGAGGCGGGCTTTGGTGATGGCAGCGGCCAGTTTGCGCAGGGCGGCCTCCGCGGAACCCACCTCAGCATCCAGGGACTCGATGCGGCTTGAGTCATCCTGCAACTCGTCGAGGCGTGTCCTCGCTGTAGCTGCCCACTCAAGCACTTCGTCAATGCTCGGGGCGTACTTTCGGATCAGCTTGGCAAGGGCAGCCCGCCGCTCCTCGATTTCGGAGAGCCGCTCAGGGCCCTCCGTGTCCAACGCTGCCTGGTAGCTGGACAACTCGGCGGCGATGTCATTGAGGAGGAAGCCCACCTCGGCCAGCCGGTTTGCTGCGGAACGAAGTTCCTCGTCGTGCTCCGCCACGTGCTCCAGTGTCCGCTTGGCCGCATCCACCATGGTGGTTGCATCCCCGGCGTCTCCGAATTCTTCAGCAATCAGCGACTCGTGGGCCGCAGCGGCCGCTAAACGCAGTTCTTCCACGTTGGCCAGTTTTACGGCCTCGGCCTTTAGTGTTTCGTCCTCACCGGGCTGCGGATCCACCTCATCGATTTCCTTGAGGGCCGCGTCCAGGGATTCAGCCTCCCGCAAACGCTCGCGGGCTTCGCTGCGAAGTGTTTCGAGTTCGGACTGGATGGCCTTCCAGTGGTTGAACAGTTCCTGATACTCCCCCAGCGTCTTGGCGAGGGGTGCTCCGGCAAACCTATCCAAGGCGTGCCGCTGAGCAGTGGCGCTCTTGAGCCGAATCTGGTCTGACTGACCGTGGACCACCACCAGGCTCTCGCCCAACTCAGCCAAAACACCCACCGGTGCCGCACGTCCGCCAACATAAGCCCGGCTACGCCCGTCGGCACCCACGGTGCGGGCCAGCAGGAGCTCAGCTACGCCGTCGAACTCTTCCGCCTCCCCGCCGGCCTCCTTGGCGCGTTCCACCGCACTGTGGGCGGGATGGAGCTTCAGCACGGCTTCCGCCGACGCGGATTTGGCGCCGCTCCGAACGGCACCGGCGTCCGAGCGGGCACCAAGAAGGAGTCCGACGGCGGTCACCACCATGGTCTTGCCTGCACCGGTTTCGCCGGTGACGACGCTGAGTCCGGGGCCCAGCGGCAGGGCGGCGTCGGTTATGACGCCGAGGTCACGGATTCGGAGTTCTTCGAGCATGTTTCACTTCGCATTCGTGGGGTCTGATGGCTCACCGTGCCCCAGGTCCGGGGACGTTCCGGAGTCCCGGGGGCTGGGCAAGGGAGCCGGTGACAGTGTACGGATGACAGGGATGGGACCGGTGTGTACCTCGCCACTCCGAGGGGCCGGGCCGCGCCAGCCGTGGATGGGAAGCTGGAACTTGCGGACAAGCCGGGCCGAGAACGGTGTCTTGTGTGTCCGTGCCAGCCGCACCGGGGTTGCCGAGCGTGTCACTTCAACGCGCGCTCCCGGCGGGAGATCCACGGACCGTCGGCCATCGCACCAGAGGACCCCCAAGGCGTCTGTCCGGTTCATGATTTCGACCGCCAACTTGGAACGAGGTGACACCACCAGTGGCTTGGCAAAAAGTGCGTGAGCACTGATCGGAACGATGACCAAAGCTTCAACCTCGGGCCACACAACGGGGCCACCTGAAGAAAAAGCGTAGGCCGTGGAACCCGTGGGCGTCGCGAGGACAACACCATCACAGCCGAACGACGTCAGAGGACGCTCGTCAACCTCGGTGACAACCTCCAGCATGCGTTCACGGTTGGCCTTCTCAATGGCAGCCTCGTTCAAAGCCCACGTGTGCCAGATCTTCTGGCCCTTGACCCACACCTGCACATCGATGGTCATGCGTTCTTCCACCGTGTACTGACGGCTGGCTATCCACTCCACGGTCTGGGCGAGATCGGCCCGTTCACTTTCCGCCAGGAATCCCACGTGCCCCAGGTTGACGCCCAGCAGCGGGACATCGACTTCACGGACCAGCTCAGCTGCGCGGAGAATGGTGCCATCGCCGCCCAGGACCATCACCAGCTCCACGTCCTCCAGGTTGACGTGATCGTTGAGGATCTCGATGGGCGTATCGAGGGCACCAAAGAAGCGTTCGATATCTGCAAGTTCGGACTTCTGCAGCACGGGAACCAGACCAGAGGCATGCAGTTGCGTACAGGCATCCCACGCTGCGCGGAGCGATTCCTCCCGCCCGGTGTGGGCAAGGACAAGTACACGCCTGCTCATCGGATCTGCTTTCTAGTGGTTCGGCCAGAGTTTCTTGATCAACGCAGCAACGTCCTCGTCCCGCTCTTCGATCTTAGGCAACACCGAGGACATCCTGCGCGTCATCCACAGGAAGTATTCAACATTTCCGTCCTGCCCCGGAAGCGGACTGGCTGCCAGGTCTTGAAGTTCAAGGCCTGCATCCACTGCTGCGCGGGCCACTTGGGCGACCGCCCGCCGTCGTTCATTCTCCGAAGACACCACTCCGGTTCGGCTCAGACGCTCCTTGCCAACCTCAAACTGCGGTTTGACCATAAGCACCAAATCGCCGCCCGGCTCGGTGCACTGCGCAAGCGGCCACAGGACCAGCGTCAGCGAGATGAAGGACAGGTCAGCCACCGTCAGTTGTGCCGGGCCACCAATCTCCTCCGGGGTCATATACCTGACGTTGAGGCCTTCGTGGACCTCAACCTTGGGATGCTCCCGAAGGTGCGTGACCAGCTGACCGTGCCCCACATCCACAGCCACTACTTCGGCGGCTCCTTGCCGTAGCAGGACGTCAGTAAAACCACCCGTGGAGGCGCCGGCGTCGAGGCACCGCTTTCCGGAAACCACGACGGCGGGAAACGCCTTCAGCGCGCCGGCCAGCTTATGCCCTGCGCGACTGACGTAGATGTCCTCAAGGTGGGACTCGACATCCAACTCCGTCGTAGCATCCACTTGGTGGGCGGCTTTGATGAGGACGTTGCCGCCCGAGCTGACCTTGCCGTCACTGATGAGCTTGGCGGCATGGGTACGGGACCTCGCCAGCCCACGGGTGACGAGTTCCTGATCAAGTCTTGGCATGCGTTAGCTGTCGCCTTCCGGGCGGGGATCGCTGGGGGTGCTTTTAGGGACTGCCGGAAGTCCGGGTTCGGCGTCCAAGGCTTCCAACAAAGCGTCATGGACGCCGGCGTAAAGCTCCCCATGACCCGGTACGGGCGCATTCGCGACGTCACTGAGCGGGACGAGAGCCCTGTCCACCAGCGAATCCCCCGTGGGGCTTGCAGCGTCGGGCCACTGGACTGCAGGTCGCTCCGGTTCTGCAGGTTCCAGCTCGGAGTGTTGGGGCTCTGAGTGTTGGGGCTCGGTCATCGCACCAGTTTAGTGATTTCGCCATTCCATCTGCGGCGCATTTGCCACGTCCGTGTCGGGTACCGCTGTCCACCAGGCAGCGCACGCCGCACGCCACGCGTCGAGGTCACTCTCGTCACCCGTAACTGTAACGGTCGCATCCGCGGCAACTGCAGTCGCCGCACCGCAACGGAACGTGCCACCGTCGCTGACAACCTCCGGATATGGCGCATAAAGGCCTTCCAGGTCTGCCAGCAGGTAATCCGGACGTTCGTCAGTCCGCGCCGCAATGATGGTGTAGGTGGTGTCCACACCGGTGAGGACGGCCGCCGTCGCAAATCCTGCGCGGTTGCCACCCAGGATGTCCGTGTCCAACCGGTCGCCCACAACCAGCGGACGATCGGCGTTTAGCCGTTTTGCTGCCGCGTGGAAAAGGGGCGCTTCGGGCTTGCCTGCCACCAACGGCGTCTTACCCGTGGCAGCCGCCACCGCGGCAACCAGCGTTCCATTACCCGGTGCCATGCCGCGGGCCTGCGGGATAGACATGTCCGTGTTGGTGGCAAACCACATGGCACCCCCGGCTACGACATATGACGCCTCCGCCAGATCCTTCCACCCAATCTCCGGGTTGAACCCCTGGACCACCGCCACCGGGGATTCGGCGGCACTGTGCACCGGCTTAAGTCCAACCAATTCGATCTCATGGGCCAAGGCCGCACTGCCAGTAATGAGGACGTGCGCCCCCGCAGGCAGCATGGAAGCCAGAAGCTCCCCCGCTGCCTGGGAGGAACTGACCACTTGATGGTCCTCAGCCGGCGCACCGAGCTCACGCAGATGCGCCGCGACCTGGGCAGGGGTGCGGGAGGCATTGTTTGTCACGTAACCCAGCCCAACGCCTACGGTTTCAAGACGCTGCAATGACTCCACAGCCCCGGGAATGGCGTGCGGTCCTGCATAAACCACTCCATCCAGATCCGAAAGGACAGCATCAAACGATGAGATCAGTGAATCAGCCATGCTGGGAGTCGGAGCCCTCGTTCTCGGTATCTTCGTCTTTTGCTTCTGCTTCTTCGTCCGCTGAATCGATGTCAGATTCCGCGTCATCGGATTCGAAGTAATCCGACTCGACATCATCAAGCTCAATGTCATCATGCTCAACATCAGCGGCTGCGGCCTCAACTATGACCGTCTCCGTTTCAGGCTTCACGACGTCGGCGTCCGGGGCTGGCTTCTCGAAGCGCGGCTTACGCGCAGCTGCTTCTTCCTGCTCGTCCCAGCCCAGGTCCAAAATTTCGGGTTCGGCGAAGTCGCCCACACCCAAAGCGTTCTCAGCTACGAGCGCCTGCCGGGCCCACTTATCCGCTTCCTCGGTGCGACCCACCGCGCTGAGAGCTTCAGCGTATGCGCGGAAGAGGCGGGGGCTGTAGGAGAACGCCCGGTTGATGTCCAACTGGGGGATCTCAAGCTCACTGACCGCCGCATCAAACTGCTTGAGGTCCGCACGGGCTCCTGACGCCACGATGGCTAGCTCAACCTTGCCCGGAGCGTCCAGGTCCTGGGCTTCCGGAGAGCGCACCATGTCAAGGGCGCGATCGGGGCGGCCAAGGCCACGCTCGCAGTCAGCCATCACCGGCAAATGCACGTTGGATCCACTGATGCGGCGGTACGTACGGAATTCGCGCAGTGCCTCACCGTAGTGACCAGCGGCGTAAGCCGTGAGGCCAACAGCTTCACGGACGGCCGACAGGCGACCGCCGCGGCGGCTTGCGGCCAAGGCGTGCTGGAACGCGAGCTCGGGTTCAATGTCGATCAGGCGGCCAGCCATGACCAGGTGCTTTGCGACCCAGCCAGCGCTCTGCTCCTCAAGGGTCTTGATCTGGTGCCCAGTAGCACGGTCGAGTTCCTTGCCCGTGACATCCTCGTCAATTTCAGGCGAGCGTTCGCGGTCAGGGCGGTTGGCGCTGCGGATGTCCTTGGCGTTGGGGACCCGGGCCGGACGTTCTTCCCACGAACCGCCGCGTTCGTTGCGGTCACCGCCAAAGTTCCGCGGTCCGCGCTCGGGACGGTCGCCGAA